>NZ_CP120212.1:1225000-1602500 GCF_005144435.2 Agrobacterium leguminum
GTCCTAAGGTAGCGAAATTCCTTGTCGGGTAAGTTCCGACCTGCACGAATGGCGTAACGACTTCCCCGCTGTCTCCAACATAGACTCAGTGAAATTGAATTCCCCGTGAAGATGCGGGGTTCCTGCGGTCAGACGGAAAGACCCCGTGCACCTTTACTATAGCTTTACACTGGCATTCGCCAAGGCATGTGTAGGATAGGTGGTAGGCTTTGAAGCAGGGACGCCAGTTTCTGTGGAGCCATCCTTGAAATACCACCCTTATCTTCGTGGATGTCTAACCGCGGTCCGTTATCCGGATCCGGGACAGTGTATGGTGGGTAGTTTGACTGGGGCGGTCGCCTCCGAAAGAGTAACGGAGGCGCGCGATGGTTAGCTCAGACCGGTCGGAAATCGGTCGTCGAGTGCAATGGCATAAGCTAGCCTGACTGCGAGACTGACAAGTCGAGCAGAGACGAAAGTCGGTCATAGTGATCCGGTGGTCCCGTGTGGAAGGGCCATCGCTCAACGGATAAAAGGTACGCCGGGGATAACAGGCTGATGACCCCCAAGAGTCCATATCGACGGGGTTGTTTGGCACCTCGATGTCGACTCATCGCATCCTGGGGCTGGAGCAGGTCCCAAGGGTATGGCTGTTCGCCATTTAAAGCGGTACGTGAGTTGGGTTCAGAACGTCGTGAGACAGTTCGGTCCCTATCTGCCGTGGGTGTAGGAATATTGACAGGATCTGTCCCTAGTACGAGAGGACCGGGATGGACGTATCTCTGGTGGATCTGTTGTCCTGCCAAGGGCATAGCAGAGTAGCTATATACGGAATGGATAACCGCTGAAGGCATCTAAGCGGGAAACCAACCTGAAAACGAGTGTTCCCTATCAGAGCCGTGGAAGACGACCACGTTGATAGGACGGGTGTGGAAGCACAGCAATGTGTGAAGCTTACCGTTACTAATAGCTCGATCGACTTCTTCGTTCCCATTGAATATGTTCATCAAGCCAAGCTTGATGATCTGTTCTGTCCTGACGCCCGAAGGGCTCCGGACGGGCCGCGCCACAGGGCGCGACGACCTCTGGTCTGTATGGCTGCCATGCTCATTGTTGAGCAAAGGTGGAATACCGACAGGTCACAGAAAGACGTGTAAATTAAATAGAGCGTTCAGCTCTCCAGCTTCTCGAAACAACAGTTTCCATGTGAAAACATGGTCTGTGATCGCTTGGATCAGACGTTGCCTCATATGCGAGGTGACCGTATGGCCAATTGGTGTCCCCTGTGAGCGTCAAGCGAACAGGATAAGGTACACCAATAAACAAGCAATCATATGATCCATGCGAAACGCATGGATCATATGTTGCGTTTTGCCGACCTGGTGGTTATCGCGGGGCGGCTGCACCCGTTCCCATTCCGAACACGGCCGTGAAACGCCCCAGCGCCAATGGTACTTCGTCTCAAGACGCGGGAGAGTAGGTCGCTGCCAGGTCTGCAAAACGCAACACAAAATCTTCTCAATCACAAAAGGGGCACAAAGCCCAAATCAAAAGGCCGCAACAGCGGCCTTTATGCTATAATAAAACCATCAACGCGGGGTGGAGCAGCCCGGTAGCTCGTCAGGCTCATAACCTGAAGGCCGCAGGTTCAAATCCTGCCCCCGCAACCAAATATCTTCAAGACTGTCAAAGGGCTCCGAAACAACGCGGAGCCCTTTTTGTGTTTTGCGGAAATTGCCATTCAGCGCGGCCGCGCCCCAGGCAACACTCACTTCCTTGAGATGGATAAAACCCTCGAGGGGGAATTTTTGCACATCCATGAATGTTCCTAACCGCTGTTGCTGACCCAATGAATCGGTAAACAGCGACGCCGGTAAGACGGACTCCAGCCCATCTGGGAAGCACTCATTAGCGCTATCTAAGAAAAACGTTCCCTGCGTGAGGCCGGCCCGGTGTGTTTAGTTTTTGAATAGCAATCCTTGTCTTCACTGAGGCAGATAGGCATCGCCTCCTCTGGCAATGATGTCTTCCTCGCTGAGGGACCGATGCCAGTGCGAATAGAGCACGACGCGGTCACGGGGAAGCCCGACCTCCTTCCTCAGATGGCGATGAATTGCGCTGAATGCTTTGTGTTCGCATCCGCCCCAGAAGAAGATGCCCGCCGGACATTCCGGCCATTGAATGGAGCGAATTGCGTCCTGAAGCAGCGTCGTTGTGCCTGCACCCTTGCTGTTGCGATACAACCATTGGATCGAAACGGCGCTGGAAGAGGAAAGTGGCAGTTTATCGGCGGGTGTGTCGATTTCGACGAAGGCATGGCCGGTAGCCGTCGGCGGCAGATATTCGAGAATTCTGGCAATGCCTGGCAATGCGGTCTCGTCGCCGGCGAGAACGTAGAAGTCTGCCGGTGCCGGGCCATTCGCCGCAGGGCCCAGAATGCCGACGACGTCGCCCGCTCGTGCATTCATCGCCCACAGGGTCGCGGGACCGGGATGGGCATGGAGCGCGAAGTCGATTGTGATTGTCTGTCTGGCCGTGTCGATGAAGCGGATCGTATAGACGCGCGTCGGAACCGCAATATTGTCCTGCCAGACGACATGCCCGCGATGGTCAAGTAGCGGCCAGCGTGGCGCGGCGATGCCGCGTGGCTGGAAAATGAGACGACAGTGAAGCTGATCTTTACGGTCGTAACGTTCGAGGTTTTCCCCCTTGAAGACGATCCTGCGAAAGCGGGGCGACATGTCCTCAATGGTCTGCACCCGCAAAATGCGCAGATCGTCGGGTAAGGCGGGGTCCGCATGGTCGCCCTCCCATTGAATATCGAGATTTTCACGGGCGGCGATGAAACCGATCGGCCCGACCAGAGCATGTTTCAGCCGGTTCAGCCCGCCGGGATCGGCGGCTTCCGCCGTCAACCGAAAACCGTTTCCGGTCGCCTCGAATGTGGCGTCGCCGAATGGCGAATGGATATGATGAATGCCACCTGCCTTTTCGACGGTCATGTCGTGCGTTGCAATCGATTCAACAATCGGTTCGATATAGTCGTCGATCTTTTCAAACTGGACCGCGGCATGGGCGCGGTATCGGTTGTTGCTGGTCGATGGCATCGGGCGTGGCTCCGTGTCTCAGATCGCCGCCCACAGCGGTCCCTTTATGGGAAACGCCGCGAAGTCGCGATTGATGGTGTCGAGAATGGCGGTTGGATCGATATCGGCACATCGATCCGGATGCAGCCATCTGGCTGCCTGGGCGATAAACAGGACGTTGAGGGGCAAGTTGGTAATCAACCCGGTCCATATCCCGTAAACACGCTTTGAACGAACGCTCGGCAGATGTTCGAAACCCGGGCGCTCGATCAGGCGCTGCAATCCCTGTCGGCCAAGTTCAGTGTCGATTCCGGGGCCGATGGGCGGACGACCGCCCGAAGCCCAGCCACCGCCGGAGGCGATATAGACCTCATGCGGCGTTGCAACAAGATATTCGAGCGACAGCTTCTCGAACCACGGCGCGACCACGCCTGGAAGCGGCTGACCACCGGCCAGAGCCAGCAATTCGCCCCAGTTCTTTCTGCCCGCCGCCCAGCAGCAGTCGTCAAGCGTCGACTGGACCTCGAGATAGGTCGTGACGGGCTTCGCACCCGAAACGCGCCTGGCAATGCCCGCCAGTTCCCGCTCAACAAAGGCGATGTAGGCCTCGGCTTTGTCTGAAGCATCCAGAAGTGTTCCCCACATGCGCAGGGACGCTTTCATCGCATCAACCGGGCCGGTTGCCCGCTCCTCATCGGCCGCGTTTGAGGAGGCGTCGCTGAACACCACCGGAATGCCGATCTCCTTCAGCCTCTGCAGCAGGGAATTCTCATCACCCTGCGGCGTCATGAAGGCGGTGGTCACGATCAGGTCGGTAGACAGGGCGATCAGCCCTTCAAGGGAAAGCGTGTCCGGGCTCAGCGTCCCGACCGTGCTGACGGAATGGCCGTTCAGCAGGATCGTCTGCAATTCACCGCTGTCGAGCCGATCGACGGCTGCCCAGCCCACGACCAGCGAAGCAGGATCGCGATGCAGGAGCGACATCGTCAGCAGGTCATGCGCCTCCAGCAGAACGATCCTTTTCGGCAGGGCAGGGAGGTGCACCTCGCGCCCCGCCATATCCCTCACGGTAACCGGCTGCTCGGCTTCAGCGGGCTGAATGCCGGAAAGAATGCCGGCTGCCGCAAAGGAGATGCAAAAACCTCGTCTCGTTATGATCACAGCGACATCACCATTTGTATCTGAGGCCGGCGAGCACCGTGCGGCCGTTGCCGTACTGGCAATAATATTCGGAACTGCAGGAGGAGTAATAGTCCTTGTCGAGCAGGTTGGTGACGTTCAGTGTCGCCTGCAGCCCCTTGAGTTTCGGGTTCGTTGCTCCAAAATCATAACGAAGTGCAGCGTCAAGCAGGGTATAGCCATCGGCTTTCACCGTATTGGTATCGTTACTATAGCTGGAGCCGACGAAACGCATGCCGCCGCCGATGCTTAAGCCCTCCAGCGCACCGGATGAGACGGTGTAGTTCGCCCAGAGCGAACCGTAATAGCGCGGCACGGCCTGCGGCCGGTTGCCTATGATCGATGTGATGCCGGATTCGGAAACGTCCGTGTCGAGCAGGGAAACCGCAGCGATCAGTTCGAGATTGCTGGTGAGGTTTCCTCTCGCCTCGAACTCCAGCCCGCGGGAGTGGATTTCTCCCTGCTGTTCGTTGAAGCCTGATGAGGCGTTGTAATAGACCACATTCTGCTGGCGAATATCGAAAGCAGAGAGCGTGAAGATGGCGTCCAGCCCTGTAGGCTGGTATTTGACGCCCACTTCATATTGCTGTGCTTCCGTCGGCTTGAACGGACTGCCATTGGCGCCCACGCTGGTGGAAGGCTCGAACGAGGTGGAATAACTGACATAGGGCGCAATGCCGTTATCGAAAAGATAAAGCAGGCCGGCGCGATAGCTTGTTGCGCTGTCGGACCGTTTTACGGATGTTCCGGCGAGGAGATTGTCAGTGTCCTGACGGGCCCAATCGTGCCGCACTCCGAAAACACCGCGCAGCCCGCCGATCTCGATCTGATCCTGAAGATAGATGCCGGTCTGGCGAAGCGACTGATCACTGTCGATTGCCGTCATGAACGGGCCGATCGGTTGGCCGTAGACGGGATTCGCCACATCAAGCGGCGTTGCACCGCCCAGCAGATATTCCCAGCTGCTGCTTGAGTGCTGAATGTCGAGGCCGGTAAGAAGCGTATGACCGATGGCACCGGTTTCGAACTTGAATTCAGCCTGGTTGTCGAAGGAAAAGCCTTCGACGTCCTCGATGGAATGGACAGCCCAACGGGGAATAATACCCGTCGCGGACATTGGCCCGTTCATCTGGAGCGAACGCATATCGGTATCCACGCCGGAATATCGGAAGTTGGAGCGAACAGTCACCTGGTCATCGAACCTGTGCTCGAACTCGTAACCGGCGCCATACTGGGTACGCCTGAACGTGTCGTAGTTCGGGTCCCCGACATTCAGGTCCCGACTGAGGAAACCGGCATAGCCTGCGGGCGCCAGAAACTTCGGATAAAGCGAGTTGAAATAGCCGCCTTCCGGATCGCGCTGATAATAGCCGGAAACAACAAGCGAGGTATCCTCGTCCGGCTGCCACTTGAGGGATGGCGCAATGCCGAGACGCTTTTCATCCACATCGTCATAGCGTGTGCCGGAGGAGCGGCCAATAATGCCAATGCCATATTGCCATGTTCCATCCGTAGTGATGGGGCCGGTGGAGTAAAGACCGCTCTGAACCCTTCCATCGGTCCCGACTTCAAGTCTTGCCTCGTTCGACTGCACGCTCGATGGTTTCCGACTGACCTGATTGACAAGGCCGCCGGGGCTCACCTGGCCATAAAGAAGTGCTGCCGGCCCCTTCAGGACGTCGATGCGCTCAAGGAGAAACGGATCAATGGAAGGTGTTGCAAAGGCCTGACCACGTTGAAGTTTCAAGCCATCCAGATAATTCACATAATTGGTCGCCGTGCCGAACGCGCCGAAGCCACGCAGAAATACGGAATCGTAACGCGAGTTCGAGTCCCGATCTGATAACACACCGGCCGTGTAACGCAGCGCCTCACTGACCGTTTGCGGGTTTTGGTCGTCGATCTGTTTGCGCGTTACGACCGTAACGGATTGCGGCGTTTCCGCTAAAGGTGTTCCGGTCTTTGTTGCCGACCGAGTGGACTTGGCGACAATCGCTGCGGATGTCCCAGCGGCGCCGGCATTGCCCTGCACAACGATTGTTTCCAGTTGTGTGCCCTGCTCTTGAGCCAGGGCATGGGTTGCCGCCAGAAAGGTTGTGGCTGTCAGAATGTTTTTAAAGGAGAGACCTTGCTTCACTATTCGCCCCCATGGTCGAAGCTTGGGAAATCTGCTAGAGTGAATAAATCAAACGGGACCGTCCTGTCCAGTTAATATGAAGATCTTGGTCAACTTTTATGTTGGCAATCCTGCTTGACGTCTGCAAACAGGCCGGGCACGGGCAAGTGCGGAGGAAATCTGGTGTCGGAAAGAACAAACGTGACAGCGCGGGTGGGTCGTCCCTTGAAGGCGGAACAGAACGCCGCAGCCGAAAGGATAATCGACGCGGCAACCACGCTTTTTGCGACGCGGGGTTTTGCCGGCACGTCCATGGAGCAGGTCGCTTCGCAGTGCGGCGCAGGCAAGGATACTGTCTATCGCCGCTTTCCCTCGAAAGTCGCCCTGTTCGAAGCCGTGGTGGAACACGCACACGCCCGAGCGGTGGCGCGGCTGAAAGACTTGCCGATGGCACAGGGCAACGCTCTTGAGCGCCTGCGGACCCTGATGCGCGAACTGCTGCATATCAACATGGAGCCGGACCTCATTGCGCTGAAGCGCATTACCTTCAGTGAAGCTGTCGTGTTCGAAAAGAAAGCACCGATCCCGCCGCAACCCGATCCGATCATGAACCGGCTCGTCGATGCCGTGGGGGCAGCGCAGGATGCGGGTATGGTTGCAGCCGGGGATGTGAGCCTGATCGCCAATCATCTCATCCACTGTCTTGTCGCATTGCCCACCTCATCGGCGATGATGGGCAGCGCCGAATTTGATACAAGACAATCTGTCGATCTATATTTCGACAGGACCTGGAACTGGCTCTATAGAGGGATATCGATAGAAAGCTAATGGTCTTGCAATCGAGTTGCTATCGCAAACACCGCGAAGCAGCCTGCTGTTGATAAGTAACCGCAATTCCAGTCCGGTTCGTGAAAAAGGTCAGTTCGGTCCGGATCAAACCAAATGATACGTTTAAGCTAAGTTCCTGGTTGGCGTGAGGATCGCCTGCTTACGGAACTTTGTAGTAACAGGGTCACAGGTTCGAGTCCGCTCAAGTTGAATATCATCCGAGATTTGTCCGCCCTACGGAGTCGGCCCGTAAGGCGGAGGGGTACCTTTCAATCTTCTGAAGCGAGAGAGGATACGCCGCAGGATCTACCGTTCACGCGATGAAGCTCGCCAGGACGTGTTCGACCACAGCTGTCGCCCGTCGAGTTCGAGAAGCAGCAGAAAATCTAACCCGAGGGTGTCTACGAAAATCGGGGCTATTCAGAGGGTGTTGTCGTAACCTGTATTAACACGGCAATCTGTATGGTCTTCGGCGGCAGATCTAAGGCAATATTTGAAGAACGGAAGCTAAAAGCATGTTGCATCCCGCTATGCTATGTTCAGGTTCAACATGCTCTGCCTCGTTGTGACTGAGACCGTCGCGGCACGGAACAAAAATCATGGCTGACGGTGCGACCCTGTTCATGAAAAGCGCATCGTGAAATGCGCCCGACAACATGCGTTCGGTCGAAAAATCGCGCTCCTGTGCGGCGCGGCCCAATGCCGAGACGATGTCATCCTGGAAATTCGCCGGCGGCATGTCGAATATCTGTTCAATCGTCGCTTCGCATTTTTGGTCCATCGCAGCTTCGTGCACGATTGCGCGGATTTTACTCTCCATTTCGTCGAGTGTTTCTAATGATGGATGTCTGATATCGACGGTAAAAGTCACGGATTGTGGAATGGCGTTGACGGCACCGGGCTGCAACGCCGTTCGGCCGACGGTGAACCGGGCCGCAGGATCCAGCGGCATCATGGCGGGGAAAAGCGATCCCAGCGCATTGACCGCGGCATGAAAAGGATCACGTCTGTATGCTAGGGCTGTTGTGCCGGCATGAGCGGTCTGGCCGGTGATTGACACCTCCAGCCAGCGTGTACCCTGTATGCCCGTCACAATCCCGATGGGCACGCCTTGTTTTTCAAGGGATGGACCCTGCTCGATGTGAACCTCGATATAAGCGAATACCGGAAAACTGAGATCGCGCATGGTGGCTTCCGGCAGGCTTTTAAGGGTGGCGTCGAGCTCATCTGCAAAACCGGCTCCATCATCCGTTGCCACAAGATGAAGCCAGTTGTCCGGGATACTGCGAGAAGCAAAAGCCATGGACCCCATGCATCCGGGAGCGAAGCGGCAGCCTTCCTCATTGGTGAAGGCGACCACCTCAATGGGACGCTCTGTCTCAATTCCGAAATCTTCAAGTGTTTCGAGAACCTCGAACGCCGAAAGCGTCCCCAGCGCTCCATCAAACCTGCCACCTGAGGGCTGGCTATCCAGATGGCTGCCGATCAGAAGCGGTGCAAGGCGCTCGTCGCGGCCGCTCCTGCGGATGAAAAGATTGGCGACGGGATCCTGAAACACGGAAAATCCCCTATCAATGGCGAGTTTCGCCAACAGCCCTCTTGCCTCGCGATCCAGTCCGGTCAGGGCCTGCCGGTTGACGCCGCCCTTTTCAGTCGCGCCGATCGCCGCAAATCGATCAAGATTTGCCAGAAGTCTTTCGCCGTTGATCGAAAGTTTTGCCATTGCTGTCTCCTCTTCAGCCATCGAGGCCGGGCTGAGCCGCTGCAACGAAAGAACGTACCCGGGACAGTTCGACGGGGTTCCACCAGACGCCGCCTTCCTTCAACGATGACGCCACGATTACGCCATTGGTGCGTTTGAGGATTTCGATAATATTGCCTTCGTTGACCCCTGAGCCGACCAGAAGCGGCAGATGCGTGGCCGCGCCGATCTCCTCGATCTCTTCAAGAGGCGCGCTGTTTCCGGTGCGCTGGCCTGTCGCTATGACGGCATCGGCGTCGAAGAAGGCGAGATCGCGCGTCAGTTCATCGATGGTGCGATCCGCCGTGATGGCGTGGGCGCCGTGCTTGACATGGCTGTCGGCAAAAACCTTGATGTGCTCCGCCCTTAGCAATGAACGGTAGCGCATCGCCTCGGCTGCACGTCCCTCCATGAAACCCTCATTGGCCACATAGGCGTTTGCCCACTGATTGACGCGGATAAATTTTGCGCCGCCCGCCATGGCGATTGCAAGGGCAGGGATGGGAGCATTGGCCAGCACATTGATACCAACGGGCACGCCGGCGGCGCGAACGATGCGGTCCGTCACCACGCTCATGAAGGCTGAGGTTTCCGCTCCGATATCGTCTGGTTTGGAGAAGGGAACGTCACCGTGGTTTTCGACGATCAGACCGTGCATGCCGCCTTCAACAAGGCGTTCGGCGTCGCGCATGCACGCATCGTAGATCGCATCCATGCTTGCGTTCCGATAACGCGGCGCTCCGGGAAAGGCCGGGCAATGTATCATGCCGATCAGCGCCTTGTTGCGACCGAAAATTTCCTTGATAGCATTGGCCGCGTTGTCGGATATGGTCTGCATTTCAGTCCCTTTCGAAAGTTTTCCATGCGTGCCTTTGTTATCGGCAATATCGCACTTGATGAAACCTATTCCATTGCCGCACTGCCTGAGGCAGGCGCTTCAATCTTTGGCGAGCAGGCCTCGCGCAGTCTCGGTGGCAAAGGCTGCAACCAGGCCATTGTTCTTTCGAGATGCGGTGTCGAAACGACGCTCGTCGCCGCCGTCGGCAGCGATGAGCGTGCGATTGCGATCGAAAAGGCACTCACCCGCGAGCGCCTGACACCGAAGCTCATTTCCGTCGATAGCCCCACCAGCGATATCTCCATCATCCTGACCACCCCCGACGGTGAAAACTCGATCATCACTACCCGTTCGGCAGCGGCAGCGCTCGATCAAAAAGCTGCCTTGGACGCCCTTGCCGTCGCCGTCTCCGGTGACCTTCTCGTTTTGCAGGGCAATCTTTCGGAAGAAACGACCCTTGCCATTCTCAATGCGGCGAGATCGAAGGGACTAAAGACGGCTTTCAATCCGTCGCCGCTTCAGCCCTGGTTTGCAAGCGTCCTGCCGTTCATCGATATCGCCGTCCTCAACCGCCTCGAGGCCGAGGCGCTGACGGGTGAGAGAGGGTCCGATGCCGGAGCGTCCCTGCTGTGCGCCGGTGTCGGCCTCGTCATCGTCACACTCGGCGGACAAGGCTGTGCGCTCGTTTCCGCAGAAGGCGCTATCGAGGTGCCAGCTGCGCCCGCCACAATCGTCGACACTACGGGCGCCGGCGATTGCTTCACGGGTGTTGCGCTCGCCTCCGCCATGCTTCGCGGCGTCGCCGTGGATGCGCGTGCCCTTGAGGATGCCGCGAGGGCCGCAGCCATCACGGTTGGCCGTCGGGGCACACAGGATGCCTTTCCCAGCCGTCAAGAACTGATGACCATTTTGCAGGCGTAGCCGCTCTGGTCACGGCTTTTCCGTCAGCCAGCCGAGAATGTTCTTCCACAGCCGCCCATAGCCATCCCATTCGCAGAAGGCTGGAGAAAGCCAGTGCGGACCAATGTCGGATGTCCATGCGGCCGTGCGGCCCTTGCCGAACCGACCGGTGATGAGCAGCGGATGGGAACCCTGATCTTCCGGCAGACGGGCAACCACCTCGACATCGGCGCGGTCACGCACCTCAACCTCGTTCACCCCCAGCAGAAGTGGCCATTCGCCGGAAAGGCCCGCCACGGTCGGATGGTCGGGTTTCAGAATATCGGCCGTCGAGCCCTCAGGAATTTCCACGCGGTCGTCCCATGGAAGGCAGGTGACGGGCAACGTATCTTCCACCGGCGTGCGGCGCCAGCGGGCCTTGCCATCGATGCCCTGGAAAGAGAAGTAGCCGCCGACCATCAGCACGCCGCCGCCCTTTTCCACCCATGCCTTGATGAGCTTCAACCGGTTCGGCACGGTTTTGGACTGCAGCCAGACGGCCGGCGGCAGCAGGAGCGAATTCGCACCGATATCCGAGAGGATGATGGCGTCATAGACGTCAAGCCCTGCCATCTCGAAGGGAAACTTCTCCACCGCATCGTGGGCGGTCATGTAAGTCAGCTCATATTCGCTGCCGTCGAGCGCCTTCACCAGCGGTTCTGCACCGAGATGAAACGTCACGCTGCCAAATTGATCGAAGCCCTTGTAGTGGGTGGCGGAGCTGACCCAGCTTTCACCGACGAGGAGCACTTTTTTAGTCATGATCTTTCCATTTCCATAGGTTCGTCAGGTCTTTGCCTGGAAGGCCGAGCGCGGATTATCCCGCATGAGGGTTTGAAGAGTGGCGTCGTCGAGGCCATGCCGTTTCAGACGCGGCAGGAAATGCTTGAGAATGTAGGCGTAGCCATTTCCGCCATACCGCGTCAGCATCATTTTCAGGAAGACGTCATGAGAGAGCAGAATGCGGTCGAGGTAACCGCCCTCCACCAGCGTGACAATCGAACGGGCAGCATCCTCGTCGCTGGGGCACTGGACCTGCTGGTCGGCGTAGAAAAAATCCATGCCGATCATGTCGTATTCGATAAAGGCGCGGCGGTCTGCGAGTTCGCTCTGGTAGGCGATATCCGCATGGGACGGGTTCATATGGCAAAGAACCGTATGGTTTAGATCAGCACCTTCGTCCGCGACGATGTCGAGAACCCTGTGTCCCAGCCGAAGCCATCCTGGCAAATGAACCATCAGGGGAAGGCCGGTGCGAACCTGCGCCTGCGCCGCTCCCCGCAGGGACTTTTCCTCCGCTGCCGTGAAATCCGCAGAAACGCCGATTTCGCCTATCAGCCCTATGCGGACATCGGTTCCGTCAACACCATGGAGCGCCTCATGCACGATCTCGTCGGCTATGGCGCGGACCGTGAGCCCGGTCACCTTTTCAGGGTGAGACGAGGCAAGGTAATAACCCGCTCCCATGACGATGTTGAGCCCGGTTGCCTCTGAAATCCTCCGAAGCGCCAGAGGATTTCTGCCGATGCCCTGGCAGGTCGGTTCCACGATCGTATGCCCGCCGGCTGCAGCGAAATCCTTCAGTTCCAAAATGGCCAGCGGCTCGTCATCCAGCGTGATATTGTGCCTGTTGACGAAAGGGTCCTGACGCAGTTCGCCGAGGATCTCCATACAGACGAAGCCTTCGGCAAGATATTGCCGCTCCGGTGTCGTGGGAGCATGCCACCAGCAACGGCAATCGTTTAGAATATGCTCGTGCATCAGCGTGACGCCGAGTTGATCCGCAGCGATGGGGCCGCGCACGGTCATGATTTTCCCCGACCGGATATGCCCTTCAGACAGTTCCGAACTCATCGCATCAGCCCTTTCTCTTCGCGCCGAGGCGGAAGTTCGCGGTGAAGATGCGCGTATTGAGCCAGATGGCGGCAAGGATGATGGCGCCCGTCACGATCTGGGTGAAAAACGGCGAGATGTGCATGAGAATAAGACCGTTGCCGATAACGGCGATGGTCATGGTTCCAAGCACCGTGCCGAGGATGGTGCCTCGCCCCCCCATCAGCGATGTGCCTCCGAGAACCACGGCCGCAACCACCTGAAGTTCGAAACCGACAGCGGCATTCGACGAGCCGGATCCTAGTCTGGCGGCAATCATGAGGCCGGCAATTGCCGAAGCCATACCCGCGGCCAGATAAACCGAAGCGAGAATCCATTTTGCTGGCATTCCCACACGGCGCGCGGCTTCCAGATTGGAGCCGACGGCCACCACACGACGGCCATATCGCGTGCTTGAAAGGACGATATAGGCGATGATCGTGACGAGGATTCCGATCAGTGCCGGAACCGGCATTCCGAGAAGATCGCCTCGACCGAGGTAAAAGAACCCCGGCGCTTCAGGTATGGGAATCGAATACCCCTGTGTAATATACAGCGCCACACCACGCAGGATGGAAAGACCGGCGAGCGTTACGATGAACGCAGGAATACCCTGATAGGCGATGAACCACCCCTGCACCAGTCCGAGCCCTCCGCCGAGAACCAGCATAGCGACGATAACCAGCGGCCAGGGGTAACCGGCTGCGAGCAGGATGGCGCCGACGGCGTTGATCAGGGCGACCATCGAGCCGACCGACAGGTCTATGCCGCCCGTTATGATGACGAATGTCATGGCGACCGAGACGATCAGGATGGGAGCGGCCTGGCGGACGACATTCAAAAGGTTACCGGCGGTCAGAAACGTATCCGTCGTAACGGAGAAAAACACCATGCACAGGACAAAAAATGCCGTGATGGACAGGACTTGCGCGTTTTCGGCGAAGAAATCCGAAAGCGGCGAGCCTTTGGCGCGTTCAGTATAGACGGTCAATGGCGCTGTCCTCCCACGATCAGCCTGACGAGATCCTCGAGGCTGGTTTCGTTGATCTGCCGTTCCGCCACCTTGGTGCCCTCATACATGACGGCGATGCGGTCGCAGACGCGAAACAGATCCTGAAGGCGATGTGTGATGAGGATGACCGAGACGCCCTTCGCCTTGACGCGATTGATGAGCGAAAGCACCGCTTCCACCTCCGCAACGGCAAGTGCTGACGTCGGCTCGTCCATGATCAGGACTTTCGGATTAAAGGATGCCGCCCGCGCGATGGCGATCGCCTGGCGCTGACCGCCGGAAAGTTTCTCGACTTTGGCGGTGAGACGCGGAATGCGGATTTCCAGCGCGTCCAGCATCTTGCGGGCTTCCGAAAGCATTGTCGGACGGTCGAGAAACGGACCTTTGGTAATTTCTCGCCCGAGAAAGAGATTGCCCACCACATCGATATGATCGCACAGGCTGAGATCCTGAAAAACCATTTCGATGTTGCGGTTGCGCGCGTCTGCGGGACCTGAAAAGCGAATGGCCTCGCCGTCCATTGTGATCGTACCGTCGTCAGGCAGGTAGGTTCCGGAAATCACCTTGGTAAGGGTCGATTTACCCGCCGCATTGTCTCCGACGAGACCCAGGCATTCGCCGGGGAAGATATCGAGATCGACGCCGCGAAGCGCCTGATGCGAGCCGAATGTCTTGCGGATATTGCGCAGTGAGATACGCGCTTCACGATCGGGTTGCCGGGAGAGAACGTCTCCCCCGGCGCCGTCGACAGCGCCTGTGTGCTGTCCGGCCATCATCATTTGAAAACCGCGCGGTAGGGTTCGACATTGGCCTTGGTCACGATCGTTACTGGCACGGCAATGGTCTTTTCGACGGCGCCGCCGTCGGCAACCGTCTTGAGCGCCTTGACCGCAGCGGCCCCCATTGCAGAAGGATCCTGCTGGATGACACCTGCGACATAACCTGCATCGATGCCGGCGATCGCCTGTTTGGTCAGGTCCCAACCGAAGACCTTGATGTCTTTCTGCTTGCTCTGGCTTTCAACGGCAGCGACGGCGCCCAGAAGTGCCGGCTCACCGGTGGCGTAGATAGCAGTCATGTCCGGATTGCCGGTGATCAGGTTTTCCGCGGCCGAAAGTGCGGTATCCTGAACATTCTGACCATCGACGACGCCGGCGGCCGTGACACCGGCCTTGTCCTTGATGGTGTCTTCAAAACCCTTCTGACGGATGTTCTGGATGAAGGAGTTCAGCGCGCCGACGACGCCGATCTTCGCCTTGCCACCCATGTCCGACTTCACGTAGTCGAGGAAAAATTGCCCCATGTCGGCGCCTGCCTTGCCATTGTCGACGCCGATCTGCGCTTTTTGCGGGCCTTCCGGCAGAATGGCGTCGATCGCGACGACGGGAATGTTGGCGGCGTCCGCCTGTTTTACGGCCGGCATGATGCCGTTGACATCGATGGCGACGACAGCGATGCCGTCCACCTTCTGCTGGATATAGGTTTCGATCGCGCTGTTTTGGGCTGCGGGATCGTTATTGGCATTGAAGATCACCAGCTTGACGCCGGCTTCCTTGGCCGCTTTTTCTGCGCCCTCGTTCATCTGGTTAAAAAACAGCGCCTGCTGGTTGATCTGCACCAGGGCGATGGTTTTTTCGGCGGCGTTGGCAAGCCCGGCAGACAAGGTCGCACCGGCAAGAACGGTCGCAGCGAGCGCTGCAGAAAAATGTCGACGTTTAAAATTCAGCATTATCGTTCTTCCTCTTTTGGTTTCGTTGCTTTTTATTTGATCGCGGGCGGCGCAACGGATTCTCGCACGACGATTTCGACGGGTAACAACTCCTCCGATAGCGACGGAGGCTCCTGATCCCAATTGGTTTCAAGCAAAAGCGACAGGGCGCGCTGGCCGATGGCGCTGACGGGCTGGCGAATGGCGGTAAGCGGCGGCGCAAAGAGATGCAGCGGCCCGACGTCGTCGAAACCGATCATCGACACATCCTGTGGGATACGCACGCCTTCGCAACGCAGAACCTCGACAAACCCGATGGCGATTTCGTCCGAGCTGGCGAAAACCGCCGTTGCCGGGCGCCCCTCATCCAGAAAGCGGCGCGCGGCAGCCCGGCCGAACTCCACCGTATATGCGCCGCAATATCTGGAAATCGAAAGCTCTGCCTCCGCCACCCGCTCGGTGAGAGCAGATTTGAGGCCGTGAAAACGACGCTCCGTACTGATCATCTCCTCTGGTCCACCGACGTAAAGGACACGTTTATGCCCATGTGTCGCCAGATGCGCGCCGGCCAGGCGGCCGCCCTGCTCATTGTCGCAGAAGAGTTTCGGCACGGTGGCGCCAGGAACATCTTCATCGACCACCACGACCTTGCCGGTGGTGTTGATCAGTTCTGCCAGTTCATCGGTATTGGGGTGGTTCGTGATGAAAACGAGGCCGTCGACATGATTGCGGGCAAGCAGGCGAAGATAGGACAATTCCCGGCCTGTACGGTTCAACGTGGCGAAAAGCGAAAGGGCAAGTCCGCGCCTGTCGGCTTCTTCTTCGACGGCCGCAACGAGCATGCCGAAAAACGGGTTTCCAATATCAGGAACGACAAGGCCGATCGTGTCCGAGCGTCCCCGGCTCAAACGTCTGGCATGAGGATTGGGCACGTAACTGAGTTCGCGGATAGCGGCCTCGATGCGCGCTTTCGTTTCTGGCGGCAGCTCCAGCGTACCGTTCAGAAGCCGCGATACGGTCGCAACTGAAACGCCTGCCGCCCGGGCAACGTCTTTCAGACTGGTCGCATGGTTTCGCGCCATCACACTCCCGCTTTCTGTTCCACTTTATCGGGCCTTTCCGACCTCTGCTTGGCTTGTAAATCGATTTACTAAACCGCTTTACAAAGAAGTCTAAAAGCCCGGCCGAGTCAACATGGTTTTAACGCCTCTTTAAATTTGTCTGTTTCACCGGAGCCAGATCAAGGGGCCTGAAAGCCCGCGCCGGAGCCTCGAAGCTTCATCTCTCTCCAGGATCTCGAAAAGATAAGGAAACCCAAGTATGGCGGGTCTCCTCATAAACGCTCTGACTTGGTTCCATGGCACCTGAATCCTCAAAACAGCCCAGGGCGATGGCGACGAGATTGGGCCGAAATTCCGGCATCCAATAGACGGTCGATCCACAGGCGGGGCAGAAGCGGAACTCCAGGCTCTTTCCGCTATCTCCAGGGCGCATGTAGGTTTGGTATTCTCCCGACGCAGTAACTTGATCGGCTTCATAAAACACCGCGACACCGAACGCTGAGCCGGTACGATGCTGGCATGCACGGCAGTGACAAACGGAGACCTTGCGGGGTTCTCCGTTTGTCACCACAGTTAGCTGACGACATGAGCAAAGGGCCAAGCGCACAATATTGCTCCCAGTTCTAAATCCGGATTTTTCGACTCTTGATATGCCCGACCACAACCGTATCGGGGCAGTTGACTTTGATAAAGGTAACATTCGGGATGGATATTGAAACTTCTTCGCCGACGATTTTGGTCGTTGCTTACAGTTTTCCATAGGTTCCAGTATTAGCCCACCTTTCCCGTCGGTGTTCGCAGGGTTGTCCCGATCATGATCATCCTGACGGCATCTTCCGCTGCGCGCGCCAGAAGCTTCGGTGCCGATGAGATCGCGTCCTCCAGCGAGCAGGGTCGGGTCAATATTGAGGCGAAAGCATCGATCCCGCAATCGAAATTGAGCCTGACACCCTTGCCGATCGTGCCTGCAAGGGCAACGACGGGAACGCCGGCCGTCTTGGCACGGCGGGCAATTTCAGCCGGAACCTTGCCGAAAGGTGTCTGCCCGTCGAGGCTTCCTTCCGCCGTGATTACGAGGTCGGCATCGTGGAGATAATCGTCAATGGTGAGATATCGCATGACGATATCGTAGCGGGGATGAAGTTTGCCGCCGAGTAGTCCAAGAACGGCTGCCCCCAGTCCGCCCGATGCGCCGGCGCCGGGTGCGGAGCCGACATCGAGGCCGGTGGCGTTTTCGATGCAGGCAGCATAGGTTTCCATCGCCGCGGCAAGCTCTTCCACCTGCTCCGGCGTTGCGCCTTTCTGCGGGCCGAAAACGCGCGCGACGCCACGCTCGCCGAGAAGCTGGTTGTGCCAGTTGACCGCGGCATCGATGCGGACGTCAGACAGGCGCGGATCGCGTTTGCTGAGATCGATGCGTTGAAGTTTCGTCAATGCCGCACCGCCGCGGTCGATCTCTTTGCCGGAGGCATCGAGCAGTCGAACACCCAGCGCCTGGGCCATGCCGGCGCCGCCATCATTGATGCCGCTGTCGCCGCAGCCGAGCAATATCCGTCTTGCGCCGCCGTCGAGTGCCGCGCGCACGAGTTCGCCGACACCATAGCTCGTCGTCAGGCAGGGATTGCGGCGGTCGCGCGGAACAAGGCTGAGACCGGCAGCAGCAGCCATCTCGATGACCGCCGTCGGCTCAGTGCAGCCGCCGAGAAAGCCGACAAAGGCCGGGACGGGTTGTCCGACCGGGCCAGTCACCGTTACGGGGTGGATCGTGCCATTGGTGGCGCCGATCAGTGCCCGGGTGAAACCTTCGCCGCCGTCGGCCATGGGCGCCTTAATAACGACAGATCCGGGGAATGCGCGCAGAACACCTTTTTCAATGCAGTCGGCGGCCTGCTCCGCCGAGAGACTTTCCTTGAAGCCGGAGGGTGCAACAACAACGTGGAAGGGCATGGGACGATCCTTTCATGACAGGTATGTGACATTGGGGAAACGTGTTGGCCCGACGGTTATTCCGGTGATTATAAAATTTAGTCGGATAAATAAAAAAGGCCGCATTTCGCGGCCTTTCGTTTGTTGTAAGCCATTGCCTGTGTTAATTTTTCTGGAAGATTTCCAGCATCGGCCACAGCAATGTGGCCGACAGGATGAGCAGGAATATGAAGGGTGGCAGGAGGAAATAACCGAGCTTGCGCAGATCGGTGTGGGTGAAGGCCGCGGGCTCCATGCCACCGAACAGCACCACCGGTTTTGCCGATACCATCGTCATCTGGCAAAAGCCGCTTGCCAGTGTCACCACCATCACGAGGGTGGCCGGATCAACGCCGAGGCCGGACAAGGGCAAGGCAAAGGCCGGAACGAGAACCGTGACCCGCGCCGTGCGTGAAGTGATTATCAGGTGGGAAAAGGTAGCCGCGATCACGGCAAACGAGATGATGACTATTGGTGCGGTGATCAGGCTCTGGCGGAAAACCGCCACCAGCCGATCCGCCAGCATCTGCGCCGTACCCGTTTCGATCAATGCCTCGCCGATGACAAGCGTGCCGGCCATGAAAAGAAGCAGGTTCCACTCGACGGTTTTCAAGGCTGCCTTTAACGCCATGCCGGAAACATTCGGCATGCAAAGGACAAGGGTCGCCACCATGCCGATCAGCGCCATCCCGATGCCGTGAATGGACTGGGTGGCGAACATCAGGACGGTGCAGAAAACCACACAGGCGACGGCGATCTGTTGCCGTGAGAAGGGTGCAACACGGTCCGGTCCGGCTTTGCCGCCGGGGGCCATGTCGCGTTCCTCTTTCGTCAGAAATACGTGTAACAGTATGGCGCAGGCAATCAGGCAGGTGGCAAGCGAAAACGGGCCGGCCAGCACCAGCCAGCCGATGAAATCCGGTTGAGCCCCGGTGAGGCGGGACAAAAACCCTGCTGCGACCAGATGCGCGCCGGCGCCGATCAGCGATGCGCCGGCCGAGAGGAGGATGATTGTGGGAAAGAGCAAACCGAGGGCGCGTGCGATCCGGCTATTGTCGATCGCGGCGGAGAGCCCGAGATAGACCGGCATAAGGATCGCGGCCCTCGCAGAGGTGGAGGGAATGATGAACGCCGTGGCGAAAGTGAGGAGCGTCAGCATCCAGAACATGCGGCGTATGCTGCGCATGCCTGGCATCAGACGGGCTGTCACCTGCTCGATAAGGCCCACGTTCCGCAATACGCCGGCAATCACGAAGGCTGACAGAAGAAGCCAGATGATGTCATTGCCCAGCGACCGGTAAACCACATCCTCCGTTATGGCGCCAACGACGGCGAGCGCGATGGCTCCGGTCAGGGCAACCGGTGTTTCGGGCAATTCCAGGACCGTCCAGGCGACGATGGCGGAGAAGAAGATGAAAAGCGTTGCCCGCATCGGCATTGTCAGGCCATCGATTGCCAGAAAGATCAGCACGGCCGCAAAGGCAACCAGCAGCGCCGCAACAACCTGTTTGAGGCGTCGGACGGAAACCGTGGCCTCGGTTACAGCAACTGTCGTTAGTTCCTTCTTCGAATTTGTCATTGGCAGGGACATGAGGTGCACCACCACTTGGCCTCCTTTGAATTGCGCCGTCATCAGAGGGCAGTTTCGGATCGGGAGGCGGGCGGGCGGCCCGGATCTCCCCGTGTCCGGTTATGAACGTTCGATGACGATGGATATTCCCGGACGAGGTAAGTTTTTGGAATTGAGGAGGTGATCACTCAATAAATTCTCTTCATCCGGAATAAATCCGCACTGGCTGCGTTCTTCGGCAGGTATCGACGTTGAAACATGGAAGGAGAACAGCCGTGAGCCAGGTTTTTACCCCGGGCAAAGTGGCCTTACTTGCAAGCCTTACATTGACGGTCGCTGCGTCTCAGGCGCATGCCATACCCGTGCAGCCGCCGCTATCGCGGTGACAATGAGAGCTGGCCGAGGTTTCGAGGCAGTTCCCGCGACGACGATGATGGTGACGATGACGATGATTGATATCGCGTCGGCAAATTCGGATTGTCATGCCCGGCCTTGCGCCGGGCATTTTCATTGCAGGCATAGATGAACGGCGTCAGGGATGACCGATGCCGGCTCACTCAACTCTGACATAGCGCCCGGGCATTCAGGAGACCCCAGCCGAAAATCGCGTCCTTGCCCGGTGCGCCCATGTCGCTTGCCGACTGCGCCAGAGCATCTGCCACATCCTTCGGCAGCATGCCGGGATTGGCGCCCAGTATCAACGAGGCCGCTGCCGTTACGAAGGGGGCGGCGAAGGACGTGCCGTTCTTCTGTCTGCCGCCGGAAACGGAGGCGGCCGTCCACACGCCGACACCGGGGGCGGCGATGTCGATATGGTCACCGCGCACCGCGCGGCGATATGGTTTCATGTCTCTGTCCACGGCTGTAACCGCAATGACATCCGCATAGGCGGCGGGGTAGACCGGCCTGGCGTTCGGACCATCATTGCCGGCTGCGGCGACGAGGATCGTGCCCTTGCCTATTGTCGCGCCCACCGCCTTTTCGAACAGGATGTTGGGCGGTCCGCTCAGGCTGAGGTTGATGATCCGGATGTTGCGGGTGGCCAGCACGTCGAGCGCCCGAATAAGATCGTATGTTTCGGCAATATCGGCTGTCTTGCGATAACGCTGGAAGGCATCGATCGCGATCAGGTGGCCGCGGGGAAGGAGGCCCGGCGCACGGCTGCCTGCGGCTCCGACAAGAAGGGCGGCGACCGCCGTTCCATGCTGGACGCCGGATGGCGGTCCCGCACCGTCTTCAAGCTGCACGACCTCGATCATGGCGCCAGCGAGGGAGGCGTGTCCGGCGTTTATGGCGGTATCGATGAGGCCGATCGGCAATGGCGCTGCACAGCTTGCCGCCTGATCCCGGCCGCCATTGAGAGGCCAGCCGACAATATGTCTGACGAGCCTGCAGCCGTCACCCGAACAGGAAGAGGCTTCCCGTTGTTCCGGCCGATAAAAATGATTGAAATCCACGGATGCGGAAGGTGCTGTCGCGATCACGGCCTGTCGGGCAGCATCCAGCGTCATGCCCCGTGGTATCGTCAGCTTGACCAATTCGCTGCCGGTGAGCGCAATGGTCGTTCGTTCATCAACAACAAACCCGTCCTGCGTCAGGTTTGTAATCGATGCGTCATCGAGGCCGAGCGCCAGGATTTTGTCGGGTGCGTGATCCGGAATGGCCACGGCCCTTCGCTGCTGCGGCCTGCGCTCCGCACGCTGGAATGGCCAGCCGAAAAGCGAACGCAGATCGCCACGGGGGCGCCGGTCGTCGCTGCCGCGGTCTCCGCCACCAGACGAGCCATTATACCCGCCACCACCGTCGTCATCGCCGCCGCCATCGTTATCATCGTCGGCAAATGCCGCGGCGACGCCGGGCGCCATGCCCGCCGATTGCAGCAGCGGCAATGCGGTCAGTGAACCGGCGGCTACGAGGATGATGATGCAAAACCCGAAACGAAGCGGTGCAATCTTCGACAAATGGCTATCTCCGGTAGAAAATACACTCGAAACATTCCGAACATGTGTGGGGATGTTACCTCAGGTAGACGTTTGTCTCGACAGATTATTCCGTTCCATGTCAAACAAATGGCATGACGAATGATACGTTCACAGTGCCGCAGCGGCTGGTCGGGTTCCTGCCGAACCTGCGCCGATTTGCGATTTCGCTCTGCCATTCGCGTGAATTGGCCGATGACCTGGTGCAGGCTGCCTGCGAGCGGGCGATCATCGCCGCCGACAGTTTTGCGCCCGATACCCGCTTCGACGCGTGGATGTTCCGCATCCTGCGCAATCTCTGGATCGATCACCTCCGCCGCGTCCGGACCGCCGGCCCACAGGAGGAGATTGAGAAGGCTTATGACGTATCGGTCCCTTCGGGGGAGGCCGCAACCCATGCGCGGATGGAGCTGATGGAGGTGGTAACGGCCCTGCAGCAGCTTCCGGAAGAGCAGCGCGAAGTGCTGGTTCTGGTCTGTATCGAAGAACTGAGTTACCGCGATGCGGCCAATGTTCTGTCCATTCCCATCGGCACTGTCATGAGCAGGCTGGCGCGGGCACGCAAACATCTGGCGGAACTGACAGGAATAAGTCTCGGGGAGAAACGTTCGTCCGACAAGAAAGGCAGCGTTGCATGACTATGGAACATTTTGACGACGAGACATTGATGGCGTTTGCCGATGGTGAACTCGACGAGGCGACCAGTCTGCGTCTGGAGACGGCGCTTGAAACGGATGAAGCGCTTGCTGAACGGCTTGTGGTTTTCCTCGAAACCCGGGTCGCGCTTGCCGCCGCCATGAAACCGCTGATCGATGAGCCTGTGCCGGATGCGCTTGCTGCGTCGGTGCGCCGCATGGTCGAAAAAGCCGAAGCCGGTCCTTCCCGTGCGGAAGACGACAACATCATTGGGTTCCGGAGACGGGAAAAGCCGGAGGCTCCTCGTCCGGAGCAGCACTGGTTGATGCCTGTTGCGGCATCCATACTCGCTATCGTTACGGGTGTCGGCGGTTTCATGGCCGGGCGCAGCAGTGTCGAGCCCGGCTCATCTTTCGAGAGCGCACTATCTGCCGCACTCGACCGTCAACCTTCCGGTAGCGATATCGTACTCGGTCAATCCGAAGGGCTGCGCATCGTCGCGAGCTTTGTCGACAGACAGGGCGAACTTTGCCGCGAATACGAGTTGAAACGGCAGCAGGAGAGCACGGTAACCGTTGCCTGCAGATCCGGCGGCACGTGGGTCACGCGTCTCGCACTGTCGTCTCCAAGGACTGACGGTTACGTTCCAGCGTCTTCGCAAGAGACGATCGACACCTATCTGGCATCGATCGAAGCCGGCACACCGCTGTCCGCTGAGGAAGAACAACGCGTGCTGGCGCGCAGGCCCGAATAGCTTTCCTTGAAACGACGGATGTCAAAAACACGGCAAAATAAAGCCATCCCAGCGAAGCTGAGGAAGCTTGACGACCAGCCGTGCTCTAGCAAATTTGCTTGAATCTTGACTAAGTCTTACAAGTTTTTGGGCAGACAGAAAACGGATCGAAAACGCCAAAAGATATATCAGAAAACAAATGCTTGGATGCAGGGAACAAATATCTTCATTTGACGGAGAAAATTCCCATTCCGCTCAGCTCCCCGCTACCTCGCGGGTACGGCGCACCCCGACCCCTCCGCCGCCAAATATTATGCTGCTCCGGGGCTACAGGTTTTGATGCGGTCCGATAATCAGATTTTCTGTGACTGACCTATTGACCCCTTCTCCATAAATGATTTATCGTTATGTAATAACGTAACGAAAGGCTTCTTGCAGAGTTTTTACACCCGTGAGGGTAGTTGACAGTGACCGGCGGCAGTGTAGGGTCCATCCGTCATGGTTCTTCCGCCACCCGGCGGAGCTAAGAGGGAATCCGGTTAAAGTCCGGAGCTGTCCCGCAACTGTAAGCGGTGAGCCGATCGCCCACGATGTCACTGGCAGCGATGCCGGGAAGACGGGTGAGACGGCCTCGACCCGCAAGCCAGGAGACCTGCCTGACATCATGTAATTCCGTGGTCGGGGGGTGCCATGGGAATGATGGCTGTTTCCGGTCTTTCGCCGGAGACCCTGTCATTTTCGACGCCGCCTCGTGAATGAGGCAATGTGACAGACAGTATCCAACCAACCCAATACGAGCCGTCCGCGCCCGACGCCGTGCTGCTGGTCGCGAAGTCGGCCTTTGCCGCCGCGCCTCATCAGGACATGCAGCGTCTGGCAATGCAGGCTGAGGGGCTTTGCGGCGCAAGGACCGTTCGCATCGCCTTCACGGAACAGGGAACACCGTCACTCCGCGAAGCGCTGTTTAATCTGATCGATGAGGATGTCAGCCATATCCTGATCATTCCACTGATGCTGCCGCTGGAGCCCAGTTTTCACAACTGGATGACGAAGACACTGAAACGATGGCGGGCAGGCGACGTCAGGCCGTGGCCGTCCCTTTCCATAACAGCAAGCCCCACAGCGAGCAGCCTGATGGCGCGCCTGCTTGAAGATCTTACCGAAACGGCGCAGCCACTTGATCTTCCGGCGTCACTCCGGTCCGCCGGCGAGGGCTCTCTGGTGCCGGCACAGAAACGCCGCGTGCTCGTCTGCCAGGGTGGTCCATGCAATTCGGCGGGTGCGGATGCGATCTGGGGCCATCTGCGCAACCAGCAGGAGCGGCAGAAGCTTCGGATTGCGGGTGAGGGCACCATGACCGCCAAGTCCACCTGTCTTGGCCCCTGCAACCTTGCGCCCGTCCTGCAGGTCTTTCCCGAGGGCACCTATTATGGCGGCGTCACGGAAGAGGCAGTCGATCGCATCGTTGCCGAACATCTGCTGGGTGGCCGCGTCGTTGACGATTTCGCCTACCACCCGACCGGCCGCAAACAGCGGCTTCGTAATCTGTCCGAATAGCATGAGAGGAAATAGAATGTCGGCAAAGAGCTTTTCACGTCTGGCCGCGGCCGGGCTTGCGGCCTTGATAGCGGGTGTGGGCGCCAGTGCTCTCGCCACCGAGCCATTGCGCGTTGGCGCCACATACATCACGAGCGGTCTCGACCCGGCAAAGGGATCGAACGGCTGGGCGCTTGTCAGCCATGGCGTGGGTGAAAACCTCTTCACCGTGGACCGGGAAGGGCGACTTGTGCCCGGTCTTGCCGAAAAAGCGGAACGCACCGGCGATCTCAGCTGGACAGTGACGCTGAAACCGGGCCGCGCCTTTTCCGATGGTTCGCCTGTAACGGCGGCTGCGCTTGCCGCCGGTTTCGACCATACATTTGCAACCAACAAGGCGGCGCTGGCAACGGGTGGAAAGCTGGATTTCAAGGCGGCCGACGACCTGACACTGATGATTACCACGGAAAAGCCGGTGGCTTTTCTTCAGGCACTTTTCGCGGAATGGCCGCTGATCGCCTACAAGCCCGCCACCGACGGGAAGGCGCTGTTCACCGGTCCGTATCAGATTGCGGATTTCAAGGCGGATACATCACTGACGCTCACGCCGAACACCCATTTTGCCGATGCGGATGCCCGTTCTACAGTTGATTTCCGCAGGTTCGGCGATGCGCAAAGCATGACATTGGCGCTGGAAGCGGGGGAACTGGACCTTGCCTTTGGATTGCCTTCAGAAGTCGTAAGCCGTCTGAAAACCAATCCGGATCTGACGATCAAGTCTTTCCCTGTCGGTTATCAATATCTCGCTTTCCTGAACACAACGAGGCCGGTTACCGCCGATATCAAGGTGCGCCAGGCGCTCGATCTCGGCTTCGACCGCAGGGAACTCGCCGCTGCGATCAATGGCGGTGAACCCGCGACCGGCGCCTATGCCGCCTATTTCCCCTTTGCCGGGAAAGAGCAGCGACAGACCGATCTTGCGAAAGCCGAAGCGCTTCTCGACGAAGCTGGCTGGACGAAGAACGGGGCAGGGAAGCGTGAGAAGGACGGCACGCCGTTGCGCCTTCTCGCCATTACCTATCCGCAGCGCCCCGACCTCGTCACCATGCTGCCGGTGGTCAAGGCGCAGCTTGCCAGAATAGGCATCGAACTCGATACGAAGGTCGTGGAAAATATCCAGGACGTGGCGGCTGCCGGTGAGTTCGACATCGCGCTCTGGGCGCAGCACACCGCGCCGAACGGGGACCCCGCCTTTTTCCTCAATTCGATGCTGCGCAGTGGTGCCTCGCTCAATTATGCGAAATACGCCTCGCCTGACTTCGATGCCATTCTCGACCGTTTCGCGACGGCGGGCGACGCCGGCGAACGCGCCACGATCGCGCTCGATGCACAGACGAAGCTGTTTGCGGATGTTCCCGCATCCTTCCTGGTCTCACCCGTCTGGTATGTCGGACTTTCGAAGCGGCTGCAGAACTACGAGCCCTGGGGCTCCGACTATTACGTCCTGCGGGCCGATATCGGCGAGGTGAAATAGGCCTGATGCAATTGCTCCGGTTCGGCATATATTCCGTGTTGGGAATGGTTGCGCTTTCATTCGCATCCTTCACGCTCATTGCATGGATGCCAGCCGATCCGGTGCAGATTGCCATTCGGGTCTGGAACCTGGCGGCCACGAGTGAAACCGTCGCGGCGCTGCGGGAAGGGTGGGGCCTCGATCGTCCCCTCGTCCTGCGCTATCTGCATTGGCTTGCGGATTTTGTCGCTGGCGACTGGGGGCGATCCTTCCGCACCGGTGAAGCCGTTTTTGCCGAGTTTCGTGATCGCCTGCCCGTATCGCTTCTTCTTGGCGTTTCCGGTTTGCTCGTTGCCATTGCCATTGCCGTGCCGCTCGGATTCAGCGCTGCGGCGCGACCGGGCGGTA
This sequence comes from Agrobacterium leguminum, assembly GCF_005144435.2. Classification (NCBI taxonomy): domain Bacteria; kingdom Pseudomonadati; phylum Pseudomonadota; class Alphaproteobacteria; order Hyphomicrobiales; family Rhizobiaceae; genus Agrobacterium; species Agrobacterium leguminum. The sequence goes on from NZ_CP120212.1 coordinate 1,251,700, forward strand.
TTGCCGATCGTACCAGCCGGGCATTGTCGGTCTTCGTGCAGGCCGTTCCCGGTTTCTGGCTGGGCCTTGTCCTGCTCTGGGTCCTCGGCGTCCAGTTGCGCTGGATTCGTCCCTTCGGAACGGACATGACAGCGATCGTCCTGCCCGTCATTCTGATCGCTTCACATTCGGCTGCCGTCTTCGCGCGCGTCTATCGCCGGGATATGATCGAAACCACGCGGCAGCCGTATTTTCGCACCGCTCTCGCCAAGGGACTTTCGTACCGGCAGGCGCTCTGGCGCCACGCGCATCGCGGCGCACTTTATGCGCTGCTTTCGGCGGTGCGCTCGGAAGCGGGGTGGGTGATCGGCTCGACGGCAACCATGGAAATCCTCTTCAATCTTCCCGGCATCAGCCAGTTCCTGGTACAGAGCATCGCGGTGCGCGACCAGATGGTGCTGCAGGCCTATGTGATGGTCATCGCGCTGTGGCTGCTTTTAATGAACCTGATCGTGCAGCTGTTTCAGCGCCTTCTGGATCCGCGGCTCGCCTGATGGTCCGGTATATCGCACTCGCCATCCTGGCCCTTTTACTGCTTCTGAGCGCCGTCTGGCAGCCACGTGATCCGGACGCCGTGGATATGCTCGTGCGCCACTCCGGTATAACGGTGCAGCATCTGCTGGGCACCGACCATCTCGGTCGCGATCTTCTTTCGCGCCTCATGGCGGGCGGATGGCGCACAGCGCTTGTGGTTTTGTCGGTCGGCGTCATCGCATTTACCGGCGGCACCTTGCTCGGCGCCGGCGCTGCGGTGCTGGGCGGCTGGCAGGAAAGGGCGGCGTTGCGCTGTTGCGAATTCTTCATCACCGTTCCGACGCTCATCATCGCCCTGACGGCGGCCGCGATTTTTGGCCTGACGCCCATCACGGCCGGGGTGGCTCTTGGTCTTGCCGGCATCGGTCCGACGGCTCTACTTGCCCATTCACTCAGCCGCCGCGTGCTTGAACAACCTTTTATCCACGCGGCCCAGGCACTGGGCGTTCGGCCTTTGCGGATGGTTCTGCGTCATCTTCTGCCGAATATCCTGCCATTGATGGCGACCCATACCGGCAATCAGGCTGGTTTTGCCGTCACCGCCTACGCCTCGCTGGCCTTCATCGGGCTTGGCGCAGACCCCTCGAAACCGGACTGGGGCTCCATGCTGTTCGAATATCGCGTTTTCATCTTCGATCATCCAAGCCCGATGATCTGGCCCGGAATCGCGATTGCCGTGACGGTTGCAACGCTAAACACCGTATTCGACGCGCCGGATTGAATCATTTCGTCGGCGCTTATACAGGGAACAGACGAAGGACGACGCAATGGATGGCGGCAATTTCGATCTCAAGGAGGAAATCCGGGATTATTGGTCTAAAAGATCGGAGACCTTCGATCTGGCATTCGGACACAGGATCGCCGCCGGTCCGGAAGCCGAGGCTTGGCAGAAACCGATCAGGGAGCTGATCGGTCCGGGGCCGAAACGGGTTCTTGAGCTTGCCTGCGGCACCGGCGAGGTGACGCGCCTGATCCATGATCTGGGTCACGATGTTACGGCGCTCGACTTTTCGGAGGCGATGCTGGCGGTGGCGCGCGCCAAACACGCCGGCAAACCGCGGCTGCGCTTCATCATGGCGGATGCCGAAAACACCATGGAGCCCGATGCATCCTATGACGCGATCGTCTGCAGGCATCTGGTCTGGACTTTAACGCAGCCCGAACAGACGTTCTCCGAATGGTTCAGGCTTCTTCGTCCGGGCGGCCGGCTTCTGTTTTTCGATGGCGACTGGGCGACGCCGAAACCGACCGGACGCCTTGCGAGCGTGCTGATTTCGCTTATTGATCATGTGATGGGTGCTGACAGGAATTATGACGGCGCTCTGGGCAGTCGCCATGCGGCGATCATGAAGGAGCTTCCATTCGGCCGGGGGCTACAGCCCCAGATGCTGACGCCGCTGCTGATCGCTGCGGGCTTTGATAAGATAGAACTCCATTCCCATCACCCGATAGCGAAAGCGCAGCGGAAAAATGCCAACCTGCGCAACCGGCTGCGCACCTTCGTCTACAGGCGCTTTATTCTGACCTGCAGCCGGTCTTGAAGACGTGCCGAGCAGTTTTGAGCTGCCGCATTTGAGGTTGACGTTACATCCTGTTCTCGGCCACAAGGTGCCAAGCAACGGTTATATGCAAATGAAAAAGTCGATTCCCGGCCCCCTAGATTTGGCAAACGCCCGGCTTGAAGCCCGCACCGTCAAGCTGACCTATGGCGATCGGGTAATTTCTGAGAATTTGAGTTTTAAAGTCCCTGACGGCCTTTTCACGGTGATCGTTGGCCCCAATGCCTGTGGCAAGTCCACGCTACTGCGCGCGCTCGCTCGCATCATCCGGCCCGAAGCCGGGAGCGTCGTCCTTGACGGCAGGGAAATCGAACGTCTGCCCGCGCGCGACGTCGCACGCACACTCGGCCTTTTGCCACAAAGTTCGGTTGCTCCCGACGGCATCACAGTAGCCGATCTCGTCGCCCGTGGACGTTATCCGCACCAGTCTTTTCTTCAACGCTGGAGTCGGGCGGACGAGGAGGCCGTCAACCGGGCGATGCAGACAGCGCGGGTCCAGGAACTGGCCAACCGTGCGGTTGACGAACTTTCCGGCGGGCAGCGGCAGCGTGTGTGGATCGCCATGGTCCTGGCTCAGGAGACACCGCTTCTGCTGCTCGATGAACCGACGACGTTCCTTGACATCGCTCACCAGATCGAACTTCTCAATCTTTTGCGCGATCTCAACAGGCGCCAGGGCAACACGGTTGTGGCGGTTCTGCACGATCTCAATCAGGCATGTCGCTACGCTGATCACATCGTCGCGATGCGCGATGGGCGCGTCATCGTGGAGGGTGATCCGCGCAGCGTGATGACAGCCGATCTCGTACAGACCGTCTTCGGGCTGGCTGCTGTCGTTATCGACGATCCGGTGACCGGCGATCCAATGGTCGTGCCGCTCGACGACCCTTCGCCAGTCGCTTGAGGTCGAATTAACTCCGCTTCGATCGGGTCAGAAGCCACAGAAGATAAATACCACCGACAAGTCCGGTCATGCGGCCAATCGGCAGCACCAGGTTGGTGGCGAAGAGCTGCGTCAGCAAATCTGCAGATACCAGCAGGAACGCACCCATCATGGCGGAACCGATAACCGGTATGCCGCGGCTTGCTGTCAGTCTGGTCGCAAGCTGCGGTGCGGCAAGGGCCAAGAATGCGATCGGTCCCGCAGCACCTGTTGCCACGCCCACAAGAAGGACCGCACATGCGATCATGCCGAACCGTGTCCGTTCGACGTGGACACCGAGCTGGCGGGCGATATCATCACCCATCTCGATCATGCGAAGTCTGTTTGCGGCAAGGGCGGCAATCGGTATCAGCAGCAAGGCGCCTGCCACGACGGTTAAGGCATGATCCCAGTTGCGTGCATCAAGCGAACCGGCGAGCCAGAGATTGGCGGCGATGGCATTGTCAAGGCTGCCCTTGACGAGCATCAGCCCGTTGAGAGCGTTGAGTGTCGCTCCCGTACCGATACCGGTTAACACCAGCCGGTAGCCACCCGTAACCCCCTGCTTGAAAGACAGAAGGTAGACGAGTGTTGCAGTCACCAGCCCGCCAAGGACTGCCGACAATGCCACGGCAAGCGGTCCGCCGCCAAAGATCACGATCTGTGCCAGTGCGCCCGTTGCCGCGCCGGTGGTAAAACCAATGACGTCGGGAGAGCCAAGCGGATTACGCGACACTGACTGGAACACGGCGCCTGAGACACCAAGCGAGGCTCCCGCGAAGACCGCAACGAGTACGCGCGGCAGACGCAGGTTGAAGACGATCTGCTCTCGCATGCCGCCCTCTCCATCTCCGAGCACCGCTGCGATGACGTCAATGAAAGGTACCGGGACACGGCCAAGCGTCATGGTAAAGAGTGCCGCGAGTACGGTGGCTGTTGCAAGTAGAAGAGAGATGGCGACCGGACGCATCTCGACGGCGAACGACACGCGCCGGCTTCGCCAGACAAATCGCCGAGGGGTCGAGGACCGAGGGTGTGCGGGGCGGGTCACAGCTTTGATATCCGGTGGCGACGAACAAGGGCGATAAAGAACGGCCCGCCTATCAGCGCCAGCATGATGCCGACGCTCACTTCGCCGGGTGGGGCAATCACCCGCCCCAGCGCATCGGCACTTACCGTCAGCAAGGCGGCGATCATCATCGCATAGGGTAACAGCCAGCGATGGCCAGGACCCGTGATCAGCCGGGCAATGTGCGGTGCCGTCAGCCCGACGAAACCGATCGGTCCAGCACCTGCCGTCGCCGCCCCTGAAAGGATAATGACCGCAAGTGCCGAAAGTCCCCAGATGCGCAGCGGATTGCCACCGAGTGCCTTGGCAAGATCGGCCCCGAGGGCTGCCGTATCGAGCGCCTTCGTAAGTGTGAACGCAATTGCGGCCCCGATGGATGAAAGAGCAAGGACGGGAAGCAAGACTCCATACCCTCGTCCCTGCAAGGAGCCGACGGACCAGTTGCGGAACTCGTCGAAGACCTGTTCGTCGCTGTTTACCAGAACGATCTGCGTCAGCGACATCAGGACGACGGAGAGTGCGGCGCCTGCGAGGACAACTCGAACGGGATTGCCGCCGCGCGATAGATTGCCGAGGAGATAGACAGCTGCGCCGGCAAGAGCAGCACCTGCCATGCCAAGCGCCATATAGGCCGTGACGGAGCTGATCCCGAAAAGGGCGATGGCGCAGGTGATTGCCACCGCCGCTCCCGCGTTGATGCCAAGGATGCCAGGATCCGACAGTGGATTTCGCGTCAGCGCCTGCATGATGGTGCCCGCGACACCAAGTGATGCTCCGACCACGATGGCGAGCAGCGTGCGCGGGATGCGCAGCAGGCGCACCAGGAGATGATCGCTGTTTGCCGGATCAAAATCGACGATCGCATCCCAGGAGGTCGAGAGAGGTATCGGTCGCGCTCCGGCGACGATGCCAAAGATGACAGTCACAGCAAGCAGAAAGGTAAGCGCCCCGAGCCCGATCAACCGGTTACGGTCGATCCTGCGTGTTGGCGTCGCTGTGCCATCCAGCCGGTTCCGCAAGGGTGTCAGTGTCCAAAATTGGCAACGATGCCATCGACGATTTCCTTGCCGCTGTAATAGTCGATGCGGAAGGAATTGACGCCAAGCCCATAGACATGACTGCTCTTTACAGAGGGAACGTTGGCGAGAACCGGATCGTTGCGGAAGGCTGCTGCCTTGCGGTCATCCACCCGCAGGATGAAGGTGGTGCCCGCTTTAAGGTCGACCAGATGCTCGTAATTTGCCCAGACGAAGTCGTCGCGGCTTTCCGCCTGGGTGTGCCAGGCCGGATCGGGATCTTCGATATCGAAACCGAGCGCGGACAGAAGGGCGGCATGCGGGCCTGTTGCGCGGCCAATGGGGTTGCTTTGGCCCGCGCCATTGAAACTGATGATGTTGGCCTTCCCGTCAGGGATTTTGATTTTTGCGCGTGCTGCCGCAACGTAAGCATCGAAATCCTTGATCGATGCGGCCGCCTCCGACTCAAGGCCGGTTGCACGGCCAAGTTCTGTCGCCAGGCCCTGCCAGGAAAGTGCTCCATCGTCGACAAGAATGGTCGGGGCGATCTGGCGGAAGGCGCCGAGCTGATCCTTGACCGAACCGGCCCCGCTTGTCGTCACGACGATCAAATCGGGTTGTGCTGCATAGACGGCTTCGAGATCGACCTTGCCGGCTGGCCAGGCGTTTTCAACCTTGCGTTCGCTGGCCACTGCCGCCCATTGCGCGAAGAACTGGCCATTCGCTGCCGAACCGCTGGCAACAACCGGTGCATTGATTGCGAGAAGCGTGCCGGTCAGCGATACCGAAGTTGAAAGGATTTTTCGGGGCTTGGCGGGTATTTCCGTTTGGCTGCCATCGACATTGGTAAAGCTGCGCGGCCAGTTCTCCTCGGCGTTGGCGGCGGACCAGAACAGCAGGAAAGCAATCGCCGCTGTGATGATTCTCGCTGCGAATCGGCCGATTATCCCAATGCTCATGGCTGAATTCTCCGCTGACGACGTGGAAAAAGCAGGGGCTTCACCGTCTGCTTCTTGCCCGTGCGGGCGGCAGCATTAGCATCGCTGACTGGCGCTCGCCACCAAAAATATGAGTGCAGCGCACAGGATAATTCTGGTGGCCCCGTTCAGCCTCCGGCTGGACCGGCATGTCTTCGAAGCGAAGACGGTGGATAACCGAACCGCTTGCGAAAGGCTGCCGTGAAGTTAGAAAGGTGCACATATCCGGCTTCGAAGGCAATCTCGGAGATGCTGCGATTGCTGAAGAGAAGCGCCTGACGGGCCTCATCCAGCCAGCGGTTTCGGATGAACTCGTTCAGGGAGCAATTGTGCGCTTTGCGCACCAGGCGCTGCAGTGTTGCCTGGCTGGCGCCAAGCTCGCTCGCCATGGCGGTCACGGCAAGCTCCTGAGCCGAGTGGCGATCGATATAACGGACCAGTGCATAAATCCGCTGCTGTTCGGCCGCAGTCAGGTTGGTCGGCGGCATCACCGCCTCAGGGCTCGTACCGAATGCGGTCGTCAGCGCCTCATAGACGATGGCAAGCGTGTGGCTCTCCAGCAGCACGGACGAAAACGGCGGCTTGCGGGCAGCGATATCGAACATCTGCCTGGCCAGAAACTCGACCTTGCAATTGGGTCGCCATTGCCAGAAGCCCGGCTCCCCGCCCAGAAGCGCCCGGAAATTCGCTGGGGTTTCCGCACTTTCGGAAAACCGCTGCAGCCATTCGCGAGACATGCCGATGACCATTTTATCGAGATATTGGCCCTTGCGTGCCCGCCGGCGCAGGCGTGCACCACTCCCGTGCGAAACGATAATGGCCGATGACTGCCAACGCCCCTGTTCGGTCCGTTGCGGCATTGGCATCGGCACGCCGTTCAACGACGCTTCAACAAAGCCTTCGAGGAAAATCTTGATGCATACCTGCGCATCAAGCGCCACTTCCATATCGAGGTCATCGACCTGCATGCGGCGGCCGAAATTGGCGTGAATGCCGTCCATCCTAACCTTTCCGACGAGGCCGCAGGCAACGACTGCGTCGCCCTGATCACCACCGTCGAGCACGCGCACGCCGTTTTTGCGTAACTCGCGTCGGGTCAGGATGGGGTTCGGATCTGCTGCCACGGGCGGAAGAGGGGCGATGGCTCTGTTCACAGAGGTCTCCTACATAAGTTTATGCGCGGTTAACGAAAGCAGGCGCTTTCAAAACCTCTTATACGAATACATGAAATAAGCACTCAAGAATAGCCGCGACGGGGGACGTCCGGCACTGTTTGGCGCGTAACGAGCGACAATCGTGTGGAAATAGCCAGTCGTCCGGGGGTATGGAAATGAACGGAACTGAGATCAACCTGCAACGGCCGGCGATGAAGCGGCTGGCTCATATTCTGCTGGCAACCACCGTGCTGACGGGTATGGCGGCAAGTGCCAGGGCTCAGGATGCCACAAGCACCCGGAGCGATACCACGGAACTTGCGCCGATCGTGCTTGAGGGCGCGACCTACGAGACCGAAGGCACGAACAGCTATACGACCAGGCAGATAAGCGTTGGCGACAAAGACACGCGCGCGCTGCGCGAAGTACCGCAATCGACCACGGTAGTCACCCGCGAACGCCTTGAAGACGGAAATTTCTCTTCCCTCGATACGGTTATGCGCAAGACGCCCGGCATCGTTGTCCTCACCAACGATGACGGTCGTTCCAGCCTCTATTCCCGCGGCTTCGAATTCGACACGCTTTATATGAACGGTCTGTCGACGCCGGTTTCCTCGATTTACGGCACGCAGCCGGACATGGCTGTTGTCGACCACATCGAGATACTGCGTGGCCCCTCCGGCCTGTTCGGCGGTGCGGGCGAACCGGCCGGTGCCGTCAATATGCGCCTGAAGCAGGCGTCGGACGAATACAAGGCAAGCATCAATACGATCATGAGTTCGTGGGATGGCAAGCGCGTCGAGGGTGACGTTACCGGGCCGCTGACCAAGTCTGGCCGTGTTCGCGGTCGCCTTGTTGGCGTTCTCTCGGGCAAGGACAGCTTTGTCGATGGCGTCGACAACAAGGTTGGTGTTGTCTACGGGACGATTCAGGCCGATTTGACGGAAAACACGACCGCAACGGTCAGCATCAACCATACAAAGCGCGATATCTCACCGTTCAACGGTTTGCCGACGCTTGCAAACGGCACGCTGCTCGACCTGCCCACCTCGACATATACCGGCGCTGACTGGAACACCTTCGAAAACAATGTCACGCAATATATTGCCGAACTCGAGCACCGCTTCGAAGATGGCGGTCACGCCAAGATCTCGGCCCTTTATTCACATGTCGACGTTGATTTTCTGTATGCATATGCTGCCGGCGCGGCAAACGCGTCAGGCGTGGTCACAAGTGGAACACGGTGGCTTGCACGAGACTATGAGCAGGATTCGGTATCGCTCGACGCTCACATCAGCCGACCGTTCGAAATCTACGGCCTGGAAAACAACATTATTGCGGGCGTCGACTATCGCGGCAGCGATGACAGCCTGCGATCGGCAACAGGCGTGATTTCCGGCGCTCAAAGCCTATACAACTGGAATACACACCTCGCCAGGCCAACTGTGACTTTCGGCAGTGCGACGGAAACCGAGTCCGACCAGTACGGTATCTACGGTCAGTGGCGCATCAAACCATTCGATAAGCTGACCTTGATCGGTGGCGGGCGTTTCACCTGGTATGACGCCCAGTCCGGCAGCAGCGAAGTGAAGGTCAACGGCGAATTCACGCCTTATGCCGGCATTATCTACGATCTGACAGACCGTTTGTCCGCTTATGCCAGCTACACCCAGATTTTCCAGCCGCAATCGGCGGTCGATTCCTCGGGTGCGATCATCGATCCGCGCACCGGCGAGCAGTATGAGGTTGGCCTGAAGGCGGAACTGACCGATGGCCTGAATGCTTCGCTTGCGTGGTTCGATCTGACCGACGAAAACCGTGCTGTCACCGACCCGAACAATACCAGCTATTATCTCGCGCTTGGCAAGGCGCACATGCGTGGCATTGAATTTGAGGTCAATGGCGAAATCCTGCCCAACTGGGAAGCAACGGCCGGTTACACCTATACGGACACGGAATACAAGAACACGACCCGTGCGGCAGGATCGGAATATTACACGCCTGAGCATATGGTGCAGCTCTTCACCAAATACACGTTCGAAGATACTGGAAACTGGACCGATGGCTTCTTTGTCGGCGGTGGTGTGAAGCTATTCTCGTCATTCAAGAATGTTTCCCGTACTGCAGCAGGTGGCGCCACCACCATCAATGCGCCGGGCTACGGTGTGGTTGATCTGCAGGCCGGATACAAGTTCAACGAACATGTAACGGCCAGCCTTACGGTCAACAACGTCTTCAACAAGACCTATTACGAACGCGTCGGCGGTACTTCGGTCTTTAACTTCTACGGCGAACCACGCAGCTTTGTCTTCAAGATCGGCACGACGTTCTGACTTGATCAAATATGGGCTTGAATGAACGCGACCCGGAGCATCTGCTTCGGGTCGCTGGCATTTCAGTCGGCTTGTCAGTCACATGGTTCCAGTTCGTCGAAGGCCATCGCCCGTACGCGCCTGGCGCCATGCATGAGCATGTCAAGATGGTCATGGTCGGCCGCAACGGTCAGATCGACCCGCAGGTCTGGATTGGCGCGCGCGATAAGTCCGGCCGCTTCCACTGCATTGTCCACCATCGCCCGCCGCGAAAGGTGCTCCTGCCGTCCTGCCGGCAATGCATGCTCAGCGTATTGTTCGTCCTTACCGACAGTAATGACCAAACGCTCGGCTGAACCGGTCACCGCGTTACCCCGCATCTGGCGCATCATCATGAAATCACTGAACCACAGTGACGGGCTTGCTGCCCAGTAGCGCTGGAAATATTTCGGACAGGAAAGCAGTGTATGGACGGCAAAAAGGCCGCCATAAGAAAAACCGAACAATGTTTGTCTTGTGGGATCAAGGGGGTAGAGTTCGGACAGGCTCGCACGGAGTTCCTCGGCAATGAAATGAAGGAAATCCTCCGAGCCACCGAAATCGACCGATACCATGTCGCCGGTCTCGCGATCCGGCCGCGGCGTGTAGTTGCGTGCACGGGCAGGTGCATCGAAAGGCGAGCCGCCGGGAAAACCTATCGCGATCGTCAGCCCCGCGCTGCTCGCCGCCGGCACCTGAAAAAGCCCGTGTGCGGGCTGGCTGAAAATGAGCGGAAAGCTGGCGTCTCCATCCAGCATCCACAGCGCAGGATAACCTGCTTTGGGGGGTGGTCCGGGAGGAAGTCGGATCAATATCCTGTAGTTTTCACCGGTACGCCGGGACTGAATTTCGAAAGTCCGCGCAGCCGGAAGTTCTACCGGTTGCCATTCGCTCATTCGCTTTTCCATCATGTGATCTTCAACCGGCGGCTCATTATGAGGTCATCCGGCAGCCTGTAGCCGAACTGACATAGATTCTCGCCGAAAACTATCAGATATCAGTGGGTTATGATACTGGGCCAGTTCATCGCAATAATTGTCTTGTCGGCAAACCCTGTCGCCGCCGCCCGCCTTCGTCAAGGCCAAACAGGTGCGCCGTCCAATCCCGCGGTTTCTGGCAGGCCGCAGATCAGGTTCGCATTCTGCACCGCCTGGCCTGCCGCGCCTTTGCCGAGATTGTCGACCACGCCCATCGCGATTACCAAGTTGCGCTCCGGGTCGGCCGCATAGCTGACGAATGCGAGGTTCGATCCGGTAGCCCATTTGGTCTGTGGCGGCTTGTGGCGGTTTCCCGTCGCGACCCGTGTTGTACACGATAGTAAATATGGCAAGGCAGGCAGGTGCGCCGGCCTACCATTGGGGAGACATGGATGGGGGCGGGGTGTGCATCTTTCGCTACATTGAGCAACATCTTGAATGGATCGGAGTAAGCTTGCAGCCGCATATGATGAATGTAGATCTTCTTCGGCAAATCGCTTTGTCAGCGACATGGCGGAGAGCGCGATCGCAGAGCTTGCTTCGTTTATTGAGCAGGTAGGTCTCGTACACGAACAGGAGGAATTTGATCCCAAAAGTCCCCTTGCAACTTCACGGCAGGTCCGGCCGTAATATTCTTGGCGACATCAACTATGGCGAACGCCATCCCTTGGTGCGCTCTTTTTCTTGAAGAACTGTTGTGAGGGAGGGATAGACGATTCGTAGATTGGCGATGGCCCTGAATTTACCAGTCTCTGTTTGCTCAGCCCCCCGCAACCAAAATCTTCAAGACTGTCAAAGGGCTCCGAGGAAACTCGGAGCCCTTTTTGCATTCGCTGTGGTTGCTCACAAAATCAATCGCGCTACCTACGCCACGACCAACTCCATCTTCGGCATTGCCATGAACCGCAAAACCGTGATGATGCACAATCATTCCACTTCGGACAAAAAACCGCCGTGACCACTGATCCTTTGCATATCCTCAAGACCGTCTATGGCTACGATGCGTTTCGCGGAAGGCAGGCCGACATTATTCGGCACGTAATGGCGGGATACAATGCCTTCGTTTTGATGCCGACGGGCCTTCCGACAGGCCCGATCTATGCCAGTGGCACCGCGGGGCAGCTCTAGGATATGCCGGATCGAACTCTTTGCTTGACCGCCGTGTTTCTGATGATCGGCTGCTTCGCGTTGATTGCTTCTAAAGCGGTTGCTGCGCCAAAGCGGGACGATCAAGTCCGTACCGATGTCGGTGGATTCAAGCTCAATAGCGTCCTGGTCGAGAATGGTCGGAAGCCAGACTTGCCACCAATCGTCTTTATTCATGGCGCCAGCGCCAGCCTTTACGATCCGATGTTCTCGTTTCGGAAAAAGCTCCAGGAACGGGCCAAGCTGTTGTTCGTCGATCGCCCGGGTCACGGCAATTCCGACGTCGGTGGTGAGCAGAACATTTTGCCCGACGGTCAAGCCGACTCCATTGCCGCCCTCATGCAGAAGCGAGGCATAAACCGCGCTATTATTGTCGGTCACTCCTTCGGGGGAGCAATTGCCGCGTCCTTCGCCGTTCGCCATCCGGATATGGTCTTAGGCCTCGTCTTCCTGTCTCCGGCGGTCTACCCATGGAATAGCGGGATCGCCTGGTACTACGAGGCCGCCAGCGCCCCGATCACAGGCACTCTATTCAGCACTCTTATCGTGCCACCTATCGGGCTTATGGCGATCGATAATGCCACGAAAGGCGTCTTTGCTCCGAACCCGGTTCCCGCCGACTACATCGACAAGACACGTGCCCTGCAAGCGTTGCGGCCGCTCGCATTTCGGCACAACGCGAGAGAGGTTGCGGCTTTGAGCGATTGGGCCAGAGCGGCTTCGGTGAATTACCACAAAATCAAAGTGCCTACGGTCATCATCACTGGTGATACTGATAGTATCGTCTCCCCTGAGGTCCACTCCCGTCATCTCGCCCGCGATATTCGTGGTGCTCGTCTGATCGTCGTGCACAATCTCGGGCACAAGTCGGATTTCGTCGCCAGCGATCTGGCAATCGCGGCGATCGAGACGGTTGCGGGCCGCAAGTCGGACCTCAACGCCGTAAAAAGGGATGTCGAGCAGAGGATAGCACGTGACGGCAAGGATTGATGTCTGGCAGCGGCGCTGCCAGTGGGGACTATCCGGCGTCTATGGTCTCGCGGGCATTCTGCATCTCGTCCTGCCCAAACCTTTCCTCGGTATCACGCCTGCCTGGGTTCCTGAGCCGGAGGCCGTTATTTTCCTGACCGGTCTGTGTGAGATTGCCGGTGCGGTCGGACTTCTGGTGCCACGGCTGCGGAAAGCCGCCGGCATTGGCCTGGCACTCTATGCAATCTGCGTATTCCCGGCCAATATCAAGCATGCCATCGACAGCCTTGGTGCAGCGACTGTTTCGCCATGGCAATGGTCCTACCATCTCATCCGATTGCCTTTGCAGCCTTACCTGGTGTGGTTGGCGCTCTTCGCGGGAAACATCGTCGTCTGGCCATTCAGGCGTGGCGAAAAATAACTTTGATATCGTCTGACGAAATTCGCAAAGTTTCATCGTCGGCGGATGCCTTCTGAAGGCCAGGGAAAGCATGGGCACGATCACGCTCACCGACGAAATGGGTGTGTTGCGCACGTGACGATCGCCGACGTCAAACAATCCAACGGCGTCATTTATGTCATCGACAAGGTTCTTCTGCGCAAGATGTGGTCCGGGGCCATTCCATCATCAGAAAGGCCGGCGACACTTGAGGGCCGGCCGTTTCAGTTTCATCGTTGAACGTCTGCCGAATTACATGTTCGGCAGAACGGCGATGTCTCGCACTTCGTTGTCGAGCCCTGTGATCGGGCCGACTTCGGTTGCCGCGCCGGTTGCGAGGTTAACCGTGTAGAGCGTCTTGGATGCGGCGAGATAGGCCACGTTCTTGCCGTCCGCCATGCCCTGAATATCAAAGGCATAGGTCGCAGGCTTATCTTTGAGGCCGAGCTTGCCGATTGCTTTCAGCGTGCCGTCATTCGGCTTGGTCTGCTGGATCAGCGCGCCGATCGTGGCATCGATATTATACATGGCGGTCTTTTCAGGCTTGCCGACGGAGTTGGTATAGGCAGCAGCGACGATGTTCGGGGTCTCGCCCTTGTGCATGTCGCCCTCCTCGAAGGCAAGCACACCGTCAACCGTTACAGCGCCAGTATCCGGGTGGACGCGATGGTTGGTCGTTCCGGTCATGAAGCGCAGCCGATCGGCCATAGGGTTGAAGTCGACCACGACAGGGGCTTGCGTCATGGTCAGCATCTTGTCCATCTTGGCAACATCGGTGGCGACGCCTGTTTCGAGATTGATCGAGACGATGCGATGATCCGGGGTGATGCCGATCACCGTCTTGTTGCCGGGGCGGAAGTCGATGCCGACAAGCTTGTCGACGCCAGTCACGTCCATCTTTTTCGTCACCGCCGGTTTCTCCGTATCGAAGATGACGAGCGTCCTGTCGCCGGTCAGGCCGAGGACGGGGGCCGCGAATGCGGTCGATGCCACTGCGATGGAAGCAGCGGAGGCAATCAGTGCGAAACGAATGATCTTCATGTCTTTCTCCCGTGTTGAACCGTTCGGAGGTCGTGTAGCGCTCGGCTCTCGACGCTTCCTGAACTGAAGACACGCCAGCCATGCCGTTTGGATGCAGCCTGCGAAAAAATAATTTCGACTTGCATCCATTCGTCGATCCAGCGGGTATAGCTTTCAAAGCCGACAGTCTTCTTCGTCGGTGTTGGGAGAAGGTATTGATGCTGATGGACTCTACGCCGGACGATCTCGATACGGCACTCGCTGCCTGCGCCAAGGGTGATCGCAACGCCCTGCGTCTGATCTTTGATCGGGAGGCGGAACGCCTGATCGCGGTCGCCGAGCGCATTGTCCGGCGTCGTGAGCTTGCCGAAGAGGTGGTGCAGGACGCCTTCATCCGGATCTGGACCCATGCGCATCAGTACAGGGCCGATCACGGCTCCGCCCGAGGCTGGATCTATGCCATCGTCCGCAACCGGGCACTTAATCTCCTGCGGGACGGAAAACGCGAGCATACAGTCGAGGAGGTGGAGGCCCTGCGCGAAAGCGAGCAGGCGGATGAGGTCATGGCGGCGTGGCACAGGCTGGACCGCAATTCCCGGCTCTACGCTTGCCTCGGCGGTCTCGATGAGCGCAAGCGGAGCGGCATTCTTATGGCCTATATCGGCGGCTACTCGCATGGCGAGATCGCCGGGAGGCTGCGCATTCCGCTCGGTACGACCAAATCCTGGATCAGGCGTGGCCTTGCAGCTCTCCGGGAGTGCATGGCATGATCTACGATCGCAAGGATATCCCTGCTATTGCCGATGAATATGTCCTGGGCCTGATAGAGGCCACGGATGCTGCGGAGCTTGAGGTTGTCATGGAAAGCGATGCTGAACTGCGTGCCGCAATTGCTGCCAGCCGCGAGCGCTTTCTGCCACTCGACATGAGCGTGGCACCTGCTACCGTCACCGAGCAGCTTTGGCAGCGCATCGAAGCGGCCTTGCCGCTCCAGGATCATACCGGCGTTATGCCTCTGATCTCAAATGCCAATGATAACCGCAGGAACGGTTGGCGAATGGCCGCGATCTCGGCCGTCGCCGCCGCCTTTTTGCTCGCGATCGGTCTCGCTTACAGCCTGACCCGGACGGTGGAGCCGCTAGTCGTTGCGGTTCTAATCAATGATGCTGGGGAGGTGCAGGCCGTCGTCGAGGATTTCGGCAACGCGCAGGCGACGATCCGTATACTGGCCGATTTCAACATCCCCGGGGACAAGACGATCCAGGTTTGGACCCTGCCGTCCAAAGACACAGGGCCCGTATCGCTTGGCCTGATCGACGGTGCGCGCTCGGCGCATCTGGCTGTTCCGGAATTGCCAACACCAAGGGGGGACCAGCTCTACGAGATCACCCTGGAAGACGCTGGCGGATCTCCAACCGGGCGTCCGACTGGACCGATCCTCGCTAAGGGCCTCGCGAAGTTGCTGCGATAACAATCGCGCCAGATATCTCCGTTTGGTGCCTGTATGGTAGCTTAATATTTTGATGATGTGAGTTATAGAAAGGATGGCTATAACTCATGTGACGTGTGTACTGGCATGCTTACCAGGCAACCTCGTAGATACTGGCGGCATCCGATAGCGACATGGTACGCGGGTTGTTGACCAGCAGGCGGGTTTGCTCCATCGCACTTTCCGCGAGCAGAGGAATTCCCTCCTTTGGAATTCCGACATGCCTCAGCCTCACGGGAAGATTAAGGCGCACTGGCAGCATCGTTAGTCCGTCGATGAAACCGGAAAGCCGTCCGTTCTGATCAGCAGGCTCAAGGTGAGGAAAGAGACACGGTGCCAGTTCCGCGTAGGCATCACCACACACCGTCGCGTTGAAGCGCAAGACGTGCGGCAGTACCAGACTGTTGGAAAGACCGTGGGGAACGCCGTAGCGGCCTCCGATCGGATAGGCGAGAGCATGAACGGCGGCGACAGGCGAATTAGCAAAGGCCTGCCCCGCCAACATTGCACCCAGCAGCATCGACTGTCTGGCGGCAAGGTCGGTTCCATCCTCGACGGCGATCGCGATATTCGCTCCGAGAAGCCGCAGGGCTTCTTTGGCAAGGGCACGGGAAACGGGATTGTTGTTTGCACTGGCGGACGTGAATGCCTCGATGGTGTGGACCATTGCGTCAATTCCCGTCGCCGCGGTCACGGCGGGAGGAAGTCCGATGGTCAGGTTCGCGTCGAGAAGCGCCACGTCTGGCAGAAGTACGGGTGATACTACGCCCTTTTTCTGGTGTTCGCCCGTGGTGATGATCGAAATCGGTGTGACTTCCGATCCGGTACCGGCCGTTGTCGGCACGAGCGCCAGCGGCAGACGCTCCCCCGTCACCTTGCCAACGCCGTAGATAGTGTCGAGCGCTTCGCCGCTTTTGGCAATAAGCGCCACAAGCTTTGCGACATCGAGCGACGAGCCGCCGCCGATGCCCAGCACACCGGTTGCGCCAAACGTCACCGCCTGTGCCGCAGCCGTATGGATGATGGCTTCCGGTGGATCAGCGACAACGCCGGTGAAGATCGATGTTTCGGCGCCGGCTTCTGTAAGACTGGCAAGCGCCGGCTGAACGAGCCCTGCCTTGACGACCCCATCGTCCGAAATCACCAGAACGCGCGGACCGAGCATGCTCCTCAGCTCCGAAAGCTTTGCGATACAGCCCGGTCCCGCAATGATCTGCGGGACGGTTGCGAATGTGAATGCGGACATCCTGCCGACCTTTTACTGATGCCATTTGACGAGAGGCTGATAATGATGCGGCTGACGCATGACAACAAGGTCTTTTCGCCGGACGATGTTCGTTGGATAGGGCGTATCGAGATTGGTGGTGTTGACGGTCGCACCGGCAATCCCTTCCTCGTCCAGTATCACCGATTCCTGACGCGGAAAGGCAAAGGAGTCCGGCCCGAACACGGCACTCTTGCCCAGATATCCCCGTGGCTCATCAAGTACATTGGCGAAGGCGAAATAGACGTTGTTCTCGCCGCCGCGAACCCGCAGAGCGTGCCAATGAAAGGGGTCTGCTCCCTTCGGGATGGGATAGTTATGCGGGATTTTTGTTCCCCCGTGGCTGCCGGTGAAGGTACCGGCAATAGCTGAAGGGCAGGCCACCAGATCGCACCCCATAAGCGAGAGCGAACGAATGGCTTCCGGATATAGCGCGTCGTGGCCAATCGCCAGGCCCACTCGGCCGATGGCAAGATCGTATATTTTCCATTCGTCGCCGGCCGTCGCCCAGCTATCGGCCATACCGAGATGCGTCTTGCGATAGCTGCCCACCAGCCCCTCGGGACCGGCGAGCACTGCTGTGTTATAGACTTTGTCTCCGTCCGCCTCGGCAAATCCGGCGACGAGATAGAAGCCGAGCTTCATTGCCAGGCGCACGAAGGCGGAGACCGTTGGGCCTGAAAGCGGTTCCGCCCGGGTGTGGGGAGCCTCAAGCCCGGTCAGCGACAGTTCCGGGAAAACCAGAATGTCCGGCGCTGTCGTCGCCTTTGCTTCTGTGGCCAGTGCGGTGATGCGGGCGATGTCGTCTGCGATCACGGAGGAGGGGGCGAACTGGGCAACGGCCGCGCGCGATTTGCGCCCGCGCGGGATGGGCTGATAGCCATAGAGGCGGAAGTAGTCGCCCGGATTCCAGGTGAAGCTGTTGGTCATCATGTTCATGTAAAGCTCGGGCCGGCGCGATTTGAAGACCGGTTCGCTCAAGACTTCGCGACGGCGTGCGCGGGCAAGATCGACCTTGCCATAGGCAATTCCGTCGCCTGTATCGATGGATGCGGCAACCGTTCCGTCGGGCTCGATCAGGCAGCTTCCCCCGGAAAACTGCACGGTTCTCTCCAGCCCCCACCGGTTGCTTTCGATGAGATAGCATGCGTTTTCGAAGGCACGGTTGATCCAGTAGGGCGCCGGCGCGCGTTCCTGCAGCCAGTTGGAGATGTGGCAGATGATGTCCGCACCGGCCAGAGCCTCCAGCCGTGCCGTCTCGAAGAAGTGCAAATCCATGCAGACCAGCATCGAAATCCGGCCGATCTCCGTTTCGAAGACCTCATGGACGATATCGCCATTGGCGGCCCATTTGGGCTCGGCGATATAGGGATGCGACTTGCGATGCCGACCGATAACGCCATCGGGACCGATCAGAACGGCGGTGTTGTAATAGAGATCGCTCGCCGGTTCGACTTCCGGCATGCCGATGACGATATAGCAGCGGTGTCTGCTGGCAATGGCCTGAAAAACATCGGTTGTCGGTCCGGGAATGGCTTCCACGAAAGGCTTTACTTCGGCCCTGTCAAACCAGCAATAACCTGTCGTGCCCATTTCCGGCGTGACGATCAGGCGCGCACCTGCTTCTGCCGCTTCCTCGCAAAGGGCGGCCAGCCGCGCGATATTGCGCGCCTTTTCGAACATGGTCGGCTCGAACTGGATGGCGGCAGCGGTGTAGCTCTGTGTCGATGTCATGATGGTCCCCATTTTCTTTACCAAGGATTTCAGTCCGTTTCAGACAGCCATATGCCGATGAACAAGTGCATCGGAGAGCGTGTCGATGGCGCCCGCCGCGACCACGGTTCCCTTCTCCAGCATGGCGAACTGGTGAGATGCGTGCCGTGCAAATGCGACGTTTTGCTCAACGAGAATGATCGTCATGCCGATCTCGCGATTGAGCCGTATAATGATCTTTTCGATCTCCTCGACGATGGAGGGCTGAATACCTTCGTTTGGCTCATCGAGAAGCAGCACTTTCGGATCTGCGGCCAGCGCACGTGCGATGGCGAGTTGCTGTTGCTGGCCGCCTGAAAGCACGCCACCCGGTCGATCGAGATTGGCCATCAGATACGGAAAAAGTTCGGGCACCAGCGCTGGAATTTCGCGTTTGCGATCGGCACGCGCAAAAGCGCCCATCAGGATGTTTTCGCGGATGGTAAAATCGGGAATGATCTCCCTGCCCTGGGGGACATAGGCGATCCCCGCCCGTGCTCTCATATGCGTCGGGGCGGTGGCGATATCTTTTCCCTGCAGATGTATTTCACCCGTCACCCGGTCGGTCAGCGCCATCAGGGTTTTCAAAAGGGTCGTCTTGCCGGTGCCGTTCCGGCCGAGGATGCTCGTCACCTTGCCGGCCGGTACATCGAGGGTGATGCCGTGCAAGATGTGGCTGCGGCCGTAATAGCTGTGCACGTCTTTCAATGTCAGCATCAGGATATTCCTTTCGAGCCGAGATAGGCTTCCCGGACTTTCGGATTGCGCTCTATATCCCCGACGCTTCCTTCGGCCAGAACCTCTCCCAGATGAAGGACAGTGATGCGTTCGGCGATTTCACGCACGAACCCCATATCGTGTTCGACGACGAGGATCGTATGTCGGCCCTTGAGATTGTTGATGATCTGCGCCGTCTTGTGGGTTTCGGCCTGGGTCATTCCCGCTGTTGGTTCATCCAGCAAAACCACCTTCGGGTCCTGCACGATGAGCATGCCCAGTTCCAGCCATTGCGTCTGGCCATGACTGAGATAGGCGGCTGTCGTCTGCTGTTCCGTTTCAAGCGCTGTGAGAGCAAGCACGTCATCGACGCGCCTTGCTTCCACCCGCGAAAATCCGAAACGGAGATTTGCAAGCACCGATGGATTGCGGCAATTGGCCACCTCCAGATTCTGCCGCACGGTGAGATCGCGAAAAATGCTGGGAATCTGGAATTTTCTGCCGATTCCGGCGCGTGCGATCTTATGTTCGGGCCAGTTTGTGATGTCGGTATCGTAGACGAAGACCTTGCCCTGCGTACTGCGCGTCTTGCCGCTGACCAGATCCATCAGGGTCGTCTTGCCGGCGCCGTTCGCGCCAAGCAACACACGCAACTCACCATCGCAGACGGTGATGCTGACATTGTTTACAGCTCTGAACCCGCCGAAATCGACACCGAGACCGTCGAGGGTCAATGCGATTGCACTCATATCACGATGCCTCGCTCTGTTGTTGCAATGATGAAGACGCCGCACCCGGTTTGAGCCTGCGGATAAGCTGTCGCAGCACATCATGCGCGACGCCGCCGAGACCGCGCGGCATGAACAGGACGACGAGCACAAAGATGAGACCGATGATTGCTTTCCATGCTTCGACAAGGGCTTCGGTCTCGCTGACCTGAGCTTCGATCATGTTGATCAGGATCGCGCCGATGCAGGCGCCGAGCAGGGAGGAACGGCCGCCGACGGCCGCCCAGACGACCATCGTCACCGAGAAAGACAAATCCATGAAGGTCGGAGAGGCGAACTCGGCGACGACGACGTAGAGCATGCCGGCAACGCCGGCGATGCCTGCCGAAAGAGCGAAGAAGAACACCTGGTAGAGCGAGACGTCGAAACCGAGATATCGGGCGCGAACATGATCGTCACGGATCGCTTGCAGGATCATGCCCGCGCGGGTTTCCACGACAAGACGGGCGGCGATGAGTGACAGCGACAGGCATATGGCGCACAGATAATAGGTCGCCCTGCTGTAGGGATCGAACTCTATGCCGCCAATCGTCAGCCAGCCAATATCTGTCAGGCCGTTAAAACCGTTTGTCACCGGTTGAGCATCGACCACGACGAGACGTACGAGCAGAACAAGCGCCAGAGTGATGATCGAAACGAATACGCCGGAAATACGCTTGCGGAAAACCAGCATGCCGAGCGCGCCGGCGATCGCCACGGGAAGCACGAGGCCGAATACGAGACCGACAGACTGGCTTTGAAACGGAAGCCAGAGGAAAGAGCCCTTGTTGATACAGCACAGTTCCGTGGGTGCACCGGGTTCGGCGTTCCAGAGCATGAAATCAGGAACGGGCTTGTCGGAGCCCTGTTGCAGACTGGTCAGGCTCGACAGTTTAAGAGACATGGCGAGCATGTAGGCGCCGAGACCGAAAAACAGTCCCTGGCCAAGGTTGAGAATGCCGGCATATCCCCATGTCAGCGCGATGGCGACGCCCAGCATGCCGTAGACAAGATATTTTGAAATACGGTTCAGCCAGAATTCGTCACCGAAAACGGGCGCCGCAAAAAGTAATGCTATGAAAATGACGTAAGCGGCGATCTGGAATTTTCGTTGGATACTCATGTCAGCGCCCCTTGAACGAAAACAGCCCGCTGGGCTTGACGAGAATGACGAGGATGACGACGCCGAAAACAACCGCGCGCGCCAGAATGTCGTTCGTGCCGATGGCCACCAGCGCATTGACCTCCCCCAATAACCCCGAAGACAGGATGGTGCCGAACAGGCTGCCGACGCCGCCCGTGACCACGACCATGAAGCCGTCAACGACCATCGTCGTGCCCATGTCCGGGAAAACGGTCTTAAAACCGGACATCATGACGCCGGCGACGCCCGCAAGACCGGACCCGAAGGCGAAAGTCATGGCGTTGACGCGTTTCACGTCGATACCGCAGGCTGCGGCCATTTTCGGATTGCGGATGATCGCGCGAACCTGCATGCCTGCCGTCGTGCGATAGAGAATGAACCATGTCACCAGCGTCAGCGCGGCGGTAACCGCGATGATGAAAGCGCGGTAAGCATTGATCTCCGCGCCCGCCAGGCTGAATGTACCCTGCAGATACGAAGGCACGCCGACGTTTTGCAGGCCGGCTCCAAGGCCTTCGATATGAATGCCGAAAAAGGAAAGGCCGAATTCGAGCCTCACGGCCTGCTGCAGAAGGATGGCGATGCCCCAGGTAGCGAGAAGCGTATCCAGCAAACGACCATAAAGTCGCCGCACGACCAGCCGTTCGATCATCAGGCCGAGCAACGCGGTCACGATGAACGCCAGCGGTATCGCGAGCAGCAGGCTTGTCTTGAGCCATATGCCGGAGAGGACGGCGACATAGGCGCCGATCATGACCATCTCGCCATGGGCCATGTTGATGACGCCCATGGCGCCGTAGGTTATGGCGAGACCGAGCGCCACCAGGAGAAGGATAGAGCCGAGACTGAGGCCGATAAAAAGAATGTCGAGCATGAAGCCACCGTTCGTGAGAAGGGCGGGTCGGGTTTTCCTGCTTCTTGCCAATCCGAAAGCGGATTGGCGTCGCGCAGAAGAAAGCGCAGATCCGCCTTGCCGAGACATGGTCCCGCCAGGCATGGCTGGCGGGACAACGCGGAGGATGGGTCAGCCCTTGAGTTTTGCTGCGTCGAGACCCTTGACGGTGCAGAACAGGTTGCTCTCCGTTTCGCCATAAGCCGAATAGGGAAGCGGCTTGATCGGTGCCGGATAGGCGTTGACCACCTTGCTCTGGCCGTCCGGCTGCCACTGTCCGATGCGTGGCGTCAGCCAGCAATGCAGGTTGTCGGGGTCGGTCGTCACCTTGCCGCCGGGCGCGTCATAGGTCTGGCCGCGAATGCCGGCCCGGATCGCGTCGGCTGACAGATCACCGGACTTCTCAACTGCCTGCTTCCACAGAAACACCTGAAAATAGGCGGCCTCCAGCGAATGGTATGTCACGGCCTTGGGATCGTTGACGAAGGTTCTGAAACGGTCGATGAAGCTTTTGTTCGCCGGCGTTTCAATCGACATGAAATATGGGAAAGAGGTGTAGCTGCCTGCCGCGTATTCAGCCCCCATGGCCGCGATCTCGATTTCGGAAGTTACTGTCGCGCAGATTGGGATAACGTCCTGCGAAAGGCCCTGGTTCTTGAATTCGCGGTAAAAGGCGATGATCGAATCGCCGACCACGTTGGAAAGAACCACGTCCGCGCCCGATTCCTTGATCTTGCTGACCATCACGGCCCATTCCGAGTGGCCGAGTTCCAGATATTCGTCCGCCACCCATTCCGCGCCGGCTGCCTCGATCAGTTTTTTGGAAACCTTGGCCATCTCGCGCGGATAGACGTAGTTCGAGCCGACGATGAAGAACTTCTTCTTGCCCAGTTTCTCGACGATCCAGGGAATGTAGTTGGAGAGCTGCTGGTTCGGAACGGCGCCGG
This sequence comes from Agrobacterium leguminum, assembly GCF_005144435.2. Taxonomy (NCBI): domain Bacteria; kingdom Pseudomonadati; phylum Pseudomonadota; class Alphaproteobacteria; order Hyphomicrobiales; family Rhizobiaceae; genus Agrobacterium; species Agrobacterium leguminum. The sequence continues at coordinate 1,274,844 of NZ_CP120212.1, forward strand.
AATAGACGACGTTGCGCGAGCACTCGAAGCCTTCATAATGCGTCTGATAGAACAGCATCGCGCCGCGCCGTTCGAAGATCGGCAGCACGGCCTTGCGGCTGGCGGATGTGTGGCAGCCGAATACGGTTGAAATCTTGTCCTTGAGGATCAGCTTCGAAGCTTTCTCGCTGAAGATCTTCGGATCGGAGGCTCCGTCTTCAACGACAACTTCGACCGGACGGCCGAGAACGCCGCCGGCCGCATTGATCTCTGCCACGGCCATCATGACACCGTTGGCGAGAAGTTTTTCGGCGACGGAAAGCCCACCCGTCTGGGAGTAGAGCGCACCGACCTTGATTGCGTCGGCTGCAAAGGCCCGGCCGCCCAGCGCCGGCAGCGTGAGTGCGGCAGAAGCGGTGGCTGCGGTTTTCAGAAATTCACGTCTGTTGAACACCATCTTGGTTCCCCTTTTTTGATTGGCGCACGCAGTGGCACTGCCCGGTTCAACAGCCAGGCTTTCATGCCGACAAAATGTTGGAAGGCTGACGACACTGTCAGCAGACAACAAAAAACCCGCTAGGCCTGTCACAGCCTGCGGGCACCTTTGCCATCACAGCATCACGGCCTCGCCGCGTGCAACAGCGGCACATGGCTTCGCAAAAGGAAGGGATGTGCCGGAGGTGTTCCTTTGAAACACATGAAAAACTAATCATGTTTTTGGGGGCGGCGCAAGAGCTGTTCGGCATTGATAATCGAATTGGCGATTTCATCGATCGGTACGCGCCGGGCCATCGCCTGCTCCCGCATTTCGCGGTACGCCTCGTTTTCGCTGGTGCCGAGATTGGCCATCAAAATCGCCTTGGCGCGGGCGAGCTTCTGGTCTCCCAATACCTTGCGTTTATATTTGCGCGCTTCTTTCACGAGCTTTTGGCGCTCCAGCCACAGGCTGCGGGCGATGGCGAGATTGGTCAGCAGACCGAACGGCTTGATCGGCCTCTCGACAATGGCGAGCGCGCCGCTTTCCAGAACGATCTGCAACGTCGAGGGATTTTCGTAACCGACGATGGCAAGCATGGTCGGAGCGGGGTTTGGAAAACACTTCAGCAGACGTTCGATTTCCGGTCGCGCCTCGTCTTCCATGGCAAGAAAGACGACGTCTGTGCCATGCGGCAATTCGGCAGGCACCGGCCAGAGGCAACTGACCGTGCAGCCGATACGGCGCAGGTGATCGACGAGGAACTCTCCCTCCGATGTCCGGGGATGAATAACCAGGACCTTGAGATCCCGCAAATCTCTGAGAAGGGCGAATGACATCGTCGCTCCTTCTCAGACCCGGACGCGATGCGGGAAAGTTTGCGTCAGATCCGGTCGATATTCGCGCATGAACGGATCGGGCGCCACCCGCAGTGACGGATCATAGACAATATCGTAGCCGCCCTGCGCATTCACCTTTGCCACTCTTGGCCACAGATGCGTGTGGTTTGTCAGCCGGTCTATCTTCACCGCGCCCTGTGGAGCATCGTATTCGACCTCATAGAGTGCCGGCAGAAGCTGCTCAAGCCCGTCGCCGCCGGCAAGCTTTAAAGCCGCCGCATAGAGATATACCTGAAAATAAGCCGCTTCGGCTGGCGCAGTTGGCAGCATCTGCTGGCCGTACCGTTGTTGATACGCCGAAACGAAGGCGCGGGCGCGGGGAGTGTCGAGAGAAGCGAAAAAGGGAGCAGCGGTTATGTGCCCTTCCGCCACCTCCGGGCGCATGCGTATCACGTCGGCCTCGCTTGTCGATTGACTGGCGATCGGCATCTTCTGTGCGTTGAAGCCCGCTTCCTTGAACGCCGTGTAGAAAGGAATGATACCGTTGCCAACGATCGTTGAATAAATAACGTCCGGCTGCGCTGCGCGAATGTGTCGGATGATCTTGGCGACGTCCTCGTCTTTGAGGTTCAGCGGAACATATATCTCGTCCAGGACCTGTCCCCCCACCTGAAGAAAAAGGTCGCTGATCGTCCGGTTCGATTCGTAAGGATAGACGTAATTCGACCCCACAAGAAAAACCCGCTTTCCATAGTGCTTGGTAAGGAAATCGACCAATTGGACGGAGTTCTGATTGGGAGCTGCACCTGTGTAGATGCAATGCCGGGAGTATTCGAACCCCTCGTATAAAGTCGGGTAAAACAGCAAAGCATCACGGGCCTCAATGACGGGAAGAGCGGCTTTGCGGGTGCTCGACATGTGGCAGCCGAAAACGACACGGACCCGATCTTCGTCGCAAAGTTTGACCGCGAGCTCCTTATAGAGACTGGGAGTTGATTGCGGATCGTAGGCCACCGGCTCTATCTCTCGGCCGAGCACGCCACCGGCTGCGTTAATTTCATCGATCGCCAGCAAGGTAGCAGCTCTCTGGGTTGTTTCCACGGCTCCGGTCACGCCCGTTTCGGAGAACAGCACACCGACCCGCCAGCTTTCTGAATGCATCATCGCCCACCAAAAAATAAAAAAAGCCCCCGCCCGTTTCCGGTCGAGAGCTACCCTGCTCATGGAATATCAGCGGCTCATTTTGAGCCTGCCAGTCAATGATGTCAGTTTCTTTATCTGGTGACAATAGCGGAACGACGGGCCGTTATGGCTATTTCGGTTCGAGCGTGTTCAAAATTTCAGTTTTTAGTTGATGGTATCGCTTCCCACGCAGCCGATGTTCAGGGATGGATAAAGCGCGCTCACCGCATCGACATCCGCCTTCAATTCACGGATCATCCATTCCTTGACCTGCGTGACGATTGGTCGGGCGGGTTTAGTTCGCAGCCGGATAAGATGGCAGCGCCGGCCGGTGACCATCAAATGTTCGCTTGCTGGAACCAGTGTCCGCGTCCGTAGCCAATGGGCGACGACGTTGAGCCAGCCAAGCGCCACGCCCTGGCCCAGGAGAGCAGCCTGCACGACGATGGCGTAATCGGAGAAGATCATCGAATTCTGTGGGTCGCTACCGCTGGCCGGTGTGAACAGTGTCGACCAGTTGGGCTGCGCATCGCTTAAATTGATGGTCGTATCCGGCACGCGATCAATATCGTTGCCGGCAATGGCATGGCTTTCCCTGTAACCCGGACTGCAGATCGGCAGCAGGATTTCGGGCATGACGAAAGCTGCCTCGTGATGCCTGTCCGGTCCATCGACGAAGCGCATCCCAAGATCGACGTCATTGACCGGCCCCGACAGGGCGCCCATCATGAGCTGAAACCGAAGATCGACATTGGGAAATTCCCTTTTGAATTCGGCCATTCTCGGCATCATCCAGTGCGTAGTGAAGCCGGTCGAGACGGAAAGGGACACGGTTTCGATACCGGTTCGGCGATCCTCGATTTCCCGCAGGGCGCTTTCTATTCCGGCGAAGCCTCTGGCGATCGCATCGAACAGCAGCTGGCCGGGTTCCGTCAGCATCACGCCACCGGGCTGCCGAAGAAACAATGTCGTATCAAGATGTTCCTCCAGCCGGGACATCATGCGGCTCACAGCCGCCGGCGTCACGTTCAATTCGTCTGCTGCCCTCGAAAAACTGCCGCAGCGTGCAGCCGCCTCGAAAGTAAAGAGGCCATTCATGGAGGGCAGGGAACGGCGAAGGAATGTCATTACATTTTGTAACATCGCATAGATTTTTTTTCAATTGCTTATCCGCCTTTTGTTTGGTCTCTTTGCTGTCAACGAAGGCGAGAGACCTTCCATGAATTGAGGGGAACGCGACAGATTGGTTTCAGGCCGGCGCTGGGCGTCACAGGCTGAAAACCTGCTCTTCGTTCCGCAAAAACGCGCTGCCATACGTCGGAGCACCACCGAACGTACTGGGATTTTTTAGTGGAATCATATGATTGAGCAGCCAAATACAGAGCGGGTAGGCGTTTCCATCAAAGAGGCGGTCAAGTGCTACGGAACGTTTCGTGCGCTGGACGATGTCAATCTCGATGTCGCTCCCGGCGAATTCGTTTCCATTCTCGGGCCTTCGGGGTCAGGCAAGACCACGTTGCTGGGAATTCTCGGCGGCTTTGTCCAGCCGACATCGGGGTCAATTTGGTTAGGCGATCGGGATATTACATTTGAGCCGCCGCATAAGCGGGATATCGGTATCGTCTTTCAGAACTACGCGTTGTTTCCGCATATGAGTGTAGGCGAAAACATTACCTTTCCGCTAAGGGCGCGGCGGCTACCGAAGGCGAGCTGGCCGGCGAAACTCAAGGCCGCGCTCGAGATGGTCGAACTCACCGGCTATGAGAACAGGCGTATCCACGAATTGTCGGGCGGCCAACGTCAGCGCGTGGCGCTGGCGCGCGCCATGATCTTCGAGCCGGGCCTCATTCTCATGGACGAGCCGCTTTCGGCGCTCGACAAGCAGCTGCGCGAGACCATGCAGATCGAACTCAAACGGCTGCATAAGCGGCTCGGCGCCACGATCGTCTATGTGACGCATGATCAGCGCGAGGCGCTGACGATGAGCGACCGCGTGGCGATCATGCACAGGGGACGTCTGGTGCAGGTCGATACGCCGGAGCGCCTGCATGACCGTCCCGTCAACGCCTTTGTCGCCCGTTTCATAGGCGAGGCGACCCTGCTTGCGGTTCGGCGCGAAAGCGAAACGGCGGTGCGGCTGGGAGACCGGCTGCTGCACACGGCGCATCGCGTGCCGGAAGGCGAAAACCTGCATCTCGTGGTTCATTCGGAAAAACTCGTGGTGGTGGATGGCGCTCAAGCAGATGGCGGCAACAGGCTGACAGGCACCGTCACGGATACGCTTTATCAGGGCGAAAGCATTCGGGTTTTCGTGCGGCTGGACAGCGGCGACGATCTGAGTTTTCGGCTTCCCAGCAACCATGCCGGCCGCGCGCTCATGAAGTCGTCGGGTGAGGCGATCGCGCTTTCACTTCACCCCGAAGACACGGTGATCGTTCCCGAAGCGGGTTGAGACATTCCATTCCATGCAGTCAACAAGGATAAAGACTATGCAGCTTACGCAATTCAAGGTCATGACCTTCGATGTGGTCGGCACTTTGATCGATTTCGAAACGGGTGTGCTCAATGCGGTGCGTGCGCTCGGCGGCGAAAAGGCGGCCAGGGCCACCGACGACGAGATTTTCGAACCGTACAAGCGCGGCCGCGACAAGTTCTATGGACGGTCTTCCTTCGCCATGAAAGACGTCTATCTTTCTCTCGCCAACGAACTCGGTTTCAACAATGATGACGCCACGGCGGAAGCCTTCCAGCTTGCCGTGCTGCGCTGGCCAGCCTTCGCAGATTCCGTGGAAGCGCTCGCCCGCCTGCGCAAGAACTTCCGTCTTGTCGCCATGACGAATGCCGACCGTACGGCATTTTCCGCCTATTCCGATACGCTTGGCAATCCGTTTCACGACAGCGTCACCTGCGATGAGGCCGGGTGTGCCAAGCCCAATCCGCAGTTTTTCGCCTTCAACAAGGGGCGTCAGTCGGCTTTCGGTTTCAAGCAGTCGGAAATCCTGCATGTCGCCCAGAGCCAGCATCACGATATCGGCGTGGCCCGCGAACTTGGCTACACGACCTGCTGGATCGAGCGTCGCCAGGGCCAGCAGGGGTTCGGCGGCACGCCGGCTCCGAAGGTGGTGACCAGGCCCGACTTCCACTTCTCCTCACTCAAGCAACTGGCCGATGCGGTGGACGCGGAGCTTGCCGCCGGCGTCAAGACGGCAACGGCAGCCTGAAAGCGAGAGAGCCGTACCGATGGCCGCACGTCCCCCTTTTCCCGATATCAAATCCCTCTGGCAGGAGACGGCTTCGAGCCGTCCTGCCTTCGACCGGCTCTCGGGCGATCGTCGGTTCGATGTCGCGATCATCGGCGGCGGCTATACGGGCCTTTCCGCGGCGCGCTATCTGGCCCGCCGCGGCCTGTCTCCGGTGGTGCTGGAGGCAAGCCGGATCGGCTGGGGCGCGAGCGGCCGCAATGGTGGCGTGGTGTCGGGCAAGTTCCGGCTTTCCTTCTCCGACATCGCTGCCCGCTACGGGCTGGAGACGGCGCGGCGCATGCATGATCTTGGTATCGAGGCCATCGATCATGTCGGCGAACTGGTAGACGATTATGCAATCGCCGCTGCCGATTATCGCCCAACCGGTTCGCTGCGCTGTGCCCACAATCAACTGTCGCTCGATGGCCTGAAAAAAGAAGTCGAGTGGCTGCGTGGATCGCTTGGCGACCACGCCTGCACCATTCTCTCTCCGGAGGAAATGGAAGCGGAGACGGGCTCACGCGATTTCGTCGGCGGCATGCTCAATGCCCATGGCGGCGTCATTCACCCCTTGAATTTCGTTTTGGGCATGGCGGCCGGATTGAGTGCCGCAGGCATCGCGATCCACGAGAAGACGCCGGTGGCGGCATTCAGGCGAGATGGCGCCGGCATCGTTCTTGAAACGCCTGACGGTGTCGTTTCGGCCCGCCAGGTGGTGATCGCCACCAATTCCTATTCCGATCTGACGCCGGCCACGTCGGCGGTCCGCAAGTCCATCATTCCCTTCCGCTCCGCGATGATTGCGACCGAGCCGCTGACCGGCAGACCGGGTGCTTCCCTCCTGTCGCAGGGACGCAGCTATACCGAGACGCGGCGCATGATGCGTTGGTTCCGCAAGGCTGGAGACCGTGTGATGTATGGCGGGCGCGGCGCCTTCGGCAAGGCGGATTCCGAAAGCGCGTTTGCGGCACTGCACAAGGCCATGGTGCGGCAGTTTCCAGAACTCGCAGCCGTATCTGTCACCCATCGTTGGTCCGGCCTCGTGGCCATGACGATGGACAGCATTCCACATCTGGGCCGGCTGGACGACCGGGTCGTCTATGCAGTCGGCTATAATGGAACCGGGGTGGCCATGGCCTCCAACATGGGCCGCTACGTTGCGGCCATGGTTGCCGGGCAAAGCCCCGATCTCGGGCTCTTGACCGCGGAGCCGCTCAAACCCGTGCCTTTTTATCCCATCAGGGAGCCAGCCGTCCGGCTCGTCGCCGGCTGGTATCAGTTCCTCGATGCAATCGGGCGCTAAGACCCGACAGTCGCATGCCAACAGGGGCGACAGCGCCTCGCCATAAAGAGGAGAACGACGAATGAAATACAGATTTTCCATGCTCGTGCTTTCCGCATCCGCCGCCGTCTTTTCGGCTGGCCTGGCGTCGGCGGAACAGGTCATCTTCGTCTCGCAGGGCGGCGCCTATCAGGAGGCGCAGACGAAGGCGATCCTCGATCCCGTCGCCAAGCTGCTCGGCATCACTGTCAATCAGGACAGCGCGCCCGATGCCTGGCCGGTGATCAAGACTCAGTCCGCATCCGGCAAGATCGTCTGGGACGTCATCGACACGCCGGCGAAGGATTGCATACGCGGCGGGGAACAGGGAATGATCGAGAAACTCGATTTTTCCAAAATACCCAATGCGGAAAAGATGCCGGCCGAATACAAGAGCCCCTATTCGGTCGCCTATGAATTCTACTCGAGCGTGCTTGCCTACAACAAGGACAAGTTCGGCGGCAACCCGCCCAAGAGCTGGGCGGATTTCTGGAATGTGAAGAAATTTCCGGGCACGCGGGCGCTTCGTAACCATCCCCTGGCGACACTGGAGGCCGCTTTGCTTGCAGATGGCGTGCCAGTGGACAAACTTTATCCGCTCGATGTCGACAGAGCCTTCAAGAAACTCGAAGAGATCAAACCCTATGTCACGGTGTGGTGGACCTCCGGCGCCCAGTCGGCGCAGCTTCTGGCCGATGGTGAAGTCGACATGGAGATGGCCTGGAACGGCCGCGTTGCTGCGGTAGTGAAGGAAGGCGCGCCGATCGGTTATTCGTTCAATGAAGGTTTCCTGCAGTATACATCGCTCTGCATTCTCAAGGGCGCGCCGAACCTCGAAACGGCTGTCAAGTTCGTCAATGCGGCGCTGACCCCTGAAATCCAGGCGAATTTCCCGGCCTATATCGATTACGGTCCAGGCAATCCTGAAGCGTACAAGACCGGCAAGATTTCGCCGGAACGCGCTGCCGAAATGCCGAGTTCGCCGAACAATGCCGCGCTTCAGGTTCTGGTGTCGGATGAGTGGTGGAGTTCCCCGGCCGGTGAGGAGGCGCAAAAACGCTGGGCGCAGTTCATCCAGAAATAATCATCGGCCTGTGGAGGGTCACTGATGGCACAGTCGAAACGAAATCCGTCGGCGATGCATGAGCAGCGTGAGCGACGGCTCATGCTGATGCTGCTGGCGCCAGCCCTTGCGGTCGTCGTCGTTCTGCTGGTCCTGCCGCTTCTGTGGCTGGGCTGGCAGTCGATCCGGCAGGATGGCGGCTTTACGCTTGATCACTATCAGCGGTTCCTGACGGATTCCGTCTACTGGATGACCTTCCTTCAAACCTTCCGCATTGCGGCGGTCGTCACGCTGATGACCGTCCTCCTCGGCTATCCCGTCGCCTATGTGGCGGCGGGCCTGTCTCAGCGCTGGAGCGTGCTTGTTCTCGCCATGGTGCTGCTGCCTTTCTGGACATCCGTTCTGGTGCGCGCCTATGCCTGGCTCATCCTGCTGCAACGCAACGGCATCATCAATTCGGCTCTGACGGGATCGGGCCTGATCGATGCGCCGCTCCGGCTGGTCAACAACGAATTCGGCACGGTCATGGCGACGATCCACATCCTGCTGCCCTTCATGGTGCTGCCGCTTTATGCGACGATGAAGAAAATACCCACGGAACTGACCATGGCCGGCGCCAGCCTCGGCGGCTCACCCATGCATGTATTCTGGCGGGTTTTCCTGCCGCTGTCGCTGCCGGGCATGATCGCCGGCATGGTGCTGGTCTTCGTGCTCACCCTTGGTTTTTATATCACGCCGGAACTGCTGGGCGGCGGGCGCACCTACATGGTCTCCATGCTCGTTTCGCGCAACATCGAGGTTTATAACGAATGGGGCGCGGCCTCGTCGATCAGCGTCGTCCTGCTTGTCTGCGTTTTTCTGGTTTTCCGGTTGGCGAGCCTCATCATTCCGTTCGAACGCATCATGGGAACGAGGTGACCATGAACCTGTCGAAAATCCTTCTCTACGGCTTTGTAGGCCTCGTTCTCGCCTGGCTGATGATCCCCATCCTGATCATCCTGCCAATGTCCTTTTCCGGCGCGCGCTTCCTTGCTTTCCCGCCGCCATCCTGGTCGCTGCGCTGGTATGAGGCCTATCTCGGCAGTGCCGCCTGGATGCAGGCAACGCGTGTAAGCCTGATCGTCGCCGTCTCCAGCGCCGTCATCGCCACCATTCTCGGGACTGCGGCGGCCTATGCGCTCAACCTCACGCAATCGCGGCTGGTGCGCAGCCTGCAGGCGCTGCTGCTTCTGCCGCTGATCGTGCCGATCGTCATCACCGCCGTCGGCGTCTTTCTGGTTTACGCACAGATCGGGCTTCTTGCCTCGCTGACCGGGCTGATCCTCGCCAATGTCATGCTGGGCCTGCCCTATGTCGTCACCTCCGTCCTGGTCGGGCTGCGCAAGTTCGACCACACGCAGGAGATGGTGTCGCGAAGCCTCGGCATGAACCGCTGGCGGACCTTCTTCATCGTCACCCTGCCGCAAATCCGCCCGAGCGTCATTTCCGGTCTGCTCTTCGCCTTCATCTCCGCCATCGATGAAACCGTGGTTTCGCTTTTCATTTCCGGCGGCGAATATCAGACGCTCACCAAGCGCATGTTCACAGCGCTGCGCGACGAGATCGATCCGACCATCGCCTCGATCAGCTCCCTGCTAACGGCGATCTCGTTCATCCTGCTGATGCTGGCGGCGATCAACGCCCGCAACACCGAATATTCGCAGGGACGGGCGACATGATCGTCGATCACCTGATCCTCGGCGGCGGATCGGCGGGCTGCGTGCTGGCCGCACGCCTTTCCGCAGATCCGCTGCGGACAGTCGTTCTGGTCGAGGCCGGGCGTAATATTTCGGCGGACGATATCCCGGATGAGGTGCGCAGCCGTTATCCCGGCCGTGCCTATCTCGATACGCGCAATATCTGGTCGCAGCTCACGGCGTTGATGGCTCATGCCCGTTCCAACGCGGCGCCCCGTCCACCGCGTCGCTACGAGCAGGCGCGGCTTCTGGGCGGAGGCTCGGCGATCAATGCGCTGATGGCCAATCGAGGTGCGCCGGCCGACTATGCCGAGTGGCAGGCGCTTGGGGCGGACGGCTGGGGCTGGGACGATTGCCTGCCCTATTTTCTGAAGATCGAAGCCGACAGGGATTTCTCCGGCCCGCTTCACGGCACGGCCGGGCCGCTGACGATCCGGCGCATATCAGACGATGGAATTTCACCCTTCGTCGACCGTGTCATGAAGACGCTGGACCGCCGCGGTTATCCGACAAGGCCGGACCAGAACGGACCCTGGGAAGACGGCGTCTTTCGCGGCGCCATCGCCGTCAGCGATAGCGGGGAGCGCTTGCCGACCTCGCTTGCCTATCTGACGTCGGAAGTGCGCAAACGTCCGAATCTCAGGATCATCACCGAAAGCGTCGCCGACCGCATCCTGTTCGATGGTCGTCTGGCTAAGGGTGCGAGATTGGCGGGTGCTACAGCGGAGACGATCCATGCGGCGGAAGTGATCGTCTCGGCCGGCGCCATTCACACGCCCGCATTGCTGATGCGCTCCGGTATCGGCCCCGTCGGTGACATCGCCGCCGTGGGGGGCAATGTCGTGGCCGGCCGCAGCGGCGTCGGGCGCAATCTGATGGAGCATCCTTCGATCGCCGTCGCTGCCTATCTGCCGCCGCAGATGCGGGTGCGTGACAGGGGAGAACACCACGAACAGGCGATCTGGCGTTTCTCGTCCGGTCTCGACGGCGCGCCGCAGGGTGACATGCATGCCGCCATCCTGTCGCGATCCGGCTGGCATTCCATCGGTTTGCGGCTGGGCAGCCTGTTCTTCTGGGTTAACAAGTCCTATTCGCGCGGCTTTGTGAAGCTTGCTTCGCTTGATCCCCATGTCGAGCCCGAGGTCGACTTCAGAATGCTGAGCGACGAGCGTGATCTGAGGCGGCTCAAGCTTGCGCTGCGGCTGGGGGCGGAGGCTCTGTCCGATCCTTTCATGGCCGGGCACAGCGGCACTGTTTTTCCATCGAGCTATTCGCCCCGGGTGGCGAAGGTCGCTGTACCAGGGACATGGAACGCGTTGCAGCGGGGTCTCTTCTCGGGTCTTCTGGATGTAGCGGGTCCGCTGCGCCCGGCATTGGTGCATTCGGCGATAACACTTGGCACGACCATGCGGGGGCTGCTTGAGGACGACGATGCGTTGACGGAATTCGTCCGCCGCCATGTGGGCGGCACATGGCATCCGTCGGGAACGTGCCGCATGGGATCGGCTGACGATCCCATGGCGGTGGCGTCGTCCACGGGCCGCGTGCACGGCGTGGAAGGATTGAGGGTCTGCGACGCATCGCTGATGCCGTCGATCCCTTGCGCCAATACCAACATTCCCACAATCATGATCGCGGAGCGGGTCGCCGACTTCATCCTGGCCGGCCGCTGAGATCATTGGAGACGGATATGGACAACTATCTCAAATTCTATATCGACGGGGCCTGGGTCGATCCTCTCGGCGGCCAGCGTCTATCCGTCGTCGACCCCGCCACCGAAGAGCCTTTCGCGGAGATAGCCATGGGATCGGCGGCGGATGCCGAGCGCGCCATCGCCGCCGCGCGTCGCGCCTTTGCTACCTTTTCGCAGACGACGCGGGAAGAGCGCCTCGGCCTGCTTGAGCGCATTCTTGAGATATTGAAACGTCGGCAGAACGAGATCGGCGACGTGATCTCTCATGAGATGGGCGCTCCTCGAAAAATGTCGCGGGATGAGCAGGCGGGTATCGGCGTGGCGCATTTCGAGCAGACGATCCGCGCCATGCGTGATTTTCCGTTCGAATACATGCAGGGCACGACCCGCATCGTCCATGAGCCGATCGGTGTCGTCGGCATGATCACGCCGTGGAACTGGCCGATCAACCAGATCGCCTGCAAGGTCGCCCCGGCGCTCGCCACCGGCTGCACCATGGTGCTGAAACCCTCGGAAATCGCGCCGCTCAACGCCATACTTTTCGCCGAAACCCTGCACGAAGCCGGTGTTCCCAAAGGCGTGTTCAACCTCGTCAACGGCGACGGCCCAACCGTGGGCACGGTGCTGGCGAGCCATCCCGATATCGACATGGTTTCCTTCACCGGCTCGACACGCGCCGGCATTTCGGTCGCGCAGGCGGCGGCCCCGACGGTGAAGCGCGTGCATCAGGAACTGGGCGGCAAATCGCCCAATATAGTGCTCCGAAGCGCTGACCTCGACGCTGCCGTGCGCGCCGGCGTGAGCAGGTGCTTTGCCAATTCCGGCCAGTCCTGCAATGCGCCGACCCGTCTTCTCGTCCCTGCGGAGCAAATGGACCGGGTGATTGGCATCGCCCGTGCGGCGGCGGAATCGGTCCGTGTCGGTACACCCGGCGATGCCGAAACGGATATCGGGCCGGTTGCCAGCAAAACGCAATTCGACAAGATCCAGAGCCTCATCCGCAAGGGAATGGAGGAAGGGGCGGAGCTCGTTGCCGGCGGGCTCGACCGGCCAGCGCATCTGAACAGCGGCTATTATATACGGCCGACAGTCTTTGCGCGTGTTACGAACGACATGACGATCGCGCGTGAAGAGATTTTCGGGCCTGTGCTTGCCATTCTCGGTTATGGCAGCGAGGACGAGGCGGCGGATATCGCCAACGACACGCCCTATGGGCTGGCATCCTATATTCAGGGCGCACCCGAGGAGGCGCGTGCCTTCGCACGACGGCTCAGAACCGGCATAGTGCGCCTCAACAGCTCCGCCTGGGATGGGGCCGCCCCCTTCGGCGGCTACAAGCAGTCGGGCAACGGTCGGGAATATGGCAAGTTCGGTCTGCACGAGTTCACCGAAATCAAGGGCATCGTCGGCTTCGAAGACTGACCGTTACGACCCATCTCGTATCGTGACGCGTTCATCGGGACTCGCCTCGAAATCGGGAAGCGTTAGACCTTCATCCCCATCGCGCCGTGCCGACGGCGATAACAGGGCCGGTTGCCTGACCAGTCGGCGAGCCGCCGAAAGGTTCGACGCTGATCGCGAAGGTGGTGCCTTCGGTGATGCTGTTGCGCATGTCTGGGGGGATTATAAGATCGCCATTCGTGCCGGGCTGGAAGACGCCGAGCGAGCGGGTCTTGCCGCCCTCCATCACCAGCCACAGTTCCAGCGATTTTTCATCGGTCTTGCCGGTTGCAACGGGCACAATGCGCATCCGCCCGGATTCCGCATCGTAGGAGGCGAGGAGATTAACCTGGCTGTCGGTCGTTGCAAGTTCGGCCACCAGCGGGGTGGCGCCCTGCCATTTTTCGGGGAAGGCGGCGTAAACGATGGCGGTCACGGCGGCTGCGCTGGTAGCAACCGAGATCCAGCGCCAGAAGGACGCGGAATTCCAGAGGCTGCCATTGGTATTGACGGTCCTGCTGCCGAACAGGCGTTCTTCGATACGCGCAAGAACAGTGGCGCTCGGTGCCTGCTCCTGGTAATCGGCATTGAAGTCGGAAAATTCCGCCTCCCAACGCTGCACCAGCTGTGCGAAGGCCGCGTCGTCCTGCATGCGTCGTTCCAGTTCACGGCGCTTTTCGAGCGGCAGCACGCCCAGGACATATTCACCGGCGAGGATGTCGTCGCGCGAATGCTTGCCGCCGCTCTGTTCGCCCGTCGTCATCGCTGCATGCACTCTCTGAGTTTGAGAAGACTGCGTCGCAGCCAGGTTCTGACCGTGTTGAGCGGCACGCGCAATTCTTCGGCGAGTTCGAGATAGCTCAAGCCCTCGACATAGGCCCGGCGCACCGCCTGTGCGTGTACGGTCTCAAGCTCGCGCATGCAGTCTTCGATCCTGCGGCCTTCATCGGCGAGAACGATCTGCTGCTCAGGATCGCGGACGCTCTCGTCGGCAAGATCGTAGGTTTCCTCAATGTCGTCGGTTATGGGCTTGCGCGCGCGGATCGTGTCTATTGCATGGTTGCGGGCAATGGCGGCAAGCCATGTGGCGGGTTTGCCGGCGCTGGCGGCAAATGTTCGCGCCCGCTGCCATACCTTGATATAGATTTCCTGCAGCGCCTCCTCGGCTTCCGTTCTGTCACGCAGAATTTTCAGGCAGATCGCGAAAAGCTTCGGACTGGTTGCCTGATAAAGCGAGACGAATGCTGAACGATCACCCATGCCGACGCGGTTGATAAGGCCTGCGATCTCTGTGCCCTGCATTCGAACCTTCCTTGCTGCGCCTCCTTTATAGGGTCGTCTTTCGCAGGAAGACAAGAGATGCATGCTCATGCTGCTAACCTAGCAACGACTGGGCCGCAGGGTTATCGCACTTAAGCGGCCGGTAAGAGGGGATGTCGTCATCATAGGCCCGTCGGATTTTCCAGCGGGCCGATCAGCCGCACCGTGATGAGATAGCCGATTGTAGCCGCTGCCGCGGAGACGAAGGTTCCCCATAGAAGATCGGCGACGGTCAGGGTCGCGGACCAGCTTTTCAACGTCGCCTGATTGGTCAGGTCGTAAGTGGCATAGGCCATGAAGCCGACCACTGCGCCATAAAGCAGCGCGGTCGTCCATTCCCCCGTCTGAAAGGCCGGGCGAACTGCAAGAAAAGTGAGGCCGGCGGCATAGATGAGGTAAAAGACAACCGCCGGAGCAAGCCGGAAGTTTTCTACCAGAAGATCGCCGATGGCCGGGCGGTAAAGACGCGACGCCATCGTGCTCAACCAGATGAAATCAATCACCAGAAAGGCGACGAGGGTAAAAAGGTAGGCTGCGAAATAGGTTTTCATTGGTGGTTTCCTTTGAAGGGCCTCGATAAGGAAGCGACGATGTGGGTCGAAGCAACGTGGAGATGTGGCTAGTCGATCCTTGTCCAGTTTATGCCCTTGCACAGCATACCGGCGACGATACAGCCTTTCGTGGTCATGCCGTTGCCGTTTATTGTCACTGTTATCCTGTAGGATTTATCCCGCTGGGGGTCGAAAGCGGTGCCGGAATAGCTGCCTGCCTCTGTCTGCTTTATGTCCATGATCAGCCGGTCCCCGGCCTTTTCCTTCGGAGTGCCCGGCTTGATCCAGGTGTTTGTGGCACAGATATTTTCACCGCAGGGCGCGATCAGTACTTTCGCCTTGCCGTCTCCGCGCGCCCAGTTGCCGTCGATATCGGCCGCCGTCGCGTTGGACGCGACCAGCAGTGGCCATAGGACGGAAGCAACCGTCAATCCGTTGATCATCATTCTCTCTCTCCGCAGTTTGGTCCCGCCTTATCTGTGTTCGATCGTGTAGACGCCGACGTTTATGCTCCCCTCGGCAAAGCCTGCCTCGCAATAGCAAAGGTAATAATCCCAAAGCCGTCGAAAGCGGTCATCGAAGCCGAGCAGGGAAATCGTCTGCCACCGCGCATGAAAACGCTGGCGCCATTCGGCGAGCGTGAGCGCGTAGGACTGGCCGAAAAGTTCCCTATCGGTGAGCTTCAGGCCGGTTTTGCCGACCGCCTTTTCGAGCGCGGCATTTGAGGGCAGAAAGCCGCCGGGAAAGACGTATTTCTGGATGAAATCCGCCTTACGCCGATATGTATCGAAGCGGCTTTCTTCAATCGAAATGATTTGCAGCACCGCACTGCCGCCCGGTTTCAGGCATCTTTTCAGTGTTTCGAAATAGCTCGGCCAATAGGCCTCGCCGACTGCTTCGAACATTTCGACGGAGACAATCCTGTCGAATTGGCCGTTCAGGTCGCGGTAATCCTGCAGCCTCAGATCGATGCGGTCTGTACTGTCGGCTTTTTCCGCCGCATTTTTTGCCCATTTTAACTGGGAGGGGGAGAGAGTGATGCCGGTGACGTTGGCTTTGGCCTGCGTAGCAAGGTGAATGGCGAGTGCGCCCCAGCCGCAGCCGATCTCCAATATGTTTTCGCCGCCGCTCAATTTCAGTTTATCGACGATACGTTCCAGTTTTTTCAGTTGGGCGGCTTCGAGCGTAGACGCCGTGTCGTCGAAAATCGCCGACGAATACAGCATAGAGGGATCAAGCCACTGCCGGTAAAACTCGTTGCCGAGATCATAATGCGCTTCGATATTGCGGCGGCTGCCGCGTCTGGTATTGGCATTCAACCCGTGCGCAGTGCGGTTGAGAAGGCGCATCGGCAGGCTGCCGCGCATTGACCTTGCGAACGCCTCGCGATTTTGGGCCGCAAAGCGGATCAGCGCCGTCAAATCTGGTGTGGTCCAGTCGCCTTCGATGAAACCCTCTGCAAAGCCGATGTCGCCGTTTAGCAGCATCCGCCGGATCGCCCGCCAGCTATGCAGGACAAGAATTGCCTCGCTGCCATTCGTTGCGCCGGATTTTTCAATGAAGCCGCCACCGGGAAGAATGACATGTAATCTTCCCCTGTCGATATTGCTCAACAGCCGGTTGATGAGCCACGTGCCTGGGCTGATGCGGTCGTTCAGGCGCGTATTCTTCGCCGATAATTCCGTGAGATTGTCAAACGGGGTCATGAATTTTGGCCTCGATTTGCGACGATGAAGGATGACGGAAGGAGACTGGACCGGCAGGCGGCAGCGGCCGTTTTCTGAGCTGCACGCCTTTCAGCCAAATTTTCAGGGCCTCCCAATGAATGCCCAGAATGACCTTGAGCGTCAGGAGGGGAATGGCGAAGAAAGCTTTCAGAAGCGCACCGTCCGTCAATTCGACACGCCGGGCCAGATGCCGGGCGGTCAGGATCAGGCCGTCATTGTCGAAAGTATCGATGACGATTTTCAGCCTGTCGCCGGGCGGGGCGACGCGGAAAACATAGTGGAGATCCATGTCCATGAATGGAGAGACATAAAAGGCCTTGTCGCATCGCTGGACGATCTCGGTCGATTTGCCGGCTTCCACCGGGATCAGGTATGAGTGTCTCTCGCCAAACGTGTTGTCCACCTCCCAGAGGATAGCTTTGAGCGACAAGTCGCGCCCGTAGCAGAAGAAGACACTGAGTGGGTTGAAGGCCCAGCCGAGTACGCGCGGCATGGTGAGCAGACGTATCGGCCCTCCGTCCACTGCCATGCCTGCCGCCGTCATGGCTGCCTCGATCTGCTGGCGCAGCCCGAGGGCGCTGCGGTTGCCGCGGTCCCTGCTGTGAAACGAGAACAGGTTGAACCGGTCTACGGAGAAAAATCGCAATTTCCGGTCGAGCACGTTCAACTCATCGAGGTCGACGAGCAGCGAATAAATCCGGTAGGCGAGCTTATGGGTTTTCGGCTTGAAACGCGCATGCGTTACATGGCCGGGAAAAAGCGCCGAGGTGAGGAGAGGCGTCATGCCATCGCCTCCATGATTTCCGTGTCTGTCGCAATCGTCGCCAAATCCAGGCGAATGATCCGGTTGTTGTCGTCAGCAACCTTCCATGGACGGGATACGCCGCCAAGATCTTCGGCGACGGCAAGGCCGGCCTGAAGACCATCTTCATGAAAACCGGATCCGAAATAAGCGCCGCAGAACCAGGTGTTTCGCAGACCCTGCAAGGCCCATAGCTCCTGACGCATCTGTTCGGTGCCAGCGTCAAAAACCGGATGGTGATAGGTTTCCTCGGCGATGATTTTTCCTTGATCCGGTTCCCGCGCCGGATTCAGCGTTACGAAAATGTCCGGGATTTCGCCCAGCGGCTGAAGCCTGTTCATCCAGTAGGTAATGCTCGGCAGGCTCGTTTTAATGCGCGTGTCGGCCACATAGTTCCAGCTTGACCAGGCAGCACGGCGGCGCGGCATGAAACTGCTGTCGGTGTGAAGCACGGCGCGGTTTTGGGTGTAGGCAAACGCGCCAAGAATGCGCCGTTCGGCGCGTGTTGCGTCCGCGAGCATGTCGAGCGCCTGATCCGCATGGGTTGCTATTACCACGTCATCGAAGCGCATGGCTTTGCCGTCCGCAGTGGTGATTTCGACGCCGTCCGGCAGGCGGTGGATGCGCTTAACCGGCGTCGAGAGGAGAATTCGATCCGCAAACGGCGCCGTGATGCGTTTCACATATTCGCGCGAGCCGCCGACGACTGTGCGCCAGACCGGCCGATTGCGCAGCAACAGCAGGCCGTGATTGCGGCAGAATTTGATGAAATGCGCCGCCGGATAACGGCCGACCTCCATGGCCGGCGTGGACCAGATGGCCGCAGCCATGGGGTAAAGATGATCGTCGCGGAACGCTGAACCATACCGGTTGCGGGAGAGATATTCGTCGAGAGACAGATCGCCCATCAAATGCAGGTCGCGTGGGGCATTGCGGTAAAAGCGCAAAAGGTCCGCAAGCATCGCCCAGAAACGTGGCCTCAGGATGTTGGACTTCTGGGCCAGCAGGCCAGGTCCGGTTCCGCCGGAATATTCGAAACCGCCATCATTCAGAGAAACGGCGAAAGACATGTTCGAAGCTGTAGTCGCCACGCCCAGTTGCTGGAAAAGCGCAGTGAGATTGGGATAGGTCTGCTCGTTATAGACAATGAATCCGGTATCGACATGGACTTGTCCATGGTCCGTGCTGAACGTCACCGTATTGGTGTGGCCTCCGATGCGGTCAGCCGCTTCGAAAACAGTTACATCGTGTCGTTGCGACAAAAGCCAAGCCGCTGACAAACCGGAAATTCCCGTTCCGACGACGGCGATGCGGCGGCTTTGTTCTTTTTTCGCTTCGGTATCGACCATTTTTCCTCGCTATAGCACTGCCAATCCAGTCTTGGGGACTGCGACATGTACGAGGAGGCCGCCCGATCAGTTTCACCGGCGCATCGATTTTTTGAAATTTTGTCCGGCGCCTGAAACTATTTTGCCGGTCCGCTCGTATTTGCCATCACGAAACCCGACCTCAAACCATTCAAAATGGCGAGCGAATTAGTGATGTTTTCTGTAGTCCTGACGCTTGCCATTCTCATGTCGCTTCTGATGGCGGGCGCTTGGGCGTTGCAGAGAGCAACCGGTTCAAGCGGCTGGATCGACGCGGTCTGGGCTGCGAGTGTCGGGCTTGGCGGAATTTTCGCTGTTGTTTTCGCCGTGGGAGACGGCTGGCGGCGCGGTGCTACACTTTTCCTGGTCGTTGTCTGGTCCCTGCGGCTTGCTGGCCATATCGGCATGCGTACGCAAGGAGGCGGGGAAGATCCCCGTTATGCAAAGCTTATGGAGCAATGGGGGAGCGCTGCCGCCCTGCGGCTGTTCATCTTCCTGCAGATACAGGCAATCGCCGCTTTCGTGCTCGTTCTTGCGGTCTATCTTGCCGCAAGCAACACCCATGTTTTTCCGCGTATGGTTGACGTTATCGCCATGGTGGTTGCCCTTGGTGCGCTGGCAGGCGAAGCGCTCTCCGACGTCCAGCTCTGGAAATTCAGAAAGACCGCAGCGGCAAAAAACAGTGTCTGCGAAACCGGGCTGTGGCGTTATTCCCGCCATCCCAACTATTTTTTCGAATGGCTTTTCTGGTGCGGTTTTCCGCTGCTGGCCATTCAGGGGCAGGCCTTGTCATGGGTATCGCTCGCCGCACCGGCGATGATGTACTGGCTGCTTGTCCATGTCTCCGGCATTCCGCCGCTTGAAGACCATATGCTCCAATCGCGCGGGGAAAAATTCCGCGCCCTTCAACAACGCGTCAACGCCTTTTTTCCGGGGCCGCGCAAGAACGAGGACAAGCCATGAACATGCTCGCACTCGCCATCAACGCCGCCGAGCGCGCGCCGCTCAGCGACAGCGTGACGCTCGCCGGAATAGATATGCTCTGCGCACGGACGAAGCGGCGGCTTGCCGCCATTACAGCGGATGCGGAAGAGGCTTTCGCGGCGGATATGGTGAAGTTTCCCGTCGCCAGCCATACCGACGATGCAAACAAACAGCATTATGAAGTACCCGCGGCATTTTTTGCGCTCGTTCTGGGAGAGCAGCGCAAATATTCCTGCTGTTATTATGACGATGCCACGACGACGCTGGATGAAGCTGAAAATATTGCTTTGGCCAAGACCTCGGCCCATGCCGGCCTTGAGGACGGCATGGATATTCTGGAACTCGGCTGCGGATGGGGTTCGTTATCCCTCTATATGGCCGGCCGTTTCCCAAATGCGCGCATCACGTCAGTCTCGAACTCCGTGTCGCAGCGCGAATATATAATCGGTCGTGCCCGAGAACGGGGTTTTTCAAACCTTTCTGTAGTGACGGCCGATATGAATGGTTTCACGACGGGCGATCGATTCGACCGTGTCGTATCGGTGGAAATGTTCGAACATATGTCGAATTGGCGCGTGTTGTTCGAGCGTGTTCACTCGTGGCTGAAGCCGGACGGCAGGTTTTTCATGCATGTGTTCAACCACCGCGACCGATCCTATCGTTTCGACCACAACAATCCTGCCGACTGGATCGCCCGGCACTTCTTCACCGGCGGCATCATGCCGGCCTTCGACCTTCC
Source organism: Agrobacterium leguminum (assembly GCF_005144435.2). NCBI lineage: Bacteria > Pseudomonadati > Pseudomonadota > Alphaproteobacteria > Hyphomicrobiales > Rhizobiaceae > Agrobacterium > Agrobacterium leguminum. The sequence continues at coordinate 1,295,304 of NZ_CP120212.1, forward strand.
CCATCGCTTTAGTCAGCTTTTCGCCGTCGAGCGGGAGTGGCGCTGGTCAGGGTCGCACTATCGTCGGACAGCGCTCGATTGGCTCGAAAATTTCGACGAAAAAATTGACCGTATCCGGCCCATTCTGCAGCAAACCTATGGTGCCGACGCCCGGCTGTGGGAAAGGCGATGGCGATTGTTCTTCCTGGCGACCGCGGGGCTTTTCGGGCATGAGGGCGGTGACGTGTGGGGTGTGGGGCACTACTTTTTTAAGAGGGTTTAGTGTTAGCGCCACACAATCGGCGTCGGCACGTTCTAAAAACCGCGCTCGAAACGTTTGCACCCCCGCAACAATGAATAGGCTGGCCGCATCTTTTGAGCATGTCGAACGTTCTTGCACAGAGAGAGGCTGGAGAAAGTCGTGAGTTCAGTTACGCCGAAACTGGATAGTTGCGGCGCCTAGCCCATTCATATCCCCGACGCCATTCAGGAGCATGGGGCTCTTCTTGTCCTGTCTGCTAGGGAGCTTTTCGTGGTGCAGTTTTCTTCCATTCGGTTCCTTCCCGGAAAGCTACTATTATTCGGACGCCGACCTGGTCGTGCCAAACGCCGCCGCGACGCGTGCCATGGCGCTCAAGATGGCAGTTGTCACGACCCTACCGGAGGAACTTTTCCTGCTCCAAACCATGGGTGCGTGAGACGGTGCGCGGTTGGATGTCTAATTCTGGACTGTGGTTGTCGCGCAAGCAGCGCCGGACGTTTCGTCAGCCGCGGCTGCGACGCGAAGCTTATGGCGATATGCTGGGCGATATTAAGGAGCGTCAGGACCAGCAGGCCAAGCCGACGATAAAGAGTAACAGCGACAAGAATGGCTACGTCAAGCATGCCCGTAGGCCGGGCCGGCGGAAGGACATCATGAGCGATCCAACGGTGATTGCAGAACGAAAGAAGGCGCTGTTGCCACTCGATGCTGCCGAATAGCGCATCGATAAATTGTCTCAAAGCTGAAGCCGAAGGGGTGTATCTACCATCCGCCCCGATCTGAAAAGTCTCCGTGGATTCAGGCCCCCGCAACCAGATAAAAGCCCGCTTTATGCGGGCTTTTTTGTTTTTGCGGACAAAATCCTACCCGCACGGATATCGCGCAGCATGCGGCGGCCGAGCCGTGTCGAAGACCGGCTCATGAGGTCAGTTCGCAATTTCGGCCAATCGGACCATTATAACGGATATTTGGTGGATACGGCGCATCAGCAGCGACGGTTCAATCAGTAAGACAGGAAACGTCCACCGAAAATAACTCCCGTCCAAGACAGCATGGAGATCAAGGCGGCAAACCTTGGCAGTTAACTACGAGGCTCTGATTGCAAGAATTTCAACGAGATAGCTCGGCATCGTCACGCTAAAAGTGCATCGTTGATATTACTGAACACCTACGCCGATAATGCTCTACGATTAAAATGCCAGATATTTCAGCTGTTTGGGGATGGTTGAACATCAAGGTCAGCGGTTCGGTTCCCATTCACCGCAAAACGCTTTTGGAATCGCAGGGTCGAAGATCCTGTTCTCTTCAAGGCTAAAAGATAAAGTTGCTGCTTGCCTCAGTTCAGCAGACCCAACGTTTTTCTGAGCGCTTCCGACCAGACCGCATAGCCTGCCGCATTCAGATGAACCAAATCTGGCAAATAATAACGGAACATCGGCAGGCCATTTTCACCGATGAGGCCGGCGTTCGGATCAAGCCAAGTCGTGCGTTCGCGGCCGTTGCACCAGTCGCGCGCCGTCTGGTTGAAGAGACCGAATTCATGGCGGTATATCCAGCGCGCCGGACTGTGCTTGATCGCCAGAACAAACACGTCCGCCTGCGGTAGCGTTCGAGAGATGCCATCCCGCAAATCCTGCAGGTGCCGAAGCGTCGTCTGAGCCTTGAGGCCGTCGCTGGCAATATCGTTTTCGCCGAAATAAAGCACCACTCTGCCTGGCTTCAAGGGAACCAGGAGCTGGCGCAGGTAGTGGCTGGCGGAGAGGTAAGTGCCGCCGCCAAATCCCAGATTGACGATATCCAGCGAGCCGAGATCCTCGGTGACGGAGTTCCAGATTCGAAACGAGGATGAGCCATAAAAGGCGATCGGATTGTCTGGAAGGCCGATGCGCTGAAGGCGGGCCAGAATGGCGATGATATCGTTTTCGTGACGGCTGGTGCCGATATTGGCCGGGAAGTCGTACATGACGGTCCTGAAACATGTGGTTTGAAAGCCGGATGCCGCCATTTCGGCATCCCGCGGTCGGCTGAGGTTACGAAAGCGCTTGGTGAAGGACAGTCAAGGCCCCTTTCGTCAGGGCGTCATCCGCACCCATGGATGTCTTGAGGCCGAATACATCCGCGGCAACCAGGTAGAGGTCGTTCAGCCCGTCATTGCCGACGACAGCTGCCTCGTCTCCTTCCGCATACCATCCCGTCTCACGGGCCTGCCGAAACTCCTCCCCGATGACCAGTCCCCGCACATAGGAGCGCAGCTGATCCGGCGAAAGCCGGCCGGCAAGCCCGCCGGTTCGCGCCGAAAACAGCAGCGAGAGCATGGCGGCGGATCGTTTTGCCTCTTTCAGACCCCAGCGATATGCCTCGGGATCATCGACCGGCGGCTGCGTTGAGCCGCGCGCGATGAAGGAATGATTGATGAGCAGGTTGAAGATTTCACCGGTCACGAATGTCTGGAAACCGTCGATCCGCCCCGCCTTTACCCGCGCCCATTTGCTGTGGGTTCCGGGAATGATGAGGGTGGCGTCTTCGCCAAGGCCGTGGCCGACGATCTGGGTTTCTTCGCCGCGCATCACATCCGGAAAGGGCTGGCGGGCGGGGTCGTTTAGACCCGGCAGGAAGACGAGGTCGGAGCCGTTCGGCAGCGACCTGCGCACCGTGCCGGCGGCAAGTTCCGCCGGGCCTGCCGGGCAAGGCACATAAGCGACCTCGACCCAGCCATTGCGGCTGGTGATCATGCCGAGTGCGGCGACGGGCAAGGCCCCGTGGCGCGAGAACCAGGGTGCGAGTGCCGCCATCAGCGCCGCCTCATGCTCACCCTTGCCGAGGCTCGAAATACCGTCGGCTGTTTCAAGATGATCGAGCTCTTCGCCGCCTTCACCAACGAGCGCCGCCCTCAGTGATGTCGTTCCCCAATCAACGATGATCGATGTTGCCGCTGCTGCCATGTCTTGAACCTCCTCGTTCATTTCATCTTGGGGCTTGTCATAGGGTGCGAGTCTATGTAGTGTCAATTAGTGAATTCAAGGTATCAAAATATGATACTTATTTGGGAGGAAAAAAATGGTGGCTGGCCTCAAGGGGATTTTGCCTGTTCTGCCCACGCCGTTTCTGGCGGATGGCGGCATTGACGAAGCAGGTATGAAGCGGCTGGTGGTCTTTGCGCTCGACAAGGGCGTGGATGGTGTCGTGTTTCCCGGTTTTGCAAGCGAGGTGGAGACTTTGAATGCCGCCGAGCGTGCAACGTTGCTGAAGATCGTCGTGGATGCGGTGGCCGGTCGGGTGCCGGTTGTGGCCGGCGCCAGTGCGGCCGACTGGCGTGAGGTGGTCGAGCATGGGCGGGCGGCATCGGCGCTTGGCATTCGCCACCTGATGGTGCAGCCGCCCAAATCCGTCGGCACGGATGCGCCGGCGCTGATCGAATTCCTCGGCCGGATCGTCGAGGCGCTGCCCGAGGTTGAAATCATACTGCAGAACGCGCCTGCGCCGCGCGGCTCCGACCTTTCGCCGCAGGCGATCGTGGAGATCGTGCGCGCCTTGCCGCAGGTGACCTACGTCAAGGAAGAAACGCTTCCCGCCGGCCCGGCCATCAGCCACATCATCGCCCATGCGCCTTCGACCCTGAAGGGCGTCATCGGTGGCGGCGGCGCCCGTTACATTCTCGACGAATATGCCCGAGGTGCTACGGCGGCCATGCCGGCGCTGGAGATCGCCGAGGAACATGTGGCTATCGACCGGGCGCTTGTTGCCGGGCGGCAGGAAGAGGCTCGCCGGATCTATGTCCGCACCCTCCCGCTTCTGGTGTTGCAGGCGGTCTATCGCATGCGGCTGACCAAATATGTACTCGCCCGTCGCGGCGTGATCGAAGGCGTCGGTGTGCGTGCACCGACACCCGAGCTTGATGCGGCGGCCATTGCCGATATTGACGCAAATCTGGTCGAACTTGGCCTCGTTGCCGCGGAGGCCGCATGAACAGCCCCATCGCAACCGTCGAAGTCTTCACGCTGACCCAGCCGCGCAAGGTTCCCTATCTTGGCGCGCTCAGGGACGGCGAGGTGGTCAATCCCAACGGCTATATCGTGCGCAAGGGCAATCGCACGGTCTACCCCACCTTCGACCGCAGCGTGCTGGTGCGCATGACCACCGAGGCCGGCACTGTCGGCTGGGGCGAGACCTATGGCATCGTCGCCCCCGGCGCGGTTGCCGCCCTCATCAATGATCTTCTCGCCGGTTTCGTGATCGGCCGCGATGCGTCCGATCCTTCGACGATCTATGACGACCTCTACGACATGATGCGGGTGCGCGGTTATACCGGCGGCTTTTACGTCGATGCGCTCGCCGCGCTTGATATTGCGCTCTGGGATATTGCCGGACAGGAAGCCGGCAAATCGGTTCGCGACCTTCTTGGTGGCGGGGTAGATACGTTTCCGGCTTATGTTTCCGGCCTGCCTGAACGAACGCTGAAGGCGCGCGGGGAACTGGCGAAATATTGGCGGGATCGCGGTTTTGACGCTTTCAAATTCGCAACGCCGGTGGCTGACGACGGCCCGGCGGCGGAAATCGCCAATCTCCGGCATGTCCTTGGGCCTCAGGCGAAGATCGCCGCCGACATGCACTGGAACCAGACGCCGGAGCGGGCGCTGGAACTGATTGCCGAAATGCAGCCCTTCGACCCGTGGTTCGCCGAAGCGCCGGTCTGGACGGAGGACATCGCCGGACTGGAAAAGGTTTCGAAGAATACCAACGTGCCGATTGCCGTCGGCGAGGAATGGCGCACCCATTGGGATATGCGCGCCCGCATCGAACGCTGCCGCATCGCGATCGTGCAGCCGGAAATGGGCCATAAGGGCATCACCAATTTCATCCGCATCGGTGCCCTTGCCGCCGAACACGGCATTGACGTGATCCCGCACGCCACCGTTGGCGCCGGCATCTTCCTTGCCGCCAGCCTGCAGGCGTCGTCGACATTGTCGATGCTGAAGGGACACGAATTCCAGCACTCGATCTTCGAGCCGAACCGCCGCCTGCTGGACGGTGACATGGATTGCCGCGAGGGCAGGTATCACCTGCCGTCCGGATCGGGACTTGGGGTAAGACCGTCGGAGGCGGCGCTCGGTCTGATTGAACGTATCTGATTTGGTTTTTTGGAGGAGGAAACCATGACCGAAAGAATGAAAAAGCTGGCGCTCAGCACCGCGACCGCCGTTTTGATGACCATGGGCGCTGTTGCGCCTGCGATGGCCGATACCGTGCTGAAGTTCATTTCCTGGCAGACCGATGATGCCGGAACGGGCGAATGGTGGCACTCCGCCATCGCCGCCTTCGAGAAACAGCATCCGGGCGTGAAGATCGAATTCACCAAGGCGGAGCGCAGTTCCTACGCGGACACGATGACCACGCTTTTCGCCGCCAACCAGCCGCCGCAGATCGTGCATCTGGCGTCCTTCGAATTCCAGATGTTTGCCGATAGCGGCTGGCTGGAACCGCTCGACCCGTGGCTGAAGAAGGACGGCATCGACATGACCGGCTGGGCCGGCCAGCAGAAATGCGAATGGAACGGCGAAACCGTTTGCATCATGACCAACTATTTCGGTTTCGTCATGGCCTATAACAAGAAGCTGCTGGAAGAAGCGGGCGTTGCGGTTCCGAAGACCTATGACGAGTTTCTGGCCGCCGCAAAAGCCACGACCAAGGATCTGAACGGCGACGGCATCATCGACCAGTTCGGCACCGGCCACGAAACCAAGGGCGGCCCGGGGCAATATCTCACGGAAATGCTGAACTACATCATCGATGCCGGCGCCTACTGGACCGACAAGGACGGCAACATCACCATCGACACGCCACAGATGGTCGAGGGCCTTTCACGCTGGAAAACCGTGATGAAGAGCGGCATCAGCCCGGTCGACATGAGCGCCAGCGACGTGCGCAAGCTGTTTGCCGATGGCAAGATGGCGATGCGGCTCGATGGGCCGTGGCTTTACGGCACGACCGAAAAGGGTTCGGCCAAGAGTGACATCGTCTACGTCGCGCCGCCGCTTCATCCGCCGCTCGGCGGGTCTTCCAACGTACTGGCCATGCCGGCCGATATTCCCGACGACCAGAAGGCATTGGTCTGGGATTTCATCAAGCTGACGATGACGCCGGAATTCCAGCGCAGTTACGCCACCCTTGGCGGTAACACCCCGCCAAGCCCGAAGGCGGACGTCTCGGGTGTTGAAAAGACCATCCCGCATTTTCCGGTGCTGATCGAAACAATGAAGGCCGCGTCGGAAGCCGGTATCGACCGCATTCCGACCGGGCTTGAGCTTTTCTACAACGAGTTCAGCAAGATGGTGATGGAAGAAAGCCAGCGGATGATCATTCAGGATCTCGATCCGGCGGAGGTGGCGAAAACCATGCAGGCAAAGGCCGAAGCCATCAAGGGTTGATCCCCATTGTCCTGATCTTGTTGTCCTGCCATGGCCCGTAAAGGGCCATGGCCATCATTCGCATCCGGCAGGAGGACCATCCATGACCGAACCCGTTCGGGCTGGGCGTCGCAAGTTCTTCGATCTTGCGCGTCCCAGCCGGCAACATCTCCTCGGCTATATTCTGATCGCGCCCGCGGTCCTGATGGTTGCCGCCATCATCGTCTGGCCGCTCGTGCTGGCCATCGATCTGTCGTTCCAGCAGGTCAAGATACCAAGGCTTGGCGGCGCCAGCCGGCCGTTTTCGCTGAGCAACTACACCTGGCTGTTCTCGTCGCCGGAATTCTGGCTGGCCTGCTGGGTAACGCTGAAACTAATCATCGTCGTTACTGCCGGCAGCGTCGCGGTTGGCCTCAGCACGGCGCTTCTCGCCAATAACCGTTTCAAGGGCCGTACCGTCGCGCGGCTGGGAATGGCGCTGCCCTGGGCGGTACCGGAAATCATTGCGGTCGTTATCTTTGCGTGGATGTTCGACACCTCCTTCGGCCTGTTCGGCTGGCTGGCGATCAAGCTCGGTTTCACCGATCAGATGATCCCGTGGGTCAGCAGTTCCACGGCCGCCTTCTGGGCCGTGGCGATCACCATGGTGTGGAAGGGTTTTCCTTTCGTCTCGATCATGTGTCTGGCCGGCCTGCAGTCCATCCCCGCCGATTACTATGCGGCGGCCAAGGTCGATGGCGCGAGTGTGTGGCAGCGTTTCCGCTGGATCACCATGCCGCTTTTGATGCCGGTGCTGGGCGTGACGCTGGTGCTGACGCTGCTTTGGGTATTCCGCGACTTTTCCATCATCAAGGTTCTGACCGGCGGCGGGCCGCTGCGTTCAACCCAGACGCTGTCGATCATGACCTATGATCAGGCCTTCCAGTATCACAATTTCGGCCGTGCCGCCGCCGTCGGCGTGCTGACACTGGTGATCTGCATCGTCGCGAGCCTCCTGATGCTCGGCCGGCGTTCGAAATCGATCTATTGAGGAGGCTTTGATGAAACGGACATTTTTACAGAGCCTTGCCCTTTACGCGACTGTGATTTTCACGCTGGTGATGATCCTGTTCCCGGTCTACTGGCTGCTGGTCACAGCGCTTTCCACCACCGATGAGCTGTACCGCCTGCCGCCGACCTTCTGGCCGGACGATCCGCAGTGGGACATCTTCGCCCGCGTCTGGGCGGCAAAACCGATCCTGCTGTGGCTTTGGAACTCGATGCTGGCGGCCATCGGCTCGGTGGCGCTGTCGATGCTGGTCTCGGTCAGCGCCGGTTATGCGCTGTCGCGTTATTCCATGCGGGGCGGCGCGACGATGGGTCTCTTCGTGCTCACGGCCAAGATGCTGCCCGCGACGCTGCTGGTCATTCCGCTGTTTTCGATCTTTTCCAGCTTCGGCCTGATCGGCAGCCTGTGGACACTGGTGCTGGCGCATTCGACAATGATCATTCCTTTCGCCACATGGATGCTGAAAGGCTATTTCGACACCATTCCGAAGGAACTGGAACAGGCTGCCATGGTCGACGGCTGCTCGCCGATCGGCGCGATGGTGCGCGTCGTGCTTCCCATCGCCACGCCGGGGCTTGCCGCCACCGCACTTTATGCCTTCGTGCTCAGCTGGGCAGACTATGCCTATGCGCGCACCTTCCTCGTCAACTCGCCGGACAACTGGACGGCCAATCTCGGCATCACCACGATGCAGGGCGAATATGTCACCTACTGGAACGACATTTCCGCCGCATCCGTGTTCATCGCGCTGCCGATCATCGCAATCTACCTGTTCCTTGAACGTTATTTGGTCGGCGGCCTCACCGCTGGCGCGGAGAAATAAGCATGGCCAATATTTCCATTCGCAACGTCAGCAAGTCCTATGGCGCGCTCAACGTCCTCAGGCCCTTTTCGCTTGAGATCGAGAATAGCGAGTTCGTGGTGCTTGTCGGGCCTTCCGGCTGCGGCAAGTCGACGATGCTGAAAATCCTCGCCGGTCTCGAACCGGCAAGCGAAGGCCAGATTTTCATCGGCGAAAACGAGGTCACAGACCTTGCGCCGGGTGACCGCGACATCGCCATGGTGTTTCAGAACTATGCGCTTTATCCGCACCTGACCGTTCGCCAAAATATCGGCTTCGGCCTCAAGATGCGCGGCACCGACAAGGCCGAGATCGACCGCCGGGTTGATGATGCGGCGCGCATTCTGGAAGTGACACCCTATCTCGATCGCAAGCCCAAGGATCTCTCGGGCGGCCAGCGCCAGCGCGTTGCACTTGGCCGTGCCATCGTGCGCCAGCCGCAGGCCTTCCTGATGGATGAGCCGCTGTCCAACCTCGATGCCAAGCTGCGCGTCCATATGCGTGCCGAGATCGGCGCGTTGCACAAGCGCATCGGCGTCACCACCGTTTATGTGACGCATGATCAGGTCGAGGCGATGACGATGGCGGATCGCGTCGTCATCATGCAGGGCGGCATCATCCAGCAGATCGCCGCACCCGACGAGCTTTTCAACAATCCGGCCAATCTTTTCGTTGCCGGGTTCATCGGTTCTCCGGGCATGAATTTCCTCAACGCCGAACTGCGTGACGGCACTGTTACCCTGTTTGGGCAACAGGTCTCCCTGCCGGGGGTCCTTGACCGTCAGGGCAGCGTGATCGTCGGCCTGCGGCCGGAACACCTCGTTTTGGGCGATGCGCCTGTTACCTTCGAAGTCCGCCCGACGCTGGTGGAAAGCCTGGGATCGGAAAAATATGTCTATTTCGATGCGGAGGGCGCAAGGGTCGCAGATGGCGAAGAAGGCAAGTCCAAGGGGCTGATCGCGCGCGTCTCGCATACCGGCAATCTTCCCGGCAATGAGGCGCTCCGGCTCGGTTTCGATCCGGCGCAGCTTTATCTCTTCGATTCAAAGACCGGAGCAAGGCTATGATCCTTGTCACCGGATCGTCAGGCCGTGTCGGCCGTGCCGTTGTCGCCGCCTTGCGCGCGCAGGGCCGAACCGTTCGCGGCTTTGATCTCAGACCATCGGGAATCGGCGGCGAGGAGGTTGTAGGGTCACTTGAGGATGCGCAGGCTTTGTCCGACGCCATCAAGGGTGTGAGCGCCGTTCTGCATCTGGGGGCGTTCATGTCCTGGGCTCCGGCGGATCGCGACCGCATGTTTGCCGTCAATGTCGAGGGCACGCGCCGGCTTCTGGATGCGGCGTCAGCAGCTGGCGTGCGGCGGTTCGTTTTCGCTTCCTCGGGTGAGGTCTATCCGGAAAACCGGCCGGTGTTCCTGCCGGTCACCGAGGACCATCCACTTTGCCCCAATTCGCCGTACGGTCTGACCAAGCTTCTGGGCGAAGAGTTGGTGCGCTTTCACCAGCGAAGCGGCACGATGGAAACGGTGATCCTGCGTTTCTCGCATACGCAGGATGCGGCGGAGCTGCTGGATGAGGACAGTTTCTTTTCCGGCCCCCGGTTTTTCCTGCGGCCACGCATCCGCCAGCAGCAGAATTTCGGAAACACTGCCATCGCCGAATTGCTCCAGTCCCGCGATATCGGCGAACCCGCGCACATTCTGGCGCGCAACGAAAACGGCCGGCCGTTCCGCATGCATATAACCGAGACACGCGATATGGTGGCGGGCATTCTGCTTGCCCTCGACCATCCCGAAGCGGCGGGCGGCATCTTCAATCTCGGGGCGGATGAACCTGCGGATTTCGCCGTGCTTCTGCCGAAAATTGCGGCGCTGACCGGCCTGCCTATCGTGACAGTCGATTTTCCTGGCGACGGCGTTTATTACCATACGTCCAACGAGCGGATCAGAAACACTTTGGGGTTTGAAGCGGAATGGACGATGGACAGGATGCTGGAAGAGGCAGCGGCCGCAAGGCGGCAGCGGCTCGCGAAGGAGCTGAGGCAATGAAACCCGAGACGCCAGGCGGCACCGCGGCGCTGGCCAAGGGGCTGACCCTGCTTGACATGGTCGCCGATGCGCCGGAACCACCGCGTTTTGCGGAGTTGTTGCGCGCCTCCGGTCTGCCGAAGCCGACATTCGCGCGCATCCTGCGCACCCTCATCGCCTATGGCCTCGTCCGTCAGGATGAGGCCCGTGGCACCTATGTTCTCGGCCAGCGTTTTCTGGAAATGTCCCACAAGGTCTGGGAGAGCTTCGATCTCGTCTCGGCGGCGACGCCGGAACTGGAGCGGCTGGCCGCTGAACTGGGTGAGACGGTTGCGCTGTGCCGGCTTGACGGCACCATGACGCAATATCTCGCCGAACGCTCGCCGAACGGTCTTTCGGTGCGCGTCGAGGTGGGGCGCCGCGTGCCCCTGCATTGCACCGCACCGGGCAAGGCGCTGCTCGCCTTTCAGGACCCCGCCGTTGGCCGCGCGCTGCTGGATCGCCTGACGCTCGATCTGCAGACACCCAGAACCATTACCACCCTCGATGCGCTGCAGGCGGATCTGACGCTGACGCGGGCGCGGGGTTATTCGATTTCCTACGAGGAGCATCTGCCGGGCGTGAATTCGGTCGCTGCCCCTGTCATGGGCCGGGACAATACGCCGATGGGCGTGCTTGTTGCGCTCGGGCCGTCGTCGCGGCTGGATTCCTCCAATATCCATCCCGCCGGGCGTGAATTGATTGCCGCCGCCCGCCGCATTACCGGTGCAGCCGGGGCCGTGGCGATCAGCTCGCGACCGCGCCCGCGTTCGGCAACGGGCCGCCCCAGTGCCGAACTCAGCTGCATTCTGCCATGGGGCGCGCAGCTGGGGGAAAGCCCGGTCTGGCACGAGGGGGAAAACGCGCTCTATTGGGTGGATATCCTGCATCCGGCGGTGCACCGCTTCGATCCCGCTACTGGCCGCAACGAAACCTGCGAGACCGGCAAGCTGGTCAGCGCCGTCATTCCGGTCACCGGCGGGCGATTGCTGGTGGCGTCGCAGGATGGCGTCGAATGGCTGGATTTCGCCTCCGGCCGGCTGACACCCTTCGTCAGCCCGGAGGCTGGCATTGCCGATAACCGCCTGAACGACGCCAAATGCGGGCCGGATGGCGCGATCTGGGTCGGCTCGATGCGCATCGACGCTTCCAAGCCCACGGGTGCGCTTTATCGCATCAATGCCAATGGCGCATCCGAGCGCAAGGAAGGCGGCATCATCGTCTCAAACGGTCTCGGCTGGAGCCCCGATGGTAGGACGTTCTATTTCGTCGATACAGTGCCCGGCCTCATCCACGCCTATGATTGCGATCCGTCGACGGGCGCGCTGTCGCAGCGCCGTGAATTCGCCCGCATTCCGGTGGCCGATGGCCGGCCGGATGGTCTGGCCGTGGATGCCGAAGGCGGCGTCTGGTGCGCCATCTGGGATGGCTGGTGCGTGCGCCGTTATCTTCCGAACGGCAAGCTCGACCAGGTGATCGACATGCCGGTGCCACGCCCTTCCAGCATCGCTTTTGGCGGGCCGGACCTGTCGACGCTGTTCATCACCAGCGCCCGCACGCGCCTGCCTGCCTCCACACTCGCCGACGCACCGCTCTCCGGCGGCCTGTTTTCCTGCCGCCCGGGAATTGCCGGCGCGCGCATCTCGCTGTTTGAAGGATAAAGGATGCGTCTCGAAAGCGTCTTTGGTTTGAAGGGCCGCACGGCGCTCGTCACCGGTTCCAGCCGCGGCATAGGCGCCGCCATTGCCGAGGGGCTGGCGGGCGCGGGCGCCCATGTCATCCTGCATGGCGTAAAGCCGGGCGCTGCCGCAGCCGTGCAGCACCGGATCGTCGCAAGCGGCGGCACGGCGCAGGAACTGGCGGGCGATCTTTCCGAACCCGGTGCCGGTCGTGATCTCATCGAACGGGCCGAGGCGATAGCACCGGTCGATATTCTTGTCATCAATGCCAGCGCCCAGATCAACGCTGTGCTGTCGGAACTGACGCCGGACGATCTGGCGTTTCAGCTGGCGGTCAATCTGGGCTCGACGGTGGACATGCTGCAGGCGGCCCTGCCGCGCATGGCGGCCCGCAAATGGGGCAGGGTGGTTTCCATCGGCTCGGTCAATCAGCTGCGGCCGAAGGGCATCGTCACCGCCTATGCCGCGACCAAGGCAGCGCAGCATAATCTGATTCAGAGTCAGGCGCGGGATTATGCGCGCGACAATGTGTTGCTCAACACGCTCGCGCCCGGCCTCATCGACACAGACCGCAATGCCCACCGTCGTGATGAGGACCCCGAAGGCTGGGCGGAATACGTCCGGACGCTGAACTGGATGGGCCGTGCCGGGCAGCCGGAAGAAATGGTGGGCGCCGCCATCTTCCTGTCTTCCGAGGCCTGCAGTTTCATGACCGGGGAGAACATTTTTCTGACGGGTGGATATTGACGGATTTGCCGGCACGGCTTGCTACCAGCGGCATGCTGCCGTTCAGGCATATTCGGCGAAAAGAGGAGAGTGAATACCCCTTGAACAGCGTAACGTCAGCAGAGTGGCAGGAATTTGTGACCCAGAGGTCGAGGAAGCTTCCCGACCCCACCGTGGCCGAGGCCCTGTTGAGGTTTCAGCTGGTTCCCGGAGGCCCCCAAAACGAAACCGCGGACGCGTGCATTCATCGCGGCGATCTCACGATTGACGGGGATTTCGTCCCGTCTTCATGGATCACTGTGATCGACGGAAACCTGCATGTCAGCGGCAAAGTCTCAACATGCATCGAAGGGGGCGATGGCCATGTTACCCTCGTTGTCTTTGGTGATCTGAAGTGTGGCAGCATCGACAATGACTGGGCCAGCATTATCTTCGTCACCGGAGATGCCATCGTCAGGGACTGGGTTTTTGCGTCCAGGGAAGACTCGTCGATGGTTGTCGGTGGCGATTTCAGGACGCCGATTTTTATCGGTGCCGATATCTGGGTATCTGTCGGCGGCTCTGTCGAGATGGAATACGGATACGGGTATGCAGTCGCTCTTGCACGGTTCGCTGATGCCTATGGCGCACCCCAGGTACGGCCGACCTATGGTTGGCGCGAGTTGGCCATGAAGCTCGGCTTGGGGCAGGGTCGTATTCGCGAGGAGCAGCTTATGGAATTACTGGAAGAGCGTTTGCGAACGACAGGAAGCCTGTTGCGGCCGGTATGAACGCAGGGGCATGATCCTCAACTGGCTGTATGCATCCCACAACGTTTACTTTCGGACGCGGCAGTCTGATCCCATGGACGATGACGAACTGGAGAAGAAATGAGGAATACAGAGCGTTCAAGTCCGCTTCGGCACCTTGGGGTATCGACCATCGGCAGCTTTTGCTCTGCATTTTTGAGTTTCGGGGTGGCCACAGCAATGTCGGCGGACATGACGGCGGAGCGCCTTCTCACTATTTGTGAAGCGCCCACCGTGCAGACCGCGATGATCAAGGGTGACGAACTTGGCTGGCCGCGGCTGACCGATGCGGAAACGCAGGAGTGGCGTCGTAGCTTCGTCGCCTATAATGGCGGTTCGGTGGACGTTGTGGGCTGGCGGCACGAGAAGGCAGGCGGAGCCGAGTCATTGTCTTTTTGGCTTGCTACTGGTCCGAACGGACACAAAGCATGCGCATATTCCACGCCAAGACCTGCCGGTTTCCTGGATGCATTATCGGAGAGGCTTGGTGCACCGGATAATCTGGACAAGAATGACGCGATCGAAAGTACGACAGCCTGGTGGAAACGAGGTTCGGTCGAGTATTCTTTTGTTCAGGTAGGTTCGTCCGCCGTCGTCAATATCGGCTCAAGTCGGTGAGGTCGTGGCGTATATCGCAGGTAAATTGTCACGCAACCCGACGAACCGCCTCAAAACTCGAGACGTAAAAGGTTTCAGGTTTTTCGCGAGATAATATCGCTGGAACTGAAGGCGAAGATCGCAATCATCAAGAAGCTAAGTGCGGATGCCACTTGGGCACCCCATGACTGACTTTGAGCGACGAACATAATTCCCCAGCTGGGTTCAGGCGGCGACACACCGAGTCCGAGAATGTCCAGCACCGCATGTGACGCAACTGCCCACGCGAAGACGGAGATCGTGAGCGCGGCACCGGCACCAGGCGAAGTATCTCGTTGGAACACATACGCGATTGCGACACCCCACAGCGGGCCAAGCACAAAGCAGTTCGCCCAACCTGTCAGTCCCGCGCCGGCAATGACAATCAGTGAAATGATGAACAAGGGCAAAATGGCGATTGTGCAAAGTGCGGTTGTGAGCAAACGGTTTGGCCACCGCGGTGCCAACAGGAACGACGGAATGACAAAGCACACATATGCAAGCAGGACAATCGGACGCCCGAACCATTTTGGCGTTCCGGCTCCCATAAGATATCCCGATGCGCAAGCAAGGAGGGTCGTCGTGAATCCCGTCAGGAGCGTGTACCTGCTGCCCGCAAGAAATCGCGAAAGCATATCTCGTCCCAGTTCATCGGTGCCAAACAGATGGGCTGAGCTTGCCGGAACAAGGCGATGGTCCAGATTCACAACATATGCGCTTTGAAGCGGCATGAGCAGGGTGATCGTCAGCATTGCGAGAATGAAAGCAGCTCCTGCGACGCAGGACATCGTTCTGAAATTCATTCGGAAAAACCTCCCGTCTTGCACAGGATGCAAAACCGATCACCCAAGTGCGTTGGGCGATTTCTGACGCCGATCGTATATGACAGATTACGGTTACCGAACAGGCCAAGGACATCCGTCTACAGAGGAGGTTTGAGATTTCCTGGCAGGTCGTGGGCATCGATCAGATCGCGTGATACATGAGGTCTGTTTTCTGTGCGGTGTGTAGTCGCTCGCTCCAGCTAAACGTTTGACATCTGACTATTGTCACCGCCCCGGCACAATAACGAGGATATTGAATCCCTCATTGATATTGAAGTCTCGGGAACTGAGAAGTTCGCTTCCATGTTCGGCCATGAACCAGACCCAGGTGTCTTGGTCGTAAATGGCGGTAACCGTTTCCTCCATAGCACTCTCGATAGCGTCGATGATTTCGATCGCGGTCCTGCCCCGCGTATTGAGATGCGTGAGTTTTTTCCTCACCGGGCTGCCAGCATTGGAGATGGCGATGGACACTCTGTCCGTCGCGTAGCTTTTGACCCGGACCCGTAGCCGCTTCGGGCGAGCAGCATCAAAGCGGTCGTTGATGGCTCTGATACGCGCCTCAATGCCCTGATCGTCAGGATGAGCCTCGGGCAGGACGTCGCCTGCAGGCGCAAGCTCGTCGCCAAACTGCGTGTGTGCCACCTCGGCAGCGTGATGCGCGTATGCGAGATGAGTAACGGGTAGTGCCTTCAGCCATTTGCGGCGTTGCGTGATCGCCATCGACTTTGCCGCTTCCTCGCCCAGTTTTGCGATGGAGAAGTTTTCTCTTTTCTGTCCCTCATTGGTCATCAGAGTTGCCTGCCATATGTCGCCGTCGGTGGTCTCGATGCGCCTGACGCCGGAGATACCGCTTCGGTTGTTTCTGCGCAGAAGTACGGCCTGTTCGTGATTGGTGGCGGGCGGAATGGCAAGGATGATGGCGTCGCGGTAGGCGCGCGCCTGACGATAGGCGGCATCGCTTGAACCGTAGATGCTGTCCTTGAACAGCCTGACGATCCTGTGGCCGCGCCGCCTGACACTGACCCACCATCCTGCCCCATGGTGAGCGCCGGCGGCTTCTTCGCGGCGCAAGCCGTAACTGTCGGCGTCGTGTTTTATCTGCCTCGGGTTTCTTTCGAGCGTCACTTCATACCTCAACCTGTCAGATTTCATCGATGGAATTTTGGCATATCAAGGTTGCGGAATTCATGGTGAATCCATGGTTTCGCCACAATGTTTGATTGCATTCTGTCGAGATTTTGACAGCTGATTGATTTTTTTGGCTCTGCTATCGAGGTTCGCCATGAATGACCAGCCTTCGTTTTCCGATTTCGTTCAGGCGAGCCGCGTTCTGAAGGTGTCTTCGCCACTCGGCGAAGACCAGCTTCTGCCAGAGCGCCTGTCTGTCGAGGAGGGCGTATCGCAGCTCTTCGACATTCGCCTGACGGTGCGGGCCAAGAAGGAAGCGGTCAAGCCCGAAGAACTGATCGGACGGCTGGTCGATATCTCCATCGAGATAAGCCAGGGCGACGGCGATGGCGGCGGTGTTCGCCGCCCCTTCAACGGCCTGGTAACGGAGCTGCATGAAGGCCCGCCGATCACCCGCGGGATGCGCTCCTATGCGCTGACCATCCGCCCGCAAATGTGGCTTCTGTCGCGCCGGTCGGATTGCCGTATCTGGATGGACAAGACGGCGGTGGAGGTCGTCGAGACGCTGTTTTCCGAACACGGCATTCCCGCGCCCGATACATCGGGCATCATCTCGCCTCCGCCTGCACAGCACTACAGCGTCCAGTTTAACGAGACGGACCTCGATTATCTCACCCGCCGTTTCGAGGAGGACGGCCTGTTCTACTGGTTCAGCCATGAGGATGGTTCCCACAAGCTGCATGTGGCCGATAGCGCCAGCGGCTGGCTTGGGCCGTCGCCGGCCGCCCAGGGGGAGGGGACGGTGCGTCTGGCGCAGGGGTCCTCGGATCGCAACCACATCAACGACTGGGCGCGGCGTTTTTCCTATGTCTCGGGCCAGCGTGCGGGTGCGGACTGGAATTTCGAGACGCCGGGCATGGTGCCGGGTACGATGACGCCGTCGCTGGTGCAGATGCCGGATGCGACGAAGCGCGAGCTTTACGAATATCCGGCCCGCATCAGGACGGTGGAAGAGGCCGAGCGCGCGCAAAAACTGCGCACCCAGTCCATCGAAGCCGATCATGACCGGGTTTTCGGTTCGTCGACCGCGCGCATTCTGGAGGCCGGCCGCCGCTTCACGCCTTACGAGGTCGCCCATCCCGAACACGCTTATGAAGAGCATGTGATCATCAGGGCCAGCCACAATATCGTCGACCTCTCCTATGAGACCAATGGCAACGAGCCGGAATATCGCAATCACTTCGAGGCAATCCCCGCCCGTGTGCCGCTGACGCCGCACCGGTCAACAAAACGCCCGCGCATCGAAGGCACGCAGGTGGCGATCGTCGCCGGCCCCGAGGGCGAAGAAATCCATCCTGACCAGTATGGCCGCATCAAGCTGTGGTTCCCGTGGGACCGCAAGGCGAAGAAGGATGGCACGGATACGTGCTGGGTTCGTGTTGCGCAGAACTGGGCCGGCTCCACCTGGGGCGGCCAGATCATCCCGCGCATCGGCATGGAAGTCATGGTTGCCTTCGTCGACGGCGATCCGGACCGGCCGCTAGTGACCGGCGTCGTGCCGAACGCACGTCAGACCGTTCCTTATGATCTGCCGGCGAACAAGACGCGCAGCACATTCCGTACCAACACGCACAAGGGGTCCGGATTTAACGAATTGCGGTTTGAGGACGAGGCGGCCAAGGAGGAGGTATTTCTCCACGCCCAGAAGGATACGAATTTTGAAATTCTGAACGATTACTCCAAGCGTGTGGGACGCGATAAATCGGAACTTGTGGCCAACGACAAATCGACGGAAGTTGGTGGCGACCATGACGAGGTCATAGCGGGCAACATGTCGATTGCTGTCGGCGAAAATGCCTTGTCGAACCTTCTGAGGGACAAGACGAAGCTCGTCTTTGACAAGGTTGGAGCCGCATTGGGCAAACTCAAGATCCCGGACCCTTTCAATTTTGCAAAAGGAAATTTCCAGCTTTTCGTGGAGAAAAATCACTCGCAGGTCGTCGGTATTGGTTCTTCGGAGGTTGTCGGCGGGGCGAAGTCAACGGTCGTCGGACACACCTATCAAACGACGGTCGGTAAGTCTCACAGCGTCATCGTCCGGGGACGCTCCGACACAGATATCGGGCGTATCATGAACATCCGGGTGGGCGAACAATTGACGATTAAAGTGGGAGAGAACTCGATGCTGACGATGTCGCGCGAGGGGCATATCGTGATTCAAGGGAAGCATATTCATTTCCAAGCAGACCAGATTACACAGAACTGAGTGTAGGCCATGGCTGAGAAACCGTCAGGATTGCCGCCGTCTCGCATGCTGGGTGTGCCGTTTTCCGCATACGACGACGACAATGTCCTGGAGATGTTGAAAACTGACCTGTCGACGTTCAAACGTCACCCGTTTTTTCCGGTGTCTCCGGGGATCACGCCGCCATTTCGCGCGGATGCTCCCCAGCAGTCGTTCAATTCCAATGGCGGATTATGCGAATATATACCCGCTGTGAACGAGACCGTGCTTTTCGGACGATCGTCCAGCGCAAACAAACTCCTTCCTCAAAAGGAGCGTGAGAACGAGAGCAAGGAAAGCGCCTGGAAATTCGGTGAACTAAGCAAGGACTACAAGGACGCTGGCGTCGGCAAGAAATATCAGCGTGGCGTCAGGGAGTATCTTGCTTCGGGCTATACACGCCGCAACCCGGACGGAAAGACCGACCATGACACCGACTGGCGCGGCAAATGGAAAGAACGGAATTTCCAGGTTGCTGAATATACCTGGTGGAAAGCCGACAAAAAACTGGCTGGAGACAGTTTTGGTGATCCGGCAAAGGATTGGGCTTCAGGAGAATACAAGCTCGGAGCACTGGAAGGTGACGGAAAGGCCGGATTTTCTATCACCAAAGGCGGAATTGATGCCAAATTGAGCGCAAAAGCCAGTGCCGCCGCTGCCCAGGGCAAAGTCGAGGTTCTCAAGGACCAGGTCATCTCCGGAGCGGCAAAAGGCGCGGTGCTGAAAGGAGAGCTGGAGGGCGAGGTTGCTTTTGTCGGTAACCCTGAAGAGGTGACGGGGACGCTGAAACTTGCCGCCAAGGCAAATGTTATCGAGGGCTCGGTCAACGGAGAACTTTGCCTGACGCCAAGTCGTGTCGGCAATCCTGTCATCAAAGCGTGGAACTGGCTGTTCGAAGAGCACAACCAACTCATTGAGGACAAATGGGATATAGGTGTGTGCCTTGGCGGTGAACTGCAGGGAGCCGTTGGCGCTCAGGCTGAGGCATCTGCGGAAGCAGGCGTGAAAAAAGGAAAGGCGCGCGCCGAGGTCGGCGCCAAACTTGGTTTCGGCCTGGGCGGTGGCGCTAAAGTGTCCGGCGGCTTGACGGGTCTCGATAAGGCAGCAGACCTCATCAAGGGATGGCCGGGAAAATGATACGGAGAACCGAACGTTGAAGCCTCTATTTCTGGTGCTGCGCCGAATGTCTTTTTCGGCGATGGTTTTAGTGACGACCGCAATTGGATTGGATGTTATGGCCGAAGATTATACGAGTCGTTTGACCCTCGACAGCACGGCGAAGGCATCGGAGCCGTATAGCTTCCAGGAAGCCAAGGATCTTAACTTTCACTCGGTCAAGATCGATAAATTTATGTGGTTCAAGGAAAAGCGGGCACTGTCCGAATGGGATAAGTACGAAACCTTCGACAATGTGACCCTGCAGACGATCGGTTATGATCCTGCCAATCGCGATCATTTCGAAATCCAGATCATCACCGCCGAGATCAAACCGGAAAAGGTTGCGCGTGGGGTCGATTATGCCCGGCTCTTTGCGAAAGAATGGGCACCTTCGGTCGCCGCGATGAAGGAATATGGTCGCGACGCTGGCGATGTGTTTGCCCTCGGGCCGGATAATGGGTTCAACCGCCGTGAGAGGGTCGCGGTTTGGCGCGAGGACAAGTCTCTGCTCATCGTGCGCGCTGGCTACGCAGAAGAGGAGGCCGCCCGCGTCGAACCCCAGATTGCGCAATTTTTCGGAGCTTTGAAGCTCGACAACGAGACGACTGACAGCATTGATGGCGCGATGCATCTGGAAAAGCTGCCGTCGAGCGGTGGCGCCGCCTACTCCGCACGCCTGCCGGACGGATGGAAAAAACTGACGCAGAACAGCGATCCCAATCCGTCCTATACGGGAGCGATATTCACAAATTCCAATGATCCGGACGGAAACGCGGCTGTATCCCTGTTCGTCTTTCCAACACCCAAGTCGGATATGTCGCCAACTGACGATCAGTTGCGTCAGCTTGCCGCGAAGGTGGTGGAAATCGAACTGCAAAATCTCATGCCGGAGGTCGGCTTTAAGCTGGACGAGGACGTCAGCTTCGTTCCCGGCGAAAAAGTTGGCGATGTGGATAAAGGTTTCATCGACATCGTTACTCTCCAGGGCAGCGAGCAGAAGATACGCGCCAGAACCGTATTAAGCTTCCGGAAGGGCGTTGTCGCCGCAGTAGCTTCGCTCACGGCGTTTCCCGCCACGCCAAAAGACGTTGCAACAATGATCCATACCGATTTCGTCACACGCACCATCGGGGAGGGTTTGGCGGATCAACTGAAATGAAATCTTTGGTCGATGGGGCGCCGCTCATTTTGGGATCGGCCTTCCACCTGGGTGAATTTAGAGGGAGTTCGCACGATATGAACCAGATACCTGATCGTAAAGCGCTTTTAGGGGACGCTCTTCCGTTGCCGGAGGATGCATGGGGGAAGCTTCTGAAGCTCGCGACGATGATCGAGTTCGATGGCTCCGGGACGCTGACGATCCGCAATGGCGAGGCCCGAATTTCATTGGGTTCTGACGGCGTGGTGAGGGTGGAAGGCAAGAAGATTATCCAGATGGCTCGCCAGAATATTGCGCTGGACGCTGCGTATATCGACCTGAACTGACCGGCATGTGGGCTGTCAGCAACAACACACCTTTCTCCGCGGACGGCTATTTCATTCGCGACCGCGATGGAAAGGAACATTGGTGTGTCGCCGTACGCGGGCGGTTTCGCGCGCGTTCGGACGGCATGACCGATCTTCTTGAGCCGCAGCCCATCCGGCTCTCTCCGGCCTATCGTGATGACGAGGCAAATGAGCTTTTCGCGGATGCTGATTTCGCGCCTTTCAGGCCCGCCGCAGATATTCTTGTCAATGGCTCAGCCGTTGCGCCTGACGAGAAGCCCATAGACCGTATCGATGTCACGGTTGCTGTGGGCACAATGACCAAGAAGGCCGCCGTCACGGGCGAAGCGCGCATGGTCAAAAAAAAGCGCGGCTGGGAGGTTGTCGAAAAAGAGCGGGCCTCACGCGTCGAGCTGTCATGGAGGCGTTCGCTCGGCGGAAGCGATCTCTTTGTGGATGATGATGGGGCCGAGTGCGAAGCCAATCCAATTGGCCGGGGCTGGTCACGTCATTTCGAGCGAGCGCCGGAGGGAGCGGAACTGGCTATGCCGCAGATCGCGGCTCCCGCCGATGTCTTTGATCCCGGTCGTCCGCTTTCGCAGCCGGTCGGGTTCGGTGCGATTCAGCCGGCCTGGGCAACGCGGCGTATTCATGCCGGCACCTATGATGAAGCGTGGATGAAACACAGGTCTCCGCTTTTGCCTTCCGATTTCTCGGAAAATTTTCACCAGACCGCGCCCGTCGATCAAATCTATTCCGGCGAGTTGCGTGGTGGCGAACCGGTGCGACTGGAAGGGCTTCATCCGGAAGGCGGTTACGCATTTCGTCTGCCACAATGTGTCCTCGAAGCGGACACTCGGATCGCCGGCAAGACGCTGACGCACAGGTTCAGGCTTGTTCAGGTGGAAATCACTGGCGATGAGCGTCTCGTGGATTTGGTATGGAACGCCCATGTGCCCTGTGGCGGGCGCGATCAGGACGTTGAAGTCTCTTTCCTTCGACTGAGGCAAATGGCCGGGGTCGTCGCATGAGGGCGGCGGTTTCAATTCTGGCGGCCGGCCTGACATGTCCGGCGGGCAAAAATTTTGAAACGGCAATTGCCGCCTATTCGCGCGGCGAACGGTTCACCGAGAAGGACCGTAACCTGGTGATGGCGGACGGGCGACCACCGACCCTTGCGCCGGTCTATCCGTTGACGGAAGAGCGGGACTATGTCGAGCGGCTGCGAAAATTACTCGCCTGCGCGCTTGCCGATTGCGTTGCGCAATTGGCGAAGTTCGGACAGGAAAGCGCGGATTATGCGATGCTTCTGCTGCTGCCCTATTGGATGGAGGACGGACCTGTCGCTGAGGACTTTAATGCCCGGCTCCGCCAATTCCCTCTGCCGCAGGTGACGAACCTCTTCGTTTCCTTTGGTGGGCAGGCTGAAAGCCTGCAGCTTGTTGGCAGGGATGGTCCGGAAATCGTGAGGAGAACGGGGAGAATTGTTCTTGTTGCAGTCGTAGACAGTTATATCCACTCAGACATGCTCGACAGTCTGGCTTATCACGGTGAACTGCTGACACGTGACAACCCCTACGGTATGGTTCCCGGCGAAGCTGCGGCCGTGTTCGCACTTGGGCCGGAAGATGACGCGCGGCTCGGTCGAATTGCGCGCCTTTCTACCATGGAAGAGCCTGAAAACCCGATTGATCCCGAGCGCGGATTGATGGGTCGCGCCCTTGCGAGCTGTTATGGGACGCTCCTCGAAGGAGGCTTTTCTCCTGATCGCTTCATTGTCGATCTCAATGGCGATCGCGTACGCGCTGAGGAATTTGGATATGCGATCACAACCAATGCCGCGCAAATGGCCGACCTGTCCGACAGGGCAGAAATCCCCGCGCTTCAACTGGGTGATCTTGGGGCCGCGAGCGGGCTTGTGATGGCGGCGCTTGCCCTTGGGCCCGCGCCAGGATCGCTCGTAGAAAAGACAGAGCCGGGGGGCGAGGAATTTCTCTACAGCCTTCTGTCCGCCAGTTCCCGCGACGGGCTGAGAGCGGCAACAATTGTGGAAAGCGTCCAGCGCGACATAAAAACCGGCAGGATAGATGCATGAAGGAAACAATCCGCATCAATGGGATTACGCTCTGCCACAAAAACTCGAATGGCTATGTCCGCTCGACGCTGCCGGATGTATGCCTAACCCCGCCCAAGCCTGTGCCCGTGCCATACACGAATACTGCATTTGCCCGCGACCTTGCCGACGGGACCACCACGGTGTTCTCGCATGATGGAGCGATGAATGGCGTGCGCGGCTCGCGGTTCGCCAAATCGATCGGCGATGAACCGGGTTCGTCCGGCGGGATCAAATCCGGCACGCATCTGCATCAGGCCACCTTCCTGTCCTGGTCTCCCAACGTTTTCATGCAAGGTCGCGCAGTGACGCGCCTTACCGACAAGATGCTCCTCAACAAGGGCAACACCGTATCGGTCGGGGGTTACAAAACCGACCTGCCCGAAGGCAATCCCGAGCGCTATCTCTGCGAAGTGGGCTGCCGCTGCTATGCGCTGCATCGTCCGAGAAACAGCGTTACCGAGGGGCTTGAATGGGTCGATCAGGTTTTACCACGCGACGATGAGGCCAGCCCGGGGCGTTATCAGCGCTGTGTCGATGCAACGATCCAGGCGCAATATCCGAACACAGTCCTTGGCAGCAGCATGCCGGTCGGCGATCCGCGCACCAATTACGGCTATGTTTCCGAGCTTGGGTTCTGGGATCCCAACAACCCGAACAATCAGTTCCCGGACAAGCCGCCCGGCAATGTCATCCTGCAGGGAGAGGAACACGACATTCCGAAGGTTCCCCGCCGGGCGCCCTGGGGCGGCACGCGATGGTTCAATGTGCGTGGCTCCCGGTGGCTGGATGTGGTGAAAGTCGAAAACGGCCAGATGACCCACATGTATGACATGAAGTTTCCGGGGGACAAGTTTCCAAATGAAACCGCAAAGGATGATGCTTATCGCGCTATCGCACGGCGGCACAGAGCTCGCTACAAGGAATTCGTGGTGTTGGATGAGTGTGACAATTGCGAAGAGTCTGTGAGACAGCGCGAACAGGAGCGCCAGTGGGAGGCCGAAGAACGATGGCGACAGTTAAAAAAGGGGCTTGAGAATGCTCCACCGATCTGGCTCCCCTTGCCCGGACCACGGATCCCGGGTGGGCGCCTCCCACCCGTCCCAAGCTGGTAGGATGATGTCATGAATCTAAACGAACTGATCGCTGCCATGGCAAATTTCGAAGAGCGCGGTGAACTCGAAAAACTGGATGAAATCGGCCTGCCGCCCGGCAATGCCATCCAATGGTTGTTCGGGCTGACATCCGGGTTCTATTTTGCGGATGGTGAAACACGGCGTACACGCCAAGCCATGCTGAATCTGGCGCTACGTTACTACGACCTTGTGGAAGGCAACACAAATTTGTTGTCCTTTAACGAGCGAGTACGTCGCATCGCGTCACGGGAAGACGTTGCGCAAAATCTGTCACAAGACGAGTATTTTGACGAGGGGAAGATCGCAAGCTTCTATGTCAGGCACATGCCAAAACAGGCGCTGCGTTCGACAGATCCGGTTCACGACTACTTTACTGTCCTGCTTCCAAGCGCCGGCTACCGAGGCGGCAATGGGCGCTTGATGTATCAGACGCGGTTGTCGGAATTATCACGCGACCCAACTGGCGTGGTTCGCTTCTTCGTTGATGCCTGCCGTGGTCTCCGGGTTTTTTATGCTGTTTCGGGGATGTCGCTTTTTTTCTATTCTTATGCGACGGGTGCGACTGAAAAAGCGTATCCTCTATTCCGCCGGTTTCCTGGCCTCCTTTACGAAGATGGCAGTAATTTTACCTTGGAAATATTACACCGCACCGATGTGATCCGCGACGTGAATTGGCTGACAGCCATCAACGACGAGCTACTGGAGCGCGTCGGTGGTATTGAGAAGGCAAGGGAAACACTCGGAGACGAGGTCATCCTCCATCCCTATGAGGGCGGTGTCGTTTTCCAAGCGGGTGAACGGCCCGTGCTCGGCGATTTAAATAAGGGGCGCGTGCCTGCAGCATACCGAGCGGTCAACGATTTCCTCAAGCCCTTGCGCTACGAGAACTGGGACTATCCTTATCTGCGAGCACCGTACGATGTTGACGAGATGGAGTATACGCAATGGTGGACACATCGATTTGACGATGTCGAACGTTAAGGTCGCTCAGCCTCGTGAAGTTAAACGAACTCATCACTACAATGGCCATCTTTGAGGAGTATGGTGAACTCGAAAAACTGGATGAAATTGGATTGCCGTCCGGCAATGCCATCCAGTGGCTATTCGGGCTGACGGCCGGGTTCTATTTTGCCGACGGAGAAACGCGTCAAATACGCCAATCCATGCTTGGTTTGGCACTGCGTTACTACGATTTCGTAGAAGGTAACACCAATTTATTGTCGTTTAACGAGCGGGCGCGCCGCATTTTAGCAGCAAAACAGATTGAAGAATATCTGGCGCAGGGGGAGTATTACGACGAAAGGGAGACGGCGAGTTTCTACATAAGGCATATGCCAAAACAGGCGTTGCATTCGGCCGATCCGGTTCACGACTACTTTACTGCCCTTCTTCCTGGTGCCGGTTATCGCGGGGGAAATGGTCACCTCATGTGCCAGACGAGGCTATCGGCGCTGTCGCGCGATCCGGCAGGTGTGATCCGTTTCTTCGTTGCCGCCTGCCGCGACTTGCAGGTTTTCTATGCCGTGTCGGGTTTGTCGCTCTTTTTCTACTCCTATGCGTCTGGCGCAACTGCGAAAGCCTATCCTCTGTTTCGCAGGTTTCCTGGGCTGCTTTACGAGGATGGCACGCGTTTTGGATTGGCCATAAGAGACCGGGCGGACACTATCCGCGACGTGAACTGGCTGACAGCCGTCAACGATGAGCTACTCTCAAGGGTTGGCGGTCTCGACAAGGCACGAGCCGCACTTGACGAAGAAGTGATCCTTCACCCTTACGAGGGTGGCGTCGTTTTCCAGGCTGGTGAACGGCCTGCGTTCGGCGATCTGAACAAGGGGAGGGTGCCCGCAGCATATCGCGCAGTGAACGATTTCCTCAAGCCCCTGCGTTACGAGAACTGGGAGCGCGCCTATCTGAGAGCACCATATGATGTCGATAAGATGGAGTACACCGAATGGTGGACACGCCGCTTTGACGATGGCGAGCGCTAGGATGGCGTCTTGGATATAAACGAACTCATCGTCACAATGGCGCTCCTCGAAGAGCGCGGTGAACTCGACAAATTGGACGAGATCGGTTCGCCGCCGGGTAACGCGATTCAATGGCTGTTTGGTCTTACGGCCGGTTTCTATTTTGCGGGTGGTGAAGCACCGCGGACACGCCAAGCCGCGCTCTATCTGGCCTCGCGTTACTACGATGTGACGAAAGGAAACACCAATCTTCTGACGGTTGGTGAACGTTCGCGCCGTCTGTCTTCGAGAGATGACATCGAGCGGCATCTGGCACAAAGCAATTACGCTGATGAGAAGGAGACCGCAGGCTTTTATATCAGACACATGCCTGCCCAAGCTCTGCGGTCAACCGATCCCGTATACGACTATTTGACGGCGCTTCTTCCGGGCATTGGGTATCGTGGCGGCAACGGGCACTTGATGTACCAGACGAGGTTGTCAGAACTATCGCTAGATCCGATAGGTGTTGTGCGTTTCTTCGTTGACGTATGCCGTGACCTTCAGGTTTTTTATGCCGTGTCCGGCATGTCGCTTTTCTTCTATTCCTATGCGGCGGGCGCAACCGAACGGGCCTATCCTCTGTTCCGCAGATTTCCGGGCCTCCTCTACGAAGATGGCATCCGTTTTGGGTTAATCATTTCGCAGCGTACCGATGTGATCCGTGACGTGAATTGGCTTACAGCCGTCAACGATGCGTTGCTCGCGCGCGTCGGTGGTCTTGAGAAGGCAAGAGAAGTACTTGGAGACGATATCGTCCTCCATCCCTACGAGGGGGGCGTCGTTTTCCAGGCGGGTGAACGGCCTGTGCTGGGCGACTTGAATAAGGGGCGGGTGCCGGCGGCCTATCGCGCGGTCAATGACTTCCTCAAGCCCCTGCGCTACGAGAACTGGGATTATCCCTATCTACGAGCACCCTACGGTGTCGATGAGATGGAGTATACGCAATGGTGGACACATCGATTTGACGATGGTGAACGTTGAGTTTGTCCAGCCTCGTGAAGTTAAACGAAACTTATTGCCATCATTTCGTCTCGACGCTGCCTTCCGGCGCAGCTGATTGTGTCGCGACCGTTTTGGAAAATGCGGGATCGTCGTGATAAAGCGTGCTGCGGAAGAAGGCGGTTGAAAGGCGCTGGATCGCGGCGATCCGTTGGGGCCGTTCGTCGTCTCGCGCGCCTCATAACCAGGGATGTCGCCAAGAGCTTGCCCTATCGATTAGGCGGGCGGAGTTGCCTGAGAATGACTTATCGCGGAGACGCGCCTCCTACACGAATTTGCGCTTTCGACCGGTATCGATACCGACGGTTCTGCGTAACTTCCACGTAATTTTCGGTGTTCATACGTCTCCGCCTTGGTGCGTCTCAACGGTCGACGGGCGACCGTAGCGGCGATGGCTCGAAAGGACAGACATGAAAAAGATCATTTCAGGCGTACTCGTTTGCTTGACGCTGACAGCGTGCAGCCAGACGGAAAAGGGCGCGGGCATTGGTGCGGCGAGCGGCGCTATCATCGGTGGGTTGGCAAGCGGCACTTGGGAAGGCGCTGCAGTGGGAGCCGCCGCAGGTGGCGTGGGAGGGGCAGTCGTAGGCAACATCAGCGAACGTAACGACAGGAACCGCCGCGACCGCTGGGAACAACGGGACCGCCGCGACTACGGATGCAGATACCGGGATCATTACGGTCGCTGCCGATAAAGATTGCGGCCTGGGTGGCGGACGTCAAAGGCGAGATGGATACCGGACGAACTTCGGTTTCTCCGGTCTCCCACGTCCGCAGCAGTTTCATGATGTCACACAACCTGACGGTCGGAACGTCACAACTGTCGAGTTTATCTGAACCAGAGCCGTAGTTTTGCTGTAAAGACTGTCGGGAATGATAGTCCGAGATTGGACTGATTAGGTCACCATGAAACTTCTACTTATCGAAGATGATCCGGAAATGACGGATGCGTTGAGGGTGGCCCTCTCGCAGCATGGCATCGTATTTGACGCTGTTGGAGATCTGGCAATGGCACGGGAAGCAATCGCTATGGCGGACTACGACATTGTCCTTATCGACCGGCAACTGCCGGATGGTGATGGCAGTACCTTTCTCGCCGATTTGCGTAGCGTGGGTTCAAATACGCGATCGATCATCATCTCCGCTCTGAGGTCGACCGACGAGCGAATTTCCGGCCTCAATGACGGCGCCGATGACTATTTGCCGAAGCCGTTCGAAATTCCCGAGCTGATTGCCAGAATGAGCGCTGTGCTGAGGCGGGTCCCTACAACCGGCCCATTCGTCCTGTCGGCAGGAAACGTCACCTATGATCGTGTTTCATGCGATGTGCATGTCAACGGCGTCCGGCTTGCGCTCACCCGCAGGGAACTGCTTATCATCGAAACTCTTTTGAGAAACCGTGGTCGCACCGTGTTGCGCTCGTCCCTTGAGGGGCAGGTCTATTCCTTTGACGACGAAATCCAGTCGAACTCACTGGAATCCAACATGTCTCGCCTGCGCCGAAAGCTTGGCGAAGCGGAGGCCGACATTGTTATCAAGAACATTCGTGGCATAGGCTACTACCTTCATGAGCAGAAATAGGATGACCAGCACATCCCTTCGCTGGCGATTCACTTTTGGTTTTATTGTCCTGCAGCTCTGCGCGGTCATCGCCTCGCTCAGCCTGGTTTTCTATCTTCTTTCTGGCCTCAAGCCCGATGTGGCGATCACGTCCATCTGGCTGTCTCAGGAAATCGCAGACTCGGTCCGTCTCGAGCCGAATGGCCGGGCCCATCTGGTGCCGACGGCCAAACTTAAAGAGATTATGGAGGACGCGCCTGACCTGTGGTTCGTGGCAGACCTGGGCAAAGATATTGTCCTCGCACACGGTGCGCCTCCCGGGAAAATTGCCGACAACATGCCATTCCTACGGACGTTCAGAAGTGTCGAGCTCCATGGTGACCTGAACGATCCGTTGAGTGTCGCCCGCATGGAGCGTTTCGATACAGAGGCCGGTGAGGCAACGATTTTTGCCGGCGGTGTTTCGATGTCCCAATATGGTGTGACCGTGCTGTTGGGGAACCTTGCCATCGGCGTGCCGGCGCTGATCCTCGTCGCCATTTCCCTGATTGGCGTCCCGTTTGTCACACGCTGGGCTTTGCGGTCCTTCAGCGACCTGACCAGGCGTCTCGACAGGATCGATCTCGACACACGTGGCGCCCTGGTGGAAGAGCGGGGCCTGCCCACTGAGGTGCTTCGTCTGGTGCGCGACATCAACAGGGCGCTGCGTCGTCTCGATAGCGGCTTCGAGGCGACGGAGCGCTTCTTCGTCAACGCTGCTCATGAACTTCGAACGCCGATCGCTGTCCTGCAGGTGAGAATCGATACGCTCTCGCCAGGTGCGGACAAGACACACCTGCAGACGGCCATCAAGCGACTTACAGCAATCGCGAACCAGCTTCTCGACACCGAGAAGTACCGGCAGAAGCCCCAGCAGAATGCACCTGTCGATCTCAACAGCGTTGTGTCGAAGGTGGTCGCTGACCTTGCTCCCCTGGCGATTGCCGAAGGTTACGAGATTTCGTTCGATAGCGATGCGGAAAACCTGTTCGTTCCCGGGGATGCCGAAGCTCTGGAGCGTGCATTCGTCAATCTGGTTCGTAATGCAGTCCAGTACGGAGGCGGGCGAGGACAGATATCGGTCAGTATTGAGGCTGACGGCAGCGTGACTGTCGCGGATCAGGGCTGCGGAATTGCCGGCGATAAGCAATCGCGCATATTCGAACCGTTCTACCGGGTCAGCCCTCACGGCTCAGGTGCGGGTTTGGGGCTCAGCATGGTCAACGAGATCGTCACCCGTCACGGCGGTTACGTTGAGCTTTCGTCCGCTCCAGGCAAGGGCAGCATATTTGCCGTGCGCTGGCGCGAGAAGCGCGTTTTCCAGCAGCGGTAGGGGCCGTCGCCTGCGCCAACAGTTCAAGGCATCTTCGTCCGTCGACGTTGGCTGAGCACGGCCGCGATCACTTGATGTCTGGCGCACAATCTTTGGCACGCCATCCACATTGCAAGCACTCTTTGCCGATCGGTTGATCTTACAGCGCTTGCCTAACGGATAGGCGCGACGACCGCTCTCCGTAATTTTCAGGTAACTCTCGTGACAGAGAAAGCCCGCAAATTTCAATAGCATGGGCCACGACTAAATGACACGACACATTACCCGCAAGCGTTTGATCCTGGCGGCGGCAACCCTTGTCGGTCTGCTGGGCGTCTGGCTGCTGTTTCTGCGTCCGCCCGCAAAGCTTGAACTGGTGACAGCGCAGGCGCGAACGGGTGACATTGAAGAGGTGGTGCTGGCGACCGGGGTTCTCGAACCGTTCGAGCTGGTGCGTGTCGGAGCCCAGGCCTCGGGTCGCGTTGAGCGTCTGGCGGTCAAGATCGGTGACCTCGTCGAGGCTGGCCAATTGGTGGCCGAGATCGATTCCCAAACCCGGCGCAACGCCTTGCGGGACCGCGAGGCCGCTTTGGCCAACATCCGCGCCGTTCACGTCGCGCGCCGCGCCGGTCTGGTGAAAGCCGAGAAGGATTTCGAGCGCGAGCGTGACCTGCTGGCAGGTGGTTCGACGCCGCGCGCCCAGTATGACGCCGCGGTTGCGATGCGAGACACCGCCCGGGCTGAGGTTCAGTCGCTGGACGCTCAGGTCGCCCAAGCGCAGGTCGCGCTGGAGTCTGCGGGTATAGAACTGGACTATACCCGCATCACTGCCCCAATCGCCGGCACAGTGGTCGCGATCGTCACTGACGAAGGCCAAACCGTGAATGCCCTGCAGACCGCGCCGACCATCGTCATGATCGCGCGATTGGACACAATGACGGTACGCGCGGATATTTCCGAGGCTGACGTCGTGCGTGTACGGCGGGGCCTGCCGGTCTGGTTCAGCATTCTTGGCGATCCGAAGCGCCGTTTCGATGGGGAGTTGCGACAGGTGGAACCGGCCCCAGCCTCCATCGCCAACGAGAGCAACGCCGCCGCGAGCCGGATTGGCTCAACCAACGGCGCGGTCTATTACACCGGGCTGATCGACGTGGCGAATGCGGACGGCGTCCTCCGGCCCTCCATGACGGCGCAGGTGTCCATCGTTTTGAGCCGCGTCAGCGGCGCCGTGCTGGTTCCGCTCAGCGCAGTGGAAGGGGCGCCCCGGGCCGGCGATACGGCGCGTGTGCGCATACTGGACGCGATGGGCGAGGTCCAGATCCGGCAGGTCCAGGTCGGCATCGACAACGGCGCGGACATCCAGATCCTTAGCGGTCTTCAGGCAGGCGAGACCATCGTCCTGGGAGCATCCACGGACGAACGCACGGATGGCCAGGCTCAACTGGCTGCGGCGAAGCGGTAGGGCGTGCCATGACGGAGCCCCTGATCCGCGTACGCGGGGTATCCCGCGCTTTCCCCGCAGGCGACGAGATGGTGCGGGTGCTGAAAGACGTTGACCTCGACATTGAGGCCGGCGAGATGATGGCCATCATCGGTGCTTCTGGCTCCGGCAAGTCGACGCTGATGAACATCCTTGGCTGCCTCGATCGTCCGACGGACGGCAGCTACTGGATCGAAGGACGCGAGATCTCGAAGATGTCCGTGGACGAACTGGCGGCGCTGCGCCGTGAGCGTTTTGGTTTCATCTTCCAGCGCTATCATCTGCTTGGCGATCTCAGCGCGGCCAGCAACGTCGAGGTGCCGGCCATCTATGCCGGACGCAGCCGATCCGACCGGCACAAGCGAGCGATCTCCTTGTTGACCCGACTGGGCCTCGCCGAGCGGACGGGCAATATCCCGGGCAAGCTTTCGGGCGGCCAGCAGCAGCGGGTGTCGATCGCCCGCGCCCTGATGAATGGCGGCGAGATAATTCTGGCCGACGAACCGACCGGAGCGCTGGATACGCACAGTGGCGCCGAAGTCATGAAGATCCTGCGCGAGCTTCACGCCGAAGGGCACACCATCATCCTCGTCACTCACGACAAGAAGATCGCCGAACACGCGGATCGGGTCGTGGAGATCAGCGACGGCGTTATCATTTCCGATGAGCGCAATATATCCAAATCCGCCGTGACGGCCCGTCCCATCCGCGAGCACGCGCCGGGCGCTGGCTGGCGTGGCGCAATTGACCGGATGACTGAGGCCTTTCGCATGGCGGGCGCGGCAATATGGGCACACAAGATGCGCTCGCTTCTGACCATGCTCGGCATCATCATCGGTATCGCCTCGGTGGCGGCTATCTCGGCACTGGGAGCCGGCTCGCAGCAACAAATCCTGAGCAGTATCAGTTCGCTCGGCACCAACACGATCGAGGTGCGGGCCGGTAAAGGCTTCGGCGATCTGGAAGCGGGCAAGATACGGACGCTGGTTCCCGCCGATGCAGAAGCGCTGGTGAACCAGCCCTATGTCGACAGCGTGACACCAGCCGTCACGACGAGCGTAACTGTCAAGCGCGCCGCCGTGGCCGTCAATGCGTCAGTCACCGGAGTTGGCGCGGACTTCTTTCGTGTACGGGGCCTTGAGCTGGCGCATGGACAACTGTTCGACGCCCAGGATGTTGTCGCCTACAGCCAGAATGTGGTGATCGATGCAAATGCCGCGCGAGACCTGTTTCCAGACCGGGTTAACCCGGTGGGGCAGGTCATCCTTCTGGGCACAATGCCGGCGAGGGTCGTGGGTGTGACGAAACGGGAAAACTCCTTCGGCCCGGCGGTTGATACGTTGACCGTTTATGCGCCTTACACAACCGTCATGGGCCGCATGCTGGGTCGTCCGAACGTCGACGGCATAACGGTCCGTATCAGAGACGATGTCGATCCGGGCAATGTCGAGGCCGCAGTTTCCCGCCTTATCGAGCGTCGGCACGGCGCGAAAGACTTCTTTCTCACCAACTCGGCGACCATTCGCGAGACTATCGAGACCACCACGCAAACCCTGACGCTGCTGATTTCGTCAGTCGCCGTCATCTCGCTGATTGTCGGTGGCATCGGCGTGATGAATATCATGCTGGTGTCCGTGACCGAACGTACCAAGGAGATCGGCGTTCGTGTGGCCGTCGGCGCGCGCCGCAGCGATATTCTCTCCCAGTTCCTGATCGAGGCCATTCTGGTCTGCCTTGTCGGCGGCTTCATGGGAGTGATGCTCGCCCTCGGGATCAGCGCTCTTTTCAATTTGCTGAGCCCCGATTTCAAAATGATCTTCTCGTCGGGCTCCATCATGGTGGCCTTCGCCTGCTCGACCCTGATCGGAATCGTCTTCGGCTTCCTTCCTGCCCGCAATGCGGCAAAGCTGGACTCGATCGAAGCCCTGGCGCGCGACTGATGAACTGCAAACGTCTGCTCGGTAGCCGTTGTGGTTCGCTTGTCATTATTGAGGCTGGCGTATGTCCCTAGACCGACGGTTGCAAGGCTGCATCGAGCAGCTTGCGCCCATTGCCAGCGAGCCAGGACCTGAAAGTGAGAAGGTCGGGGTTAATTTCGCGCATGACTTTCAGATCGACGAGCTCGGCGAGCGGCCCGTCTACCAGGCTCTCTGCCATATGCGCGAGATCAGCGTTTGCAGCCAAAACATCGTCCGGAAACCGTTCATAGGCTATCGAGCGACCGGCTGCTTCGCTGAAGGCAGCCGCAAGCTCGGGGCCGGTCAGTCGATCACTGGCGATTTTAAGTGTTGCGCCGCCGAAGCGTGATTTGTCGGCAAGCACGGCAGCGACAAACCTGCCGATGTCTTCCACGGCGGTGAGCTGAATGGAATGGTCGGGTCGGATCAGGGACACCAGCCGGCCCTCATCCAGACCGAAGCCAGGTCGCACCAGCATTTCCATGAAAATCATCGGCCGGATGATGGTCGTAGCCATGTCGAGCTGTCGAATATGGGCTTCGATACGTGGCTTGGCGTCGAAACGCGGAACGCCTGTCAGTTCATTCCCCACGCTGGCGCCTGAGGAATAAACAAAATGGTTGATGCCGGTTTCGGCAGCGATATCCGCAATCGATATACCATGACGGACTTCGTCTTCGGCAGCCAGACTGGCTGGCAGTACGCTAAAGACACCGTAAGCGTCTTTCATCGCTGTGCGGACTACTTTGGTCTCTTCAAATGAACCCTGCACAAGCTCGACACCTGCATTCCGTAATTGCTGCGATGCAGCTTTGGTGGAGTCCGGAACGAGTGCGCGAACAGGCCATCCCGCCTTCAACAAGGCTTTGGAGACAGATCCGCCCTGCCTTCCGGTAGCGCCGAAAACCAGAATGGGGTGCTTGCTATTGGTCATTTGAAACCCTCGCGTTAAACAAGGGCCATCCATATATACGAATACCGTTCCGTCGGAAGACGGCACATTTTTCAGCATCAGGCACAAGGACGATACCCTTGGAAGAACAGATCGATGCCGGCCCATCGCGCGGATCAGAAAACGACAGACACTTCAGACCCATTCCGTCAAACGGAGTCTGCAGCCTGCTGAGTGACAAATGGACTGTGCCGGTTCTTTGGCGTCTTTCTCTCGCGGAAGATCATCGGCTCCGCTTTTCGACATTGAGAAAAGAGGTCGGTGAGATCACCCAGCGCATGCTGACGCTCACCCTGCGTAATCTCGAGCGTGAGGGATTTATTGTGCGTCACTATTTTCCCGAAGTGCCGCCGCGTGTCGAGTACGAACTGACAGAGATCGCCCATGGAGCTTTGCGCGCCCTTGAGGGATTTAACTTTTGGGTCCACGACAATCTGGACACCATCAGAGCACGCCGGCGCACTTACGATCAGGCGGAGTTGTAAATCCAAGTGACCGAAATTGGCTGAGAAGGTCAGATGTCGGTCCAGGTTAGCAATGCTCAGCTACGCCCGCTTTCCTCAGCGTCCCGCCTGCTACGAGGCCCGCCTGTTCAGCTTGGTGAGATCGATTCCGAACCAAGCAGCGCTTCTGGGGCTCGGAACCTTCAGTGTCACCAGCCAGTTCTTCTCGATGAAGCTAGAGGAACTGACTATGCCCAAGAAAATTTCGGCCCCCTCCAAGACGACCGACCCTAAAGAGCAGCCTGTCCGCCCTTCCGAGGACCAGGTGGCGCCCGCCGAGCCGGACGATCGCCAACATCCGCCGCGAGATACAAGAGAGACGCCGGCTCCGAACCCAAACGACAAAGGGCTTCCGAACAGGGCGCCTGAATAAGTCGGAGACCGAAGACTGACTTAAGGCGCGCGATCGGTAAGGGCGTTGGCTCCCTCCTGCTCGACGCCATGCCCTGAATAACGTCCCAAGGTTTGGGATCACCCCCAGGTTTGCCCTCAATACTCGAGCAAATCAGCGCGTGAAACCTATGTGCCTGATTTAGTGCATTTCATGCGGTGGCCGCTGGTTCGATTCCCTTCAACTACAGTGGCTGTGAAATGGTGCGTCGGCGGTGCGTATCTCTTCAAGACTTTTGACCGGCTGCAAAGCAGACAAAGCGATGGCGCCGCGCAGACGTAAATCAACCCGCTACCTTTCGGAGCGATTTCTCAATCTCTCCTCCGCAATAAGCGTTGCCGTATTCCTCAAAACTTTTATTGTTCAAAGCAGCCAGCGAAGTTGTGGCTCCCACTCTTCTGGAAAGACCCCAGATTGTAGGTGACGTATCCTCAATGATGCCCTGAATGACAGGGAACCGGTCGGCGACCGTAGTCCAAAGGATTGCAGTCGCTATATCTGCTACGCCAATCTTTTCTGTTCCCAGCATAAAGCCGGAACTAGCACTCAAGCCGTTTCGTGCCCCGGTATCCGCGAAAATACGGACCCATTTTTGGAGGCGTGGGACGAACTCTTCCCATTTTTCGGATGTCCACATTTCGCGCCCGCCGTTGAGAGTCAACTCATCAAGGACATCATTAGCATCGTTAACGATCTTGGCGCTGAGTGCGCGGCCCTCAATAGTTGTCGGCAACATATCCAGCCGCTCACCCAGATAGATGGCGATCGCCGGCATCTGGGAGATCGCAAAATTGCGCTCACGGTCAATCAGAACCGGTGGTCCCATGAAGGCAACCGGCTGCTTTTCCACCGCACAATCCATAATATCTTCAATCGCATCGGCATCGTGTTCATCCCAGGAGTACCCACAATGGGCCAGAATTCCGCGGATGAACTGACCTCGAAAAGGAACTGGCCAGTAATAAAGGGCAAAGTTTTTCATGCCGTCCTCCATTGGTCATGCAAACAACGAACGGAGTTGGTTGTTACCAGTTCCCCGACGTGCACTAAGAGTAAAAATGGAGCTCAAGGAATGCTCTGACGCTTTAACGGCTTCCATGGCGCAGCAAGAGTTGTTTTTGGATGTAAGGCCCTGTTCTTTACGGTTTCCTCGCTAAAAACAGAACACCATGCGGGGTAGTCATCTAACCTCCACACGAACGCTATGCTCAGTCTCTCGAGGCCGCCGTTTTTCCGCAGGCTGAGTGTTCACTCCCCCACCACCACTCCCTCGCGTCGTGGGTCGGCGCTGCCGGCCAAGCCTTGGGCGGTGATTTCGACAGCATGCAGACCGGAGTTCATC
Source organism: Agrobacterium leguminum (assembly GCF_005144435.2). NCBI lineage: Bacteria > Pseudomonadati > Pseudomonadota > Alphaproteobacteria > Hyphomicrobiales > Rhizobiaceae > Agrobacterium > Agrobacterium leguminum. The sequence goes on from NZ_CP120212.1 coordinate 1,332,408, forward strand.
TCCCCCGGTTTCACCTCGTAACCCAGTGCCTTCAGCGGACCGACCAGTTCTTCCGCGCTGGTGCCGGCCTCGATGTCGTAGGTACCGAACCGGTTGATGAGATGCGGCTGGGCGACGATCGCCTCGACGGGCATGCCCCAGTCGATATAGGCGATCAGCGCCTGCGCCACATAACCGATGATCTGGCTGCCGCCGGGCGAACCAATGGCGAGCAGCGGTTTTCCATCCTTCATCACGATAGTCGGGGCCATGGAGGAGCGCGGTCGTTTACCGGGCTCGACGCGGTTGGCGATCGGCAGACCGCCGTCATGGGTCTTGAAGGAAAAGTCCGTCAATTCGTTATTGAGCAGGAAGCCATTCGTCATCAGACGCGAGCCGAAACCGCTTTCGATCGTCGTCGTCATCGAGACCACGTTGCCTTCCTTGTCGACGATGACGAAATGGCTCGTGGATGGCAACTCAAGCGCGGCATCCCGGCCGAGAAGCAGCGCGTGGTCCCATTCCGGCTCACCGGCCTCGACGGCGTCGTTGGCCAGCGCCTTGTCGCCGTCGAGCAGCTTTGCCCTTTCGCTTAGATAGGTCTTGTCCAGCATGCCCTTGACCGGTAGCGGCACGAAATCGGTGTCAGCGACGTAACGCTCGCGGTCGGCGAAGGCGAGACGCTGCGCGTCGCCGATAATGCGCCAGCTTTCGACATTTTTCGGCCCCAGAGACCTCAGATCGAAATTCTCCGCCATGCCGAGCATCTGGCCGATGGCGATGCCGCCTGACGATGGCGGTCCCATGCCGCAAACGTCAAGTGCACGATAGATAAAGCAGACCGGCTCGCGCTCGATGACGCGATAGTTGGAAAGATCGGAAAGCGACAGCACGCCGGGATTGTCGGCCGCCTCGCGCACGGTCTTGACGATCGCCTCGGCAATTTTCCCCTTGTAAAAGGCATCGGCGCCGCCTTTGGCGATCGCTGCGAGCGTCTCGGCATAAGCCGGGTTCTTCAACGGAGCACCGGCCTGCAGCGCGGCTCCGGAGGTGTCAAAGAAATAGGACCGCGCCTCTGAATATTTCTTCAGCCGGTCACCCTCTGATGCGATCAGGGACGCAAGGCGCGGCGACACCTGAAAACCGTCGGTCGCCAGCGTTTCCGCCGGCTTCAGCAGGCTTACCCATTCCGCCTTTCCATAGCGTTTGTGAGCTTCCTCCAGAAGTCGCACCGTTCCCGGCGTGCCAACGGAACGACCGCCGATTACTGCGTTCATGAATTTAAGCGGCTGACCTTTGTCATCCAGGAAAAGCTTTGGCGTGGCTTCCATCGGCGCCGTCTCCCGGCCGTCCAACGTCGTCAGCTTGCCGCTTTTTGCGTGGTAATAGACGAGGAAGGCGCCGCCGCCGAGACCGGAACTCTGCGGTTCAACGAGGCCCAGCACAGTCTGCACCGCCACCATCGCATCTATGGCGTTGCCGCCCGCGGCGATCACGTCGCGTCCCGCCTGGGCTGCCAGTGGATTGGCTGCCGCGACCATGAAGCTCTTTGACTGGACGCGTTTGGCAGTCGCAAGCCCCGTCGCTTTCTCGGGCGCCACCGTGTCGGACGCCTGCTGGGCGGAGGCGATTGCGATGGAAAACATCAAGGCGAGAACAACCCCGCTGAGAAATCTCATTTTCATTAGCCTTATCCTTCAGAGCGGCACGGCCCGTTAATGTGAGAAGGGCATCAAACTGAGTCAACAGGCAGGTCGAACCCGTAATGATTCAGGCGCGGATGATTTTCCGAAATCTTCCTTCACTCCCGCAAAGGCCCGGCCGTCGCCCGTATTTCAGCCCCAGCCGCGAGTATAAGTAAAACGTTTAAGCATTTTGTCGCTTTGTTTCAGGCGGTTTATCCGCCGGCAGATCACGTCGCGCGACTTGCCCTCCATGCAGTTGGATCGAAGCCACATGCTGTCGATCAGTGGCTTCACACTTCTGCCACCAGCTTGCAGGCTGTTATCGGTTACGCTCTCACCCTGTACTGGGTGAGGCGCTATCCCTTTATCCCGCTCGCCGCGATACTGGAGATGAACAGCCTCTGCAGGCAGAGATAAAAGATCAGCACCGGCAGCGTGATGATGGTGAGATAAGCCATGACTTCACCCCAGGGTGTGTTGAGCTGGAAAAAATATTGCAGCCCCACCATCACCGGCCTGTAGGCCTCGGATTGGGTAACGAGAAGCGGCCATAGATATTGCTGGCTGTACATGACGAGAAACTTCAGGATCGCAGCCGTTGCGATGACCGGGCCGCTGAGCGGCATCACCACCTGCGCGTAAATCCGCAGCCAGCCGGCCCCGTCGATGCGTGCCGCCTCCAGTAACTCCTTCGGCAGATCCTTGAAATATTGCACGAAGAGGAAAATCGTCAGCCCGTCTGCGATCCATGGGATGATCTGCACATGCCACGAATTGAGCCATCCCCAGGTAAACCCGTTGCTGCCGATCCATGGCAGATTGTTGACTTCGAGCAGCAGCGGCACGGCAATGGTTTCAAAGGGAATGATGAGCGTGGCGAGGATGACCGAAAAGAGAACATCCTTTCCACGCCAGTTCAAAAAGGTGAAGGCGAATGCGGCAAGCGAGCCAAGCAGCAGGGCGAGAAACACGGTAACGGTCGTTACCAGAACCGAGTTGAATATGAAGGTCGCAATCGGCGCCCGGGCGAAAGCCGCGGTGTAGTTTGCGAGCGACAGATCGCCAACCGGCAGGAAAGCTCGTATCGAGGTCGCATCACTGAGCAGCTGGTCGTTCGGTTTCAGCGACGAGAAGCCCATGAACAAGAGAGGCAAAATGAAGATCGCCGCGAAAGCGAGCATGAGTAGATAGTTGCCAATGAGAAAAGCGAGGCTCTTGCGTTGACCGGCCTGCATCATTGCTTCTCCCTTGTCAGGTATCGTTGGGTTAGAGAGATACACAGGACAAGCAGGAAGAGGACGACCGAGATTGCCGAACCTGCCGCGATGTCCTGCTGTCGGTATCCCCGCTCAACCGCCTGATAGACGATGCTTTGCGTCGAATCGCGGGGGCCGCCCTTGGTCATCACATCGATCTGCGCAAAAAGGGCAAAAGCCTGCATGGTGATGACGATGATAATTAGCACGGCCGTGTTGCGCAGCAGCGGCCAGGTTATCATGCTGAACTTCTGCCAGCGGCTCGCGCCTTCGATATCGGCTGCCTCGTAAAGATCCGGAGAGATTGTTTGCAGGCCGGAAAGCCATATGACCATGTGGAAACCGACCCCCTGCCAGACTGACATGACCAGGATGGCCCACAGGGCGGTATCGGTTCTGCCCAGCCAGTCGACTGGCTGGAACAACCCGAAGCTCATGTAACTCAAAAGGCTGTTCAGGAGCCCGTTATCCGCCGCATAAATAAACCGCCAGAGCAACGCCACGACCACAACCGACAGCACGACAGGCATGAAGTAGATCGCGCGGAAAATCGTGACGCCGGGAATCTTCTGGTTCACCAACAGGGCAAGAAACAACGCCAGCGCCGCCTGAACCGGCGCAACGACCGCCACGAAGGAAAGCGTGTTGACGAGCGCTGTCAAAAACACAACGTCGCGCGCCAGAATGACGATCTGGTTTTCGCCCCAGGTGAGACTCTTATATTCCCGCATCCCTTCCAGATGGGGATAGTCGGGATTGTTGCGGGTGAAAGTGCGAATGCGCGGATAGGAGGTTGCGCCATCCGCACCCTGCTTAAGGCTCCCATCCGCCTCCCTTTCCGGCTCGAGCGTCAGCACGCCGATACCCAGCAGCCGGGTGTAATTTTCAACGCCGACAAACTCGGTCGGATTGGGAGATGTCAGCCGCTGGTTGGTGAAGGAAAACCCGAGCCCCAGCAGAAAGGGCGTGATCAGGAACAGCCCGATCAGCACCATCGACGGTGCAGCCATGAACCAGCCCGTAAAGCTGTCCCGGGTCAATTTTCCCTTTGAAGACAAGAGCGCCATCGACAACCTTCCCTTATTTGGGTTGGTAACCGGAATTGCGTTCTATGTTGTTGTTTATCTCGTCGGCCGCGTTGTCCAGCGTATCGGCGACATCCGCGCCATTGGCAATGTCTGACACCGCTTTGGAAAACACCGGCGAGATGAAGGCGTAAGCCGGCGTCACCGGGCGCAACGTTCCCTGACGCTTGGAGAGCTCGAAGAAAACTTCGAGCGGGCCGCCCTGTTTATAGTTCTCCGTCATCTGGGCTGCCGAAGACGTGGCCGGGATTAGGCCGATCGCATCGGAGAACTGCGCGAGATATTTGTCCTGTATGGCGAATTCGATGAAGGCGGATGCGCCTTCGGGATGCTTGCTGGTGGCCGATACACCAAACTGCCAGGATCCTGCGCCGATCTTCGGACCATTCCCGAAATCAGGGGCAGGCAGGAACAGCAGGTCGTCTCCATATTTCTCCAGAGCCTTTACCGCAACCCAGTTGCCCATCCATTGCAGCGCGTGACGGCCTTCCAGAAAGCCGGTTTCATGGTCGGCAGGCGATTGCGATGTTCCGGGTGCCAGTTTTTTCTGGAACAGGGACTGCCACCATTCTCCGAACTTAATGGCATTCTCTCCGTTGAGGAAATCCTCGGCGGTCTGGTAATTTTCCTTGTCGATCAGACTTCCGCCGAAGCTTTCCAGAAATGGGCTGAAGGCATAGCTGTACCATTCGGTTTTATCGGCCATGCCGAGGTCGATCGCATATTCGAACTTGCCGCTGGCCGCGAGCTTTTCGAGCGCTGCATTAAATTCCTCGCCGCTCCACGGCCGCTCCAGCGTCGGAATGCGAATGCCATTTTCATCGAGAACCGATTTGCGGGCAAAGACCGCGACAGCCGCGTCCCACAGGCCGACCGAATAGAGCTTGCCTCCCCACTTTCCAACCGCGCCGGGCAGGAAATTGGCAAGCTTTGCCTCGTCTATCTGCAGTGGCTGCAGATAACCGGACCAGGCCCAGTTCGGCATGTTCGGGCCGTCGACATCCAGAATGTCTGGCAGCTTGTTGGAGAGCGCGGCGGCGGTGACGGATTCGTTATAGGCGGTTTGGGGGAATTCCTGAAGCGATACCCGCCAATCCGACTGGGACGAATTGAAGTCCTCGATGATGCCGGCCAGAATCTTGCGTTCTTCCACATTGCCCGCGCCGTGATACCACATGGTCAGGTCGGTCTGCGCCAGTGCCACAGTGGAAAAAAGCGTCGTCAAGGCAGCGGCTGCCCCCACAAAAATGGCTTTGATGGTCATAGATGGTTCTCCTCCTGAAGAAGAGTAACTTCAACATCTACCGATTGTTCCGCAGAAAATTTGCGTTCTGGCGGTCCGAAACCGACCATCAAGGTGAGGTTTTTTCCACCGCTTCGACAGACGCCGCTTGAATAACCTCCGGAGCGGCACCGTATTCCGATTTGTTTTGCCGCTGGAAGGCGATAAATTGCTGGGCGGGGAGGGGCCTCGAAAAAAGCCAGCCCTGACCGAAGTCCACGCCGTGTTCCCGCAGATAGGCTGCCTGCTCCTCCGTCTCGATACCTTCGGCGACGGAGAAAAGGCCAAGTTCACGCGCCATTCCGATAATATGCAGCGTAACGGTGCTGGTTGCGGTGTTCCTGCCGATCGTGTCGACGAAGGACTTGTCGATCTTCAGGGCATCCATGGGGAGCCCCTGCAAATATTGAAGGCTGGAATAGCCGGTGCCGAAATCGTCTATCGCGACGGAATGTCCCGCCTTGCGCGCTTTATCCAGGGTAATGCGGGCCGCGTCGATGTCGATGAAACCGCGCTCCGTCGCTTCGAGCCATATTTGCTCCTTGCGGATACCGAGAGGCCTCAGACGCTGATCGATAAACTCCAAAATTCGTCCGGTTTTGATGTCCTGGGCACAGAGATTGACGGCAATGTGCAGCGTACGGTCCTCAACGAGCACGGCGCGCGCAGATGTAATCAATCACTGCCTTCTCCGTCTTGAGGAATTGTTGTCGGTGACGGGGCTGGAGATTTGAAGGCGCCCATATCTTTGAATTAACAAGTCTCTGTGTGCTCAGGCCCCCGCAACCAAACATCCAAAACTCCCGGAGCAAACGCGCCGGGAGTTTTTTTGTTGTCACGTGGAATTTCGGACGATCATTTTACCGGGCAAGGTGACTGTTTCGGCTTCAATGGCTCCGGTGATCATTCCGATGATGGCCTCGATCATTTCGTGGCGAGGTTGTTCATATGTGGTGAGACCGTATGCGGGGGAACCTCCGAGTTCATAATTGTCGAAGCCGACGATAGCCATGTCTTCAGGCACTCTCAGGCCGAAGTTCCCGCGAATTTCATCCATGGCGCCGAAAGCCAGGATATCGTTCTCACACATAAGGACGTCGACGCGTTCGGAAGGTGCAGTTTGCGAGAGATATTCGCGGACGGAGGCTGCTCCCGCTGTGGCGCTGTATTTTTCCGCAGACAGCAGTTCGATCTCGCCGACGCCTTTTTCCGCCCAGAAATCCGTAAAGTATTGTCGGCGTCTGAGCGCTGTCGAAAGCGCCGTCGCGCCACTCATGAAGCCGGGCTTTCGATATCCCCGTTCGTATAAATGATTGACGATGTCTCTCAGCGCCAGCTCGGCGTCGCATACGACGGCGGGCACGCCGTCGATCTGGCTATCGCGTGCCAGAACGAACATGGGCGGCATTCCGTGGCCGAGCTGACGGTCTGTCAACGTTTCATCGCGAAATGCGGTGCCAAAAAGAATGATGGCGTCAACCTGACGCTGGTCGGCATGCAGCAGGGCGTGCACGTGATCGAAGTGGCTATTGATGTTGATGAGCATGGCAACGAGGCCGGCGGCCTGCAGACGCTCCGTCAGCGTTTCAAGAAACGGCAGTTTCTGGGGATTGGCGAAATCATCGACGAAGACGGCGACCTGATGGGTCAGATTGGTGGCAAGGCTCCGGGCAAGAAGATTTGGCGAGTAATTCAGGGCAGCCGCCGATTCCAGCACGCGCCGTTTGCTTTCCTCGGTAATCGACGCACCGGGTGTGAAAGCCCGGATAACGGTCCATTTCGATACGCCGGCTGCGGTCGCCACCTCTTTCGCCGTCGCTCTCCTGGTAGTTTCCCGCTTGCGCATAGTGCCTCCGACCAAAATGGAACGAACATTCCATTTCGGATTCCGATGAAATGAACGCTTGCTTTTAACCCATTCGCGGCTATGATGCACCTGTTTGCACCCGGTAGCAAGATATTTGCACCCGGTAGCATTTACATTTTACCGGCTTGAGGAGTGGGCCGGTACAAGGAGGAGGAACCACATGAAATCTATTCTCAGGAAACTCGCCCATGGCGCACTCGTCGCCGGAATAGCCGTGTCATGCTCTGCGACGGCCAGAGCGCAGGATCAGGTGACCATCATCGCGGTCACCCACGGTCAGGCGTCCGATCCTTTCTGGTCTATCGTCAAAAATGGCATGATGCAGGCGGGCAAGGACAGCAATGTCCGGGTCGATTATCGCGCGCCCGAAACCTTCGACATGGTCGCGATGGGTCAACTCATCGATGCGGCTGCAAACCAGACCCCGGCGGGGATAGTGATTTCCAATCCGGACCCAGATGCCCTTGGTCCAGCGATTGAAAAAGCAGTTGCCGCGGGCATTCCGGTCATCTCGATGAATTCCGGCATCTCGGCCACGGAAAAGCTCGGCATCAGGCTGCATGTCGGTCAGGATGAACTGCCTGCCGGCGTCAAGGTTGGGGAGAAGCTGAAGTCTCTCGGTTTGAAGCATGTTCTTTGCGTCAACCAGGAGGTGGGCAATGCGGCTCTGGACCAGCGCTGCGCCGGAACGGAAAAGGGTTTTGCAGGCGGCAAGGTAACGGTGTTACCGACGACAGCCGACCCGGCGAAAATCGAAGCTAAGATTCAGGCGGCGCTCACCTCAGATCCCTCGGTGGATGTTGTTCTCGGCCTTTCTGCGCCGCTGGTCGGCGAACGCGCGGTGGCGGTCGTCGAAAAGTTGGGTGTCGGCGACAAGGTCAAGGTTGCATCCTACGATCTGTCGGCGGGTTTTCTGAAGGCGGTTGCGGACGGGAAGGCACTCTTTGCGGTTGATCAGCAACCCTTCCTGCAAGGTTATCTACCGGTGACATTTCTTGCGCTGAACGCACGTTACGGCACCATTCCGGCGGGCAACGTCGCCTCCGGCCCAAGCTTCGTCGAGAAGGACACGGCGGCCGCAGTCATCGAAAAATCCTCCCAGGGCATCCGCTAGGCCGGATGGAAGCGTGGCTCCCGCCAGAGCGGGAGCCACCCCGAATGCAACCTTTGCCTCGATGCGCGACCATTTCGGCCGAATGCCGTTGCGCGCAAAGACGACACCCAATCTGAGGAACAAACCCATGACGCTGGCCAACGAACAGAACGGGTCCCCGACCCGATCCGACGAGCGGCTAAAAAAGGTTTCGATGATGACCGCTCTCCTGCGTCGTCCGGAACTCGGCGCTGTCGCCGGGCTGGTGCTTGTCACTATCTTCTTTTTCTTCACCGCCAATCCGGCCATGTTCACGCTGGCCGGCGTGGTCAATTTCATGGCCCCGGCTGCCCAGCTCGGCATTCTTGCCATCGGCGCCGCTTTATTGATGATCGGCGGTGAATTTGATCTGTCGATCGGATCGATGGTCGCCTTTGCCGGTCTCGTATTTGGCACGGCGCTGGTGGTTCTCAATCTTCCGCTCAGTGTGGCGATCCTGATTGCGCTCGGATTTGCCGTGGTCATCGGCGTCACGAATGCCCAGCTCACGATGCGAACGGGTCTTCCCTCGTTCATCGTCACGCTTGCATTCCTCTTCATTCTGCGTGGCGTCACGCTGGTTGGCCTCAAATGGGCAAGCGGCGGAGCGACACAGCTTCGCGGCATGAAGGAAGCCGCCGCCGACAGCCCGCTTGCCCCGATTTTTTCCGGCGACGCCTTTACCGGCCTGTTCTCCTGGCTCGGCAGCCGGGGCATCATCGAGACATTTCCAAATGGAACACCGAAGGTCCCCGGTATTCCGGTGGAGATCCTGTGGTTCCTCCTGATCGCCCTGCTTGCTACCTGGGTGCTTTTGCGGACGCGTTTCGGCAACTGGATCTTTGCCGCCGGCGGTGACCCGCGTGCGGCGCGCAAGTCGGGCGTGCCAGTGGCGCGTGTGAAGACCACCCTGTTCATCATAACGGCCATGTGCGCCACACTCGTAGCGATCCTCACCGTGCTGGATGCCGGCTCCACGGATGCCCGCCGTGGGTTTCAGAAGGAATTCGAGGCCATTATCGCGGCCGTCATCGGCGGCTGCCTTCTGACAGGCGGTTACGGTTCGGCGATCGGCGCGTTCTTCGGCTCTATCGTCTTCGGCATGGTGCTGATCGGCCTCACCTACACGTCGATAGATCAGGATTGGTACCTCGTGTTCCTCGGCGGCATGCTGCTGACGGCCGTCATTTTCAACAATGTGATCCGCAAACGCGTCACGGGAGAACGCTGATGAGCACATCTCAGACGCCAATCGTCGAGGTAAGGAACCTCGTCAAATATTTCGGCTCCATCATCGCGCTCAACGGCGTATCGCTGAGTGTCAATGCCGGCGAGGTTCTCTGCCTTCTCGGAGACAATGGCGCCGGCAAATCCACCCTCATCAACACCCTGTCCGGTGTGTTCAAGCCGACATCGGGAGAATTCCTCGTCGAAGGTCAGCCACGCATATTCGACGGTCCGCGGAATGCGCTCGATGCTGGCATCGCGACTGTCTATCAGGATCTTGCGATGATCCCCCTGATGTCGGTGACGCGGAACTTTTTCATGGGCCGCGAACCTCTGAAGGGTTTCGGCCCCTTCAAAAGCATGGACATGGATTTTGCCGACAGGGTCACGCGTGAGGAGATGCGCAAGATCGGTATCGATGTGCGTGAGCCGGATCAGGCGGTGGGCACCCTGTCGGGCGGTGAACGGCAATGCGTCGCCATCGCGCGCGCTGTCTATTTCGGGGCGAAGGTGCTCATCCTTGACGAGCCGACGTCGGCGCTCGGCGTCGCGCAGACCTCGATGGTTCTCAAATATATCAACCAGGTCCGCAATAACGGGCTCGGCGTCATTTTCATCACGCATAATGTCCGCCACGCCTATGCCGTCGGCAATCGGTTCACAGCGCTGAATCGCGGCAAGACCCTCGGAACCTATTCGAAGAGTGAAATTGGCATCGACGATCTGCAGAACCTGATGGCAGGCGGCAAGGAGTTGCAGTCTATCTCCGAGGAGCTGGGCGGAACCATCTGACTAGACATTCCCGAACGAATATCCGGTTCGGCGCGATCGCGCCGCGCCGCGACCCCTCATACTCATCAGCAAGGTATTACCCATGAGCGCTTCTGCGAACTCCTTCCCACTGGCGGTCTGCGCCGAGATGTTGTGGCGTGACAAGCCGATCGAATGGCGCGCTTCCCGGCTCAAGGATCTGGGCTTCGGTGTCGGCCTGTGGAACTGGCCGGAACATGACATCAGCAGACTTGAAGCGACCGGCGCGACCTTCACCATCATGAACGGCTATCTCACCGGCCGGCTCACGGATGACGAAGGCGCGGAGGAGCTGCTCAGCACGGCCCGGCAGACCGCCCGGGTGGGCAAACGTCTTGGCGTTCAGCGGCTGAACCTGCATGGCACGGGCCTTGGAGATCGCGGGCTGCCGGTGCAGCCTGTCGAGGTGGTCACGGGCGCCATGTGGCTAAAGGCGCGTGACACGCTTTGCCGTATCGTTGACCTCGCGGAAGAAGAGGATGTGGTTTTCACTCTGGAGAACCTCAACCTGCCCGTCGATCATCCCGGCGTACCGTTTGCGCGCGCGGAAGATACGCTGGCGCTGGTTTCCAGCATCAACCACCCGCGTCTGCGCCTCAATCTCGATCTTTACCACGCCCAGATCGGCGAAGGAAACCTCATCGAACTCTGCCGCAGGGCCCTGCCGTGGATCGGGGAGATTCAGGTTGCCGACGTGCCCGGCCGCTGCGAGCCCGGTACGGGTGAAGTCAACTGGAATGGCATTGCCCGGGCGCTGAAAGCGATGGGCTATGCCGGGCCGGTCGGCATGGAGGCCTGGGCATCCGGCGATGCCGCCGCAGCGCTCTCGGCTTTCCGCGCCGCATTCACAATCTGACAACATAAACCCACAGGACGATCCCCATGCCCAAGACAAAACCCGTTAATGTCGGTCTCATCGGCGCCGGCCGCATCGGCTCTTTCCACGGTGAAACCGTCGCCCGGCGACTGGTCGATGCCGAACTCGTCGCCATTGCCGATCCCGCACCGGGTGCGGCAGCAGGTCTTGCGGAAAAACTCGGCGTCGACGCCGCCTATACCGACATTGCTGCATTGCTTGCACATCCCGGTCTCGACGCCGTCATCATCGCAACGCCGGCCCGTTTCCATACCAATGTTCTTGTTCAGACTGCCGAGGCGGGAAAAGCGATTTTCTGCGAAAAGCCGATGGCGCTAACGCTGGAGGATGCCGATCGGGCGATTGCCGCGGCACGCTCGGCCGGTGTTCCCCTCCAGGTGGGCTTCAACCGCCGGTGGGATCAGGCCTTTGCGGAAGGCCGGGCCGCGATCGACGCCGGCAAGGTCGGCGCGCCGCAGCTCATCCGCTCGCTGACGCGTGATCCCGGCCCATTCGCCGCAGACCCCGGCCGTATTCCGCTCTGGACGATTTTCTACGAGACCCTCATCCACGATTTCGACACGCTGTTATGGCTGAACCCCGGCGCCAGACCCGTCGAAGTCTTCGCCATGGCGGATGCGCTTGTCCGCCCTGACGCAAAAGGTGAAGGCTTTCTGGATACGGCAGTGGTTAATGTCCGTTTCGACAACGGCTGCATAGCCGTTGCGGAAGCCAATTTTTCGGCGCTCTACGGCTATGACATTCGCGGCGAGGTTTTTGGATCGGCCGGCATGGTGACGATGGGCGATGTGCGTCGTTCAAGCATGACGCTGTTCGATGGCTGCGGCGTCTCGAATGAGACCTGGCGTCGCGATACCAATCACTTTGTCCATGGCTACACGGCGCAACTTGCCTCTTTCGTAACCGCCGTTCGTCAAGGGACAATGAGTGAAGGGCCAACGGGCCAGGATGCACGCAACGCACTGGCGGTCGCCCTTGCCGCCATTCAATCGGTATCCCGGAAACAGCCCGTTGCCCTGAATTGAACTCCATGCGCGCTGGCTTACCGGCGTGCTTTCCGATCGACAAGGAGCAGGCTCCATGCGTACGCGGCAGACCTTTAAAACGCCGACCAGCATTCAGGACATGAAGGGTCTGATCGTAACGGGGAGCCTGCGATTGTCGGAGCAGCAGGACCATGTCGCGCGAACCATTCTGGCTCGTCCGCATATCGTCGCCTTTGGAACGATCGGTTCCCTCGCCAGCGAATGCGCCGTGTCTCCATCCACCGTCGTGCGTGTCGCCAACTCGCTGGGTTTTGATAGGTTCAGCCAATTCAGGCGGGTTTTTCGCACGCACGTACTGTCGGAGAGGAGGGAGCGTAACATAAAGAATTTTCTATAGATTTTACCCTGTGAAAGTGAAAATCGCAGGTTTTGCGCGGTGGAGAAGAAAATGAATATTGGCGAGATTTTGCCGATGGGGGTCCGCCTCGCCGTCAGCCCACTTTCCTGGTCGAATGACGTTCTTGAGGATCTTGGAGCGGACATCTCACTGGAGAGCTGCCTGACGGACACTGCGGATGCGGGGTATCAGGGCATCGAACTCGGGCGGAAATTTCCGCGTGATGGGGCTGTTCTGCGACCTTTGCTTCAGCATCACGGATTGGCTCTGGCGTCCGGCTGGTACTCGGGCAGGCTTGCCGAGCAAAGCGCCGGAGAGGAGATGCTGGACGTTTTCTCCCATGCGGAATTATTGCGCCTGATGGGTTGCCAGGTGATGGTTTACGGAGAGGTGGCGATGATGTCTCCAGGCTCACCGCTGGACACGCCAATGTCACAGCGCTTGGTCATGCCCAGAGAGGATTTTCCGGCATATGCCCTGCGCCTCACGGAATTTTCCAAACGCCTTGCGGGGGATTTCGGCCTGCAGCTCGCCTATCACCATCATCTCATGATGGTTGCTGAAACTTTCGATGAGATTTCTCTTCTGTTCGACAGGGTTGGTCGCGAGACCGGGCTCCTTTTGGACACCGGCCATTCTGTTGCTGCGGGCTTTGACTATCAACGTCTCATCGAGCGTTTCGGTGACCGTGTCGCTCACATACATCTCAAGGATGTCCGCGGCGCTGTCATGGAAAATGTCCGGAACCACGATCTCAGTTTCAATGCCGCGGTGCGAAGCGGGATGTTTACTGTTCCGGGCGACGGCGTGATCGATTTCCAGCCCGTTGCTGCATTCGTGCGGGACAGCTGTTATCAGGGATGGCTGGTGGTGGAAGCCGAACAGGACCCGGCCGCAGCGCCGCCGAGAGATGCGGTGACACGCGCATTCAGGCATGTCGAGAACTTTTGGACGGCTGGGTCAACACCGCATGATGTGTAAATATACGCCTAAGTCCCCATGATCGAATGCCGTTTTGCTCGTCTCCGGTCCTCGGACGATCCGTTCAAGAGGTTGCGATTCAACCTTGAGGGCCGGCGGCTCCACGCTTTCCGGGCCAGGCTGTCAGCGCGACATCGACCAAAGCCTTCAACCTGGCCGTACATGCGCCATCGCAAGCCTGCGCAGACATGCCCTGAATGATGGCGCCGTAAAAGCGTGCGAGCGTATCCGTGTCGGTTTGCGTGGGTAGTTCGCCCTCGCTCACGGCGCGGTCGAACCGCGTCTTGAGAATCTGTATTGCCGCCTCGCGCAATCCTGCCGTTGTGCGGGCGACAGAGGCGTTTGCTTCCGAATGCTGGAGAACGGCGGTGGAAACGATGCATCCGCGCGGCTTGTCGGGCTGGGTGTGTCCTTCAGCAATATCGTAAAGGTAAGAGGCGAGCGCCTCATAGGCGGGTATTTGCGCCTGCAGCACTTCGGCGCGGCGTTCGCTTTGCTGCGCAATGCTATGATCAAGCGCCAGCCGAAATAATTCTTCCTTTGAACCGAAGGTCGCGTAAAGGGACGGCGGGGTGATGCCCATCGCATGGGTGAGGTCCGCTATCGAGGTTCCCTCATAGCCGTGTTCCCAGAATAGCCGGGTTGCGACATCGAGCCCGGCATTCCGATCAAGCAGGCGCGGTCTACCGCGTTGTTTTCGCGTCATTTCAGACATTTTTATATCGATCACTATAAAAACATTGACAGATCATAGTCGGATTTTATTATAACGATCGCTAGTTAAATCGCAACGGAGTGATCCATGTCTCAGAAACTATCGAACAAAGTCGCCCTCATAACCGGCAGTTCACGCGGTATCGGCCGTGCCGCGGCCCTGGCGTTTGCGAAAGAGGGTGCAGGTCTTATCGGTGTTCATTATGGCGCGAACCCCGATGCGGCAAAGGCAACGATCCGCGAGATCGAGGCTCTCGGTTCGAAGGCGGTCGCTCTCAATGCCGATCTGCGGGCAGGAAAAGCGGCGACGGACAGCTTGTGGGAGCAGTTCAGGGAAGCCACGGTCGCTTTCACCGGTTCGCCATCGCTTGATATTCTTGTCAATAATGCGGGCATTGCCCCGGCGACATCGTTGAAAGAAACAACGGAAGCCGCGTTTGACGAGTTGATGACGATCAACTTCAAGGCGCCATTCTTTCTCATTCAGGCTGTTGCCGATCATCTCCGCGACAATGGCCGCATCATCAATGTCTCGACCGGTTTCACGCGCATCGCGGCACCGACACATCCCGCCTATGCGGCGTCCAAGGGTGCGCTTGAGACATTGACGCTGGCGCTTGCCCCGGAATTCGGCCGGCGCGGAATTACGGTCAATTCGGTTCTGCCGGGTGTTACTGAAACCGACATGAACGCCGGATGGCTGGCAGCGCCGGAGGCCCGTGCCGGTGCTGAAGCCCTGTCTGTCTTTTCACGTATCGGTCGCGCCGACGATATTGCGGACGTCATCACATTCCTTGCCTCGAATGATGCCCGCTGGACGACTGGACAGATGATCGATGCGACGGGCGGTGCGCGGATTTGATCCAGGCATAGCAAATATCCCTGGGCGAGCGGCGTCGGGCGGTTTCGCCTGACGCCTGCCGATACTAGCCGTGTTTGCGTGCCCACCGCAGATTCTGGGTTTGCCCGCCATAACCATAGGCATCGCCATCGACGGCGTGAACCAGCACATAGCTCGCCTCGTGCACGGGGCCCAGCAGGGCGTTCATCTCGTTATAGACCCGCCGGACCCATTCGGTCGTCTCGTCCTTTATATTGGTGTGTTCCGTAATCGAAACCTCGACATAAAAGCTTCCGACCTTCTGGTCGGCGACGCTCGCTCCGGCGATGATCCAGTCATCGGGATCGGCGCTCTCGACGAGAACCGCGGTGACAGCGGGGTCCTTGTGCAGGATTTCCGCCGTTAGACGAGAAAGCAGAGCCGCGACTTCCAGCTTTGGGTCGCGTCCGTTCCGGGGTTTGGTGTAGCGCGCTTTGATCATGGGCATGGTCTTGTCTCCTTGTTGCAGAGACACCTTGCGCAAATTTCTTCATAATGAGAATATGGCATTGGATATTCCATACATAGCGATTTTATATGATTGACCTCGAAAGCGTTCGCCTGTTCATTTTCTCCGTAGAGCTAGGCAGCCTGACAAAGGCGGCGGAGGCGGCAGGAACCGTGCAACCGGTCGTCAGCCAAAAATTGAAGATGCTGGAGCAGCGTGTCGGCAGGCGGCTGATCGATCGTTCGCCGCGGCATCTGCGGCTCACGGAGGATGGCCAGGTGTTCCTGCCCAAGGCTCGCGAACTGCTCGCCAAACACGAGGAAGCGCTGACCTTCGGTCATGAATCGCCGCTGCACTTTAGCCTGGCCGCCAGTGACCACGCGATCGGGGGCCGCCTTTCGATGGCCATACGGGCGATGCGCGCGGCACTCCCCGCCAATGCGGTGATTGACGTGAATATCGGCTTTTCCCGGCACGTGAAGGAAAGTTTCGCGTCCGGACAGGCCGACGCCGCCATTATCCGGCGTAACGGCGGTGGCTCAGACGGCGAAATCCTGCGTACCGACAGGCTGGGATGGCGGGCCGCCCCGGGTTGGCGGCCACGCTCCAACAGCGCCATTCCGCTGGTGTCGCTGGGGTCCGGGTGCGGTGTTCGGGAAATTGCGGTGTCGGAGCTTAGAAGAGCGGGCGTGGAGTGGCGCGATGCTTTCACTGCCGGAAGCTGTTCGGTGCTCCATGAAGGAATTCTTGCAGGTGCGGGTGTCGCGCCGATGGGCGATATTAGCGCCCGCGGCCTGCCTGACAGGGGTGTGGAACTGGGGCTGCCTTCATTGCCGCCTTCCGATATCGTTCTTCTTTCCCGCGCAAGAACGCCCGCACATGCATCGGCGATCAGAGCCCTGGCCGCAGCCGTATCCGGCACCGGCGACTAGGTTGAGTGGTTCCCCGACGCTTTTGGGCATTTCCG
This sequence comes from Agrobacterium leguminum, assembly GCF_005144435.2. Taxonomy (NCBI): domain Bacteria; kingdom Pseudomonadati; phylum Pseudomonadota; class Alphaproteobacteria; order Hyphomicrobiales; family Rhizobiaceae; genus Agrobacterium; species Agrobacterium leguminum. The sequence goes on from NZ_CP120212.1 coordinate 1,348,981, forward strand.
CTCCAGCCCATCAACAAGTTCGCCACGTCGCGCGCGCGAATGATGACGTCAGCCCGCATTGCTCAAATCCATGTAAGCGGGTTCAAATTCGTGGCCATCGGGATCGGCGAAGGTGCGGAGATACATGAAACCCAGATCCTGCGGTTCCCGGACATCCGCTTGCCCGCCCGCTTTTGCGGCGGCGCCAACCATGGCGTCGACCTCTTTGCGGCTGTCGCGCGAAAGGGCGATCAGCATGCTGTTTGTCGTATGGGCATCGGCGATCGGTTTGGCGGTGAAGGTCTTGTAATAATCGTGCCGCAGAAGCTGGAAGGTGATGGTCTCCGACCACACCATCGAGCTTGCGTCTTCGTTGGAAAACTCTTCGTTCTTCACGCAGCCGATCGCCTCATAGAAGGCAGTCGAAACGGCCAGGTCTTTCACCGGCAGGTTCAGGAAAATCATTTTGGCCATTGTCTTTCTCCTCATGGTGGAACGGGGTTACAGGAAGGTCTGCTGAAAGGTCTCGCTCGGATGGATACAGATGATCTCCAGCCGGTCAGTGCCGATATTTTCGAAGCGATGGGGGATATTGGCAGGCCCAACGACAATGTCTCCCGACGAGCCGCGCGCCCGCTGATCGCCGATTGTGAACTCGGCCTCGCCTTTGCGCACCACCCAGGTTTCGGCATAGGGATGAACATGCAGATCAGGGCCGCGACCCGGATCGGCATTGACGAGAAAGATGGATACGGCGCTTCCGTATTCGCATCCTTCATAACGCACCGTCCGGCTCTGGCCGGGGTTCGGTTCCTGATGGCGACGGATGGAAAACATCTGGTCTCCTCCCTGAGACAAAACTATCTTCGCGAGAAGATATATGTGCGATTTATCTTCCTGTCAAGATATCTATCTTCTCGCAAAGATATATTCACGGAGCAGGCAAAGCCGTATATGGTTTTCGAAGTGCTGATGGGGTGATGAGATGAAGCAGGCGATGCCGGACACAACGACGGATCGGACGATGGAAGCTGACAGGGAAGATCATGTCGACCGTCTCCGTGGCCAGTGGGCGCGGGAACTGCCTGATATCGACACGGAACCGATGGCTGTCTTCGGGCGCGCCAAACGGCTCAGCAACCTTCTGGCGCCATCAATCGAAGAGACATTTGCCGGCTTCGGTCTCGACCGCGGCGAGTTCGATGTCATCGCGACATTGCGCCGGTCCGGACCGCCCTACCAGCTGACGCCGACGGAAATGTATACGACGCTGATGCTCTCCTCAGGCGGTCTGACGCACCGGCTTGATCGATTGGAAAAGGCCGGCCTCATCGAGCGCAGAAAATCGAAGCTCGATGGGCGCAGCGTCGTTGTCTGCCTCATGCCGGCGGGCATTGAGCTGGCGGAAAAGGCGTTTCGCCAGGACATGGCGAGCGAGCAGACTTTCCTGCAGGGGCTCACTTCGGACGAGCGCGATAACCTCGCGGCGCTGCTGAAAAAGCTGGTGCTGGATATCGAGGCCCGCGTGTAGCTTCTGGCGCAGTTCTTTCATTCGAGCGATCTGCAAATCAGAGGCTGTTTGCCGGCACCTACGGTTCGCGCCGCCATTGGCCGCAGCATGCCCTAGAAGCATCTCTCTCAAGCGATCACTGTGTTTTCCAGGTCTCGAGCAGCATCCGCACAAATTTTTCGGCGGCTGGGGAAAGAGCGCTGCTTCGTCTTTGCACGATGCCTATCGTACGGGAGACCACCGGGTTGACGATTGGCCGGGTGATGAGGAATGGGTGCTCGTCCTGCGGCGTTGCCAGCCGCGGCAGGACGGAAATGCCAAGTCCGGCTTCGACCAGACCGAGCGACGTGTTGAGATGCGTCACCTCATAAAACCAGTTCAATTTTAGATTGTGCCGTGCAAGCGCGCTGTCGAGAAGCGTCCTGTTGCCGCTCGAGCGGTCCACGACGACCAGCGGATAGGCCTCCAGCTGGTCCCACTCGATCGTTTCGAAAGCTGCCAGAGGGTGGTCTTTCCTCATTGCCAGCACGAAGGGGTCATCGATGAGGGGCTCGAATGAAAGCTCGGGATCGGAATTGCCCATCAGGTTGATGCCGAATTCCACCTCGCCTCTGGCGACCGCCTGCAGACCCTCATTGGCTGTCAAATCCCTGATCCGCAGCCTTATATGGGGATATTGCTGGCTGAAGGTCTTGATGACGGTGGGAAGAAAGTAAAAGGCGGCGGTGGGAACGCAGGCCATGGTGATAAGCCCGCGCCGTTGCGCGCCGTCCTTCATGGCAAAAAGCGATCCGTCAAATTCCTCGAGCATACGCCGAACGAGCGGCATGACTTCCTGCCCCATGGCGGTGGGTGCGACGTGGCGCGTCGTTCTTTCAAGAAGTGGCGCGCCGATGGCCTGTTCCAGTTTCTGGATACGGCGGGTAAGCGCCGGTTGCGAGATATGCAGCGCCTCGGCGGCCCTGTGGAAACTGGCCAGTTCAACCACCGCTTGAAACGCCCGCAGATCCAGAATTTCACAATTGATGCTCATACCGCAATAAAACTCCAAAACATTGCATTTAACAGATTAGACTCTTTTGCTCATATTGCAACAACACGGCGCATTGATCCGCCAAATGCAATATTGAGGCAACCCATGAACGATCTGCTGAAGATACCCTGTGTGCTGATGCGCGGTGGAACGTCGCGTGGACCGTTCTTTCTCGCATCCGATCTTCCCCGTGATCGGGCAGACCGGGACGCGGCCCTTCTTTCCATCATGGGGTCTGGCCATCCATTGCAGATCGACGGCATTGGCGGGGGCAATCCGGTCACGTCCAAAGTTGCGATTATCGGCCCTTCCACGGTCAGGGGCGCCGACATCGACTATCTGTTCGCACAGGTTCGCACCGACAGGCAGTATGTCGACTATTCGCCAAACTGCGGAAACATGCTGGCCGCCGTCGGGCCCTTTGCCATCGAAGCGGGGCTTGTCGAAGCGCAGGGCAACGATACTCTTGTGCGAATCCATAACGTGAATACCGGCAAGCTGATCGAGGCGAAGGTTCCGACACGCGGCCGCGAGGTTATTTATCTCGGCGACGCCTCGATCGACGGTGTTCCGGGTCTGGCGGCGCCCATCGCATTGACATTCATGGATGCGGCGGGTGCGAAAACCGGCAAGCTGCTGCCCACCGGAAAGCCGGTCGATCTGATCGATGGCGTCAATGTGACGGCCATAGACTGCGCCATTCCGATGGTTCTCATCCGCGCAGCCGATCTCGGCGTGACGGGGTACGAGGATCCGCAAACCCTGAGCGCTCACAAGGATCTCATCGCACGGATGACCCGCATCCGCATCGAGGCCGGAAAGTTGATGGGAATGGGTGATGTGAAAGACATGGTCATTCCGAAACCGGTGCTCATTGCACCGGCCCGCAGAGGCGGCACTCTCTCTGTACGGTATTTCATGCCCAACGAGTGTCATCCTGCACTGGCGACGACCGGTGCCGTTGGCATCGCAACCGCGGCTGTCACCAAAGGCTCCATCGCTTATGATGCCGCCGGAGGCCTTTCGGTGCCGACCCAGATCCGCATCGAACATCCCGCAGGCTGCCTCGATGTGCAGCTGGAGATGCGAAACGGCGCAATAACGGCCGGACTCGTGAGAACGGCGCGCAGGCTTTTCGAAGGCTTCGCCTTCGCCAAACCAACTGCTGCGATTGAAGACGCAGCCTAGACGCGGCCATAGTGGCGCAAAATATAGTCAAACCGGGAGGAGACCCTTATGCGTAAATATCTGCTTGCAACCGCGGCGCTCTGTGCGCTGGCGGCATCTGCCAATGCCGAATCCGTCAGGATGAGCGTTGGCTCGTACAACCTCAACAACCTGCCTTTCCCCGTGGCGGCGAGCCTTGGCTTCTACAAGGAGGAGGGCCTTGATGTAACGACCGAGAACTTTGCCCAGGGCGGATCGAAGGTTCTGCAGGCGCTTGTTGCCGGTTCCACGGACGTTGCCGTGGGCTTCTACGATCATACGATCCAGATGCAGTCGCAGAACAAGCACGTGGTCGGCTTCGTGCAGCTTGCCCGCAACTCGGGTCTGGTTCTCGCCGGCAAGAACGACACGGACTTCGACCCGGCCAAGCCTGAGACGATCAAGGGCAAGAAGGTCGGCATCACGTCGCCCGGCTCCTCTTCGGACTTCTTCATTCGCTACTACATGAAGCAGCATAATCTCAGCGACAATGACATCTCCATCATCGGTGTCGGTTCGGGTGCTGCGGCCGTTGCCGCCCTGCAGCAGGGCAAGATCGATCTGCTCGTCAATTACGATCCTGCCGCAACCATCGTCGTGGAGCGCGGGCTGGGCAAGATCCTCATCGATGCCCGTAGCGATCAGGGCGCAAGGGATGTCTATGGCGGCATCTATCCCACCTCGGTCCTTTACGCCACGCAGGACTATATCAATGCCAATCCCGAAGTGATCCAGAAGGTCACCAATGCGACGGTTCGGGCGCTGCACTGGATGAAGCAGCATTCTGCGGAGGAAATCGTCGCAAAGCTTCCCGATGATTTCGTGTCCGGCGACAAGCAGACCTACATCAAGGCCGTTGAAGCGGCCAAGGCGATCTTCTCCGAAGACGGCAAGTTTGAGCCTGCCGATCTCGAAACGCCGCTCGCTGTTCTGAAAAGCTTCAATGATGCGGTCGCCAAGGCGACGATCGATCTCAACACCACCTACACCAACAAGTTCGTCGAGGCTGCGGCCTCGAAGGCCGCAAACTGAGAGGCCGCCATGTCTTCGCCAGCCAGAAAGCTAGAACCCGTGACGGAACTCGAACCCCAGCCGATGGTGGCAATCGACGACGTGACCATGGCGTTCGGTTCGTTCGTTGCCGTGCAAAATGTAAATCTCAAGGTCGGCGATGGTGAGTTTCTCTCCATCGTTGGGCCGACGGGATGCGGAAAGTCCACCATTCTCAACGCTATCGCGGGCCTGTTGAAGCCAGCGCAGGGCAGGGTTTCCATCGACGGTTCGCTCGTCAAGGGCGTACAGAACAACATCGGATATCTGTTCCAGCAGGATGCGCTTCTTCCCTGGAAGACAGCGTTTCAGAATGTCGAGCTTGGCTTGATGTTCCGCGGCGTTCCCGAAAATGAGCGGCGCGCCAAGGTTCAGGCCTGGCTTGAAAAAGTTGGCCTGAAGGGCTTCGGAGACCGCTTTCCGCACCAGCTCTCCGGTGGACAGCGCAAACGCGTGCAGATGGCGCAGGCTCTCATCACCGAGCCGAAGGTCATCCTGATGGACGAACCCTTCTCGGCATTGGATATCCACACCCGCCACCTCATGCAGAACGAGTTGCTGCGCCTGTGGCAGGAGGACCGCCGTGCGGTGGTCATGATCACCCATGATCTGGAAGAGGCGATTGCGCTCGGAGACCGGGTTGTCGTTCTCGCTGCCGGCCCGAAGAGCCGCGTCATCGAGAGCTTCCCTGTCGATCTCGAGCGGCCCCGCAACGTCGCGGAAATCAAACTCGATCCAAAATTCATGACGCTCTATCGCGATATATGGGCGTCCCTGCGTGGCGAAGTGGAGAAAAGCTATGCAAGCCGTTAATGTTCGTATCATCCAGATCGCTCTTCTGGTCGTGCTTTTGGGCGGGTGGCAGCTCGGTGTGACTTCGGGCGCCATCGACCGCTTCTTCTTTCCGGCACCCTATGACATCGTCAAACAGGTGATTGACTGGGTTGCCGATGCCGGTTTTTACAAGCATGTCGGCATCACGCTGAGCGAAACGGTGCTGGGCTATCTCATAGGTACAGGTCTCGGCGTCGGCGCCGGCGTCTGGCTGGGCCTCAGCCCCTTCGTCGCGCGGGTGCTCGATCCGTTCATCAAGGCCGTGAACGCCATTCCGCGTGTCGTTCTGGCCCCGATCTTCGTGCTCTGGCTCGGTCTTGGCCTGTGGTCGAAGGTTGCGCTTGCGGTTACGCTCGTCTTCTTCGTCACCTTCTTCAATGCCATGCAGGGCGTGCGCGAAGTGAACCCGGTCGTGCTTTCCAATACCCGCATTCTGGGCGCCAAGCGTTCGGATTTGCTGCGTCACGTCTATTTCCCGGCGGCGGCGAGCTGGATTCTGTCGTCGCTGCGCACCTCCGTCGGATTTGCAGTGGTTGGCGCAATCATCGGCGAATATCTGGGAGCTTCCGCCGGCCTCGGTTATCTGATCGCCCGTTCGGAAGGCAATTTCGATGCGGTCGGCGTCTTCGCGGGCATCATCATCCTGGCGGTCTTCGTTCTTGTTATTGACCTCATTCTGGATTTTGCGGAGAAGAGGTTGATTACCTGGCGACCCAATGCAGGCGAGGAGCGTCCCGCGTAAGCGGACTGAAACAAGACTATTTCCGTTGGGGCGGTCCGTGATCGCCCCTTTTTAAATGGCTGAGCCTTGCAAGCGAAATGGGGACGTCCAAATCCTTCATTCGTTGGACAAATTGCACATGCTGGATATCTATTACACTGATTTCGACACCACCGTCATACCCTCGGACCCGGGCTGCCTGGAACTCGCCGGCTCCATCGATCTTGATGCGCACCGTTTACTTGCGGCCCTGTTCGACAAGGCCCGGCAGGCCGGCGTCAATCTCAGATATTTCGAAGATACGCTGCTTGAACCGAAGCAGGTCGTGATATTGCTGAACATTCTCCTGGCAAACGAACATGTTTTTGAAGGTAACGAACACGCGCTGGCCGCGTTCAATTCGATGCGTGATCTCCTGCAACGGGCTGCAAAGCGAGGCGTGGGGCTCGTGGCTTTTGCTGATTGAGCGCTGGTGCATTGTGTTTCTGGCGGTGAGATTTGTAAAAGTGCCGGGAAAAGTCTCCTTCCATATCTCGACACAGGGGGTTCTTTGGTGCTCCAAGGAAGGACGTATCCGCTGAGGAGCCATTCATGAAAACAGTCACAAGTTCGTCGCCCCTGCCACTGGATGGCCCGCAATGGGCGAGATTCCGTCAGCGGGATGAATTGCGAAAGGCGATGCTTGAACGGCGCTTCGACGAGGTCGAGCGTATACTCGCGGCGCTTGAAGCGGCATGGTGGCAGTCCGACGATCTGGCGGACGATCACTATATCCATCTTTCGACCGACACTGGCCTGTTCGACAGCGCCAGCGTCGACGCAGCCCTCAGACTGGAACTGCTCGATGCCTGGAGGCAGGCATACCCGGCTTCGTATCATGCAAGGCAGGTCGCCGGTCACTATTATTTCCGCCGGGCCTGCGACATCCGAACGGCGACCTGGGCATCGGATGTTGGGGAAGACCAGTGGACCGCCGCCCACATGGCCTGCATAATTGCGGCAGAGCATTTGCTGAAGGCGATGACCCTTTCCGCGCGGCCTGCTCTTGCTGCGGAAACCATGATGGAGATGAGCCAGTATCTCGGGCAGCCGGATTTCGTCGATGCGCTGTTTCTGGGTACGCCGGTTGAAAAGACGGTAACGAGCGATGAGTTGGAACCGGAGCTTTACGAAGCCGCATGCGCCCGGCTTGCCAGACACGGATTGACGCCGCCCGGTATCATAACGGCGACGCTTCCTGCCTCGCTTCCGCCCCTGCAGCAGGGGGACGCCGAAAATCCCGGCTATTACTGGTTGCGCTACTGCCTTTCGCTTCGGCCCCGTTGGCCGGAAATCCTGGTTTCTTACGCGCAATATTTGAGCCCGCGATGGGGTGGCGATGAGGGTGAGGTCGAAAAATTCGCCAAAGGCCCCTTATGTTCCGCACTGAGCGAACAGGAGCGCAATTCCGTGCGCTGGCCCGGGGTGCAGGATGCGCTGACCATCCCCGATTATCCCGAACCCGGCGATACCCGCGAAATTGCCGCCCGGGAGAGGATTTTCAAGAATTGGCTGGCGCGGGATCTCACCGATCGCCTGCGTTTCGTTTCCCTCGGAAAATACGCCAATTTCACCCATTATTCTCTCCAGGACGAAAAACTGGCGCACCAGCGCCATGTGGAATCCATCCGTTACTGCAAGGCGCCGGGAACCTATCCGGCCATTGACGGCCCGTTCCGGGACTTCACCAATCTGATGCTGATCCAGCATTTCGAGGATCACGACGGCGCCTATGCAAACGTGCTGCAAACGGCCATCCGTCGTTTTGACGAGCCGACCATGCTGACCATGGCGGCATTTGCCTGGCAGTTCGGCATGTGGGGAATAGAGGCGAACCCGGCCATCGCCACGCAGCTGGTCGACCGGGTCGCGCAACTCGAACCGCTCTACGAGCCCGATGAGTTCACGCCGATGCATGCCTGCCGGATGATCTGGGATGGAGGCTTCCAGCAGGAGTCGGCCTGGTTGACCCGCGCATTCGCTGAACGGCGCGTCTATTCGGCCGCGGCAAGCATGTATGATATCGCAACGGGATTCCGGCCCGATACAGACCCGCAACTGCTCGACGGCGACGAAGCGGGTCGCTGGCTTCAGCAGGCAGTCGAGGAGGGTGAACCGGTCGCACTTTATAACTATGCCTGGCGGCTGGAAAATGTCGACAATCTCGATCTGTCGCTCCGGGAAAATTTCGAACGGGTTCAGGAATATTACCGTGGCGCGATGGAAGGCGGCGTGGATATGTCCCTCATTCGACTGGCGAGCGTCGACCGCCGGCATGGCACTGCGGAGGAAAAACAGCAGGCCGTCGCCAATATGAAATCCCTCATCGACTATCATGACGACCACATTGCCGGAGAGGCTTATGGCCAGGTCGTTCTCGCCTATAAATACGGCGATGGCGTTCCCAAAAGCGAGTTCATCGCCATGCAATGGTTCGACCGTTACAAGGAACTCTTCCCCGATCATTCGTCACTGGAGTGGATGGAAACGCAAGTTTATGGATCGAGCGGATTGCAGATGGCCGGGCGGGCGTTGAAGGCCTTCTTCCTCGGCAAGAAACTTTCAAGCGACCATCTTCCACCGAAATAAGCGTCGGCATGGCGAGCCCCCTCCAGTCACCGCGCGAAGGCAGATGGCGAGCCCTGGCCTGGCTCGCCTTTGGTGACATGTTCTTGTTGGCCAGCGGCCTTACGCTGATCCTGTCGCCTCTTTTGCTTGTGTTGCTGGTGCCTTCGCGGCTTCTGCTGGTGCTTCTTGCTTTGCCGGCGCTGTCATGGGTCCTTTACGGGCTGATGGTCCTGCGAGCCTATGCGGCAGTGCCGCCCCCACCGGTTTCGGATGGAATATTGCTGGAGGCCGACAAGGTTCCCGCTCTTGCCGAAGAGCTTGAACGGCTGCGCCTCGCCTGCGATGCGCCAGCCTTCACGGCCGTCTATATCAATGCAGAGCTTAACGCGTCGATCTATCAGACGGGCTCCCGTGGCGGCCAGCCGAGGCATGTTTTGGTGCTCGGCCTGCCGCTTCTCGCCCTGTTGACGGGACGGCAGGCCGCGGCCGTCATCGCGCATGAATACGCCCATATTTCCCGGTTGCACGGTCATTTCGCGCGCTGGGCCCATGTGGCTCGCCAACGCTGGGCGGCACTCGGTAAATTGCATGAGCGCAATCATCGGCTGGTCACCGCGCCGCTCAGATTGTTTCTTGCCTGGTATGTGCCGCGCATGATGCGCGAGACGCTGGAGTTTTCCCGTCGCTGCGAGGCGGTTGCCGATGCTCGGGCGATCACGGTTTGCGGCGCCGACATCGCATTTGAGACGGAAATCGCTCTCACATTGCGGCAAAGAGCCCTGTCCAGCCAATTCTGGCCGGATATGTTTGCTGGGGCAGACAAGGATGACATCGCGCAGGCGCGACCCTTTGCCCTGATGTTGGCGGAGCCGGAGAACAGCCGCCCGCGAGATGGCGCACAGGCGGCCGTCTGGCTGCATGAGGACCTCTGCCAGAAACCGGATAGTCATAGCACCCATCCCGTTTTGTCGGAACGCATTGTGGCAACGGGGTTTGATCCGGCAGGCCCGCTTCCCGATCATCTGCCCTGGCGTCTCGAAGAGATCTCCGCCGCCGCCGAATGGCTGGGGAAAGAAGCCCCCGGCATCGCGGCACGGCTTGATGCAGACTGGCGCGACAATGCCGAACGAGGCTGGCAGGACGCAAAAGACTGGCATATCCGTCAGCGCAGCGAATTCTCAAGGCTCCTGCAGCGTCGCGAACAACAGATGTTCGACGAGCAGGACTGGCTGCAACTGGCGCTGCTTTCAGAGAAATTCGATCCATCAGGCATGCTGCGCGCCGAGGCTATCGCGGAAGGATCGCGGTATTCGCCCGAAGAGACGACGCTTCTACAGCTACGGGCAGAGGATATGGAGAAAGCCGGAGACATACACGGAGCAATGTCCTTGTGGCACCGTATCGGCCGGAACCCCTCTTTCTCCAGGTATCGGCTCCATCGCCACCTCTGCGAACTCTGCCTGCGGGTGGGAGACAGGCCGGCGGCGGAGCAGCATCGGCAGATCGCTGACCGTCTGTGGACGAGCGAAGATGCCGTCCGATCCGCCGCCAACCATACCGGTCTCCATCCTCACGGGTTGGAAGCATCCGAACTCACCTTGCTGCAAGGCACGCTTCATCCGCTGTTTCAGCATGCACATGCCATCTGGCTCTGCCGCGACACGCCGCCCGGCGCGCCGGACCCGACACGCTGGTTCCTTTATGTGCAGGCCTATGACGGCTGGTTCATGCGCCTCATCGGCAAATTGACCGGCGAGGAGGACAGGAACGCTTCCGCCTGCAAGCGGCTGTTTGAGCGTTTGCAGGCGCGGCTGCATCTTCATCTGCAGCTTCGTTTTATCGGGCCGAACGATCCAGTCCCGGCCCATTGCAGGCACGATAGCCTGATTGCCCGAGCGGGCACGGCCGTGGTCGCGTAGGTTACAGGCTTGAATAACGGTGCCGGCTGCTGCCAGGCTTGAAAACGATGCTCGAACCGGTCTGCGGCGCGGCGAATTGTCAGCACTTGCCTATCCCGGGTAACACTTCATTTAGTGATTTTGTGAAATCTAAAATACGCAGGTTCCAAGGTTTCATCGGCGGAGCCGGTAGAACAAGCGGACCCATGACGACCCGCCCGGCGGCGGCTCGAAAAAGGCATCCGCTTGTCGCCCCATGAGGAGGGGCAACAGCTACCCGCGATGTTTCATTATATATTCCCCGGCCTCCTGAGAGGGCGGCTGGAGGAGTGCTTGCCTTGAGGCCATTCATGTCTTTCCTGAACAATACCAAGATAAAAACGAAGGTCGTTTTTGTCATCTCTCTGATGAGCCTGATGTCGCTTTCCGGAATAAGCTACGTCAGCCTGCAATATAAAGGCACCGACAGCGTCTATAGCGATTTCATCGGCCATGAGGCCCTTGCTGCGGTTCTGAACGCCAGAACCAGCGGGAACCTCAATGCACTCGGCATGCAGATGCTTCGCGCCAGCCTTAACGACCCGGCCAGCGCTGATTTCGAAGCTGCCGTCAAGACCTTCAGAGCCGACCGTAAGCAGCTCGAGGAACGCCAGAACAAGATCATGGAGCTTGTGCCGGCGCGCACGGATGCCGCCCGCGATATCCTCAAGGGTGTCGTCGAAGTCGAGGAGATCGGCAATCAGGTCATCGCCCTCATGCAGGCAGGGCAACGCGCCGAAGCGCAGCAGATGGCGCTCAACGTGCTTCGAAAAATTGCCGAAGTCTCGCCAAAGATCAGCGCCGGCAATGAGCAGCTCATCCAGGTGATGAATGAGGGGAGAGAACGCCTTACAGCCAGCACCAATACGACGATCTGGACGGGCCTGATTACGCTCGCGCTCGTTTCGCTGGCCGTGATCGCACTTGGCCTGCTCATTTCCTCCCGGGGCATCACCACCCCGATTGCGCGGCTTCGCGCGCGCATGGAATCGCTCGCGGCCGGTGATACGGCAAGCGAAATTTCCGGAATGGATCGCAGGGATGAAGTCGGCCAGATGGCTGCTGCGGTTCAGGCGTTTCGCGAAAGCGCAATCGAACGCCTCCGGCTTGAGAATGAGACGGAGGCCAACCGGTCGACTTCGGAAAAGGACCGGATCGAGCGCGAGAAACAGAAGGCCAGGGAAGCTGCCGACGTGCAGTTTGCCGTCGACAATCTTGCCACGGCCCTTTCGAAGATCGCCCAGGGCGACGTTACTTACCGGATCGTTCAGCCGTTCGTCTCCGGTCTTGACGGTATCCGCGGCGATTTCAACCGGGCTGCGGAACAGTTGCAGTCGACCTTGAGCCAGGTGGCGCAGAACGCGCGCGGCATCGATGCCGGCGCCAACGAGATAAGGTCTGCGGCGGACGATCTGGCGAGACGCACGGAGCAGCAGGCTGCCGCCGTTGAAGAGACTGCGGCTGCGCTGGAAGAAATCACCACGACGGTGAAGGACGCCACGAAGCGGGCGCAGGAAGCGGGTCACCTCGTCGGCCGCGCGAAAGTCGGCGCTGAAAAATCCGGAGAGGTGGTGCAGCAGGCCGTCGCTGCAATGGAGCAGATCGCGACATCCGCCAATGAGATTTCCAACATCATCGGCGTGATCGACGAGATCGCGTTCCAGACCAACCTTCTGGCGCTGAATGCGGGCGTGGAAGCTGCCCGTGCGGGTGAGGCGGGCAAGGGCTTTGCCGTCGTCGCGCAGGAGGTTCGCGAACTGGCGCAACGCTCCGCCGGTGCGGCCAAGGAGATCAAGAACCTGATCACGACATCCAACGGTCAGGTTCAGCAGGGCGTGCAGCTGGTTGGTGAAACCGGCAAGGCGCTGGAACTGATCGTGACGGAGGTGCAGGAAATCAACCGGCACGTCGCCGCCATCGCGGAATCGGCACAGGAGCAATCCTCCGGTCTTCAGCAGATCAATACGGCCGTGAACCAGATGGATCAGGACACCCAGAAGAACGCCGCCATGGTGGAGGAAAGCACCGCCGCCAGCCACGGGCTTGCACGCGAGGCGTCTTCGCTCAACGGGCTGATCGCACAGTTCAAACTGTCCGAAGGCGGTTATGGCGAGGCCTCCGCGCCCGTGCGCACGGCATCGGTTGCCGGCAGGCCCGCAGCGTCTCCCGCGCGTGCGCTTGGCGGCAGGATAAGGGCGGCGTTTTCAGGCAATGCCGCGTTGAATACCACCCCCGACAACTGGGAGGAGTTTTGATCCTTGCCCTGCCTTTACGTCGCCTTCAATTGAGGCGCTGAAAGCATCGCTCTAGATATTGGCACCGGGGATCGGAGATCCCCGGTGTCCTGCTTTTGGGCGATATCTGCCCGTTGAGGGCGTGAGTGCTTTCCCCTTCGGCACTTGCAGCGACCGCCTTGCCCCGTGTGAAACAGTCGGCGCTTTGGCCCAAATACGCGAAAGCATTTCTCAAAATATGCGGCTTTTGGAATGAGCGTCTTTGATAGCCTATTAAAAACATAGAAAATACACACAAAAGAAGGGCGAACGGATATGAAGATCCTTGGCATTTCCGGTAGTGTGAAGCGGCCATCTCGCACGGCGCATGTCGTTGAACGAATTGTTGCCGCGATCGGGCGGACGGCGAAGGTTGAAACCGACCTCATCGATCTTGCCGATGCCGCCCCGGTTCTATTTCGGGCATTGCGCGCAGATGAGCTCGACGAGGCCGGGCGTGCAATTGTCGATGCCGTCGAGGCTGCCGATGTGCTCGTCGTCGGTTCGCCGGTCTATCGCGCCTCCTATACGGGCGCGCTCAAACATTTATTCGATCTCGTCGATTTCCGTGCCCTGCAGGGTCGACGCGTGATCCTTGCCGCGACCGGCGGCTCGCCGCTGCATGGCCTGATGCTGGAACACCAGTTCCGTCCGCTGTTCGGCTTCTTCGGTGCTGTCACCGTGCCGACCACGGTTTATGCCGTCGAGGCGGATTTTACCGGATACACGCTTTCAAACCCGGCCGTCGAAGCGCGCATTGAGCGCGCCGTCGCCGATCTGTTCGAGCTTCTGCCCGCCAAAGCGCTTGGTGGCGGCGATCACCATCCGACCCTTTCCGTCGTTTCACGCGAAGCGGCTGCCAACTGAGATTGCAAGAGAGGAATTTATCATGACCGCACGCACAGCCGAGCCCGTTAAATTCGCCTATTGGGTTCCGAATGTTTCCGGTGGCCTCGTCATCTCGAATATCGAGCAACGCACCAGCTGGACCATCGACTATAACCGCAAGCTCGCGCAGATCGCGGAAGCGAGCGGTTTTGACTATGCGCTGAGCCAGATTCGATTCACGGCTGGCTATGGCGCCGAGTTCCAGCATGAATCCGTGTCTTTCAGCCATTCCCTACTGGAGTCGACAAAGACGCTGAAGGTCATTGCCGCCATTCTGCCGGGGCCGTGGAACCCGGCGCTCGCTGCAAAACAGATCGCCACGATTAACCACCTCACCAATGGCCGCGTTGCGGTCAACATTGTCAGCGGCTGGTTTCGCGGCGAGTTCCATGCCATCGGCGAACCGTGGCTCGACCACGACGAGCGCTATCGCCGCTCGGAGGAGTTCATCCGTGCATTGCGCGGCATCTGGACGGAAGACAGCTTCACCTTCCGCGGCGATTTCTATCGCTTCAACAATTATTCCCTGAAGCCGAAACCGGTCGATCCGCAGCCTGAAATCTTTCAGGGCGGTTCTTCGCGCGCAGCCCGCGATATGGCGGCTCGCGTTTCCGACTGGTATTTCACCAACGGTAACACCCCGGAAGAGATCGCAAGGCAGGTCGATGACATCCGTGCCAAGGCGGCTGAGAACAATCATTCGGTCAAGGTCGGCGTAAATGCCTTCGCCATCGTGCGTGAGACGGAGGAAGAGGCAAAGGCCGTGCTTGCCGAAATCATCGAGAAGGCCAATCCGGAAGCGGTCAATGCTTTTGGCCATGAGGTGAAGAATGCCGGTAAGGCCTCCCCGGAAGGCGAAGGCAACTGGGCGAAATCCAGCTTCGAGGATCTCGTTCAGTACAATGACGGTTTCCGCTCTAACCTCATCGGCACCCCCCAACAGGTGGCGGAGCGCATCGTGCGCCTGAAGCGCGCCGGCGCCGATCTCATCCTGCTCGGTTTCCTGCATTTCCAGGAAGAGGTCGAGTATTTCGGCAAGCACGTCATTCCGCTGGTGCGCGCACTCGAAGAGGCCGAGGAAAGCGCGGCGATTGCAGCCGAATAACGCAGGCAGAACAGGTGGAGCGGCGGCCTTCGCCGCTCATCCGCCGAAAGCGCCGCAGCCGAACCGGACGGGACGCATGCGTTCGAACTTGCGCGACCTGGCACGCATCGCTGTGAATTTTTCATCCCGGCTGCTAAAATTGGACGTTATTCGGTCCGTGAGCCGCCGAGATCGCGTGAGTTGAAATGTCAGTGAGCCGGAATAATGCCATTGTCGCCATCATAGGCGGTGGATTTAGCGGGGCAGCGATTGCCCTTCATCTCCATCGAGCCGCTGGGGCGTTCGAAAATGTGCGGATCGTCGTGTTCGAGCCGAGAGCGGCATTGGGTGCAGGGCTTGCCTATTCCACGCCGGAGCCGACCAACCGGATCAACGTGCCGGCCGGCCGCATGACGCTTTATCCTGATGATCCGGATAATTTCCTCCATTATCTCGACAGGTCGAACGCGCTTGCGGGCGATGCAGCAGCGGTTTTGCCCGACGGGCAGGCCTATCCGCAACGCAGGGTCTTCGGCGCCTATGTCGCGGCCGAGATCGCGCCCCTGCTGGATGCGGGCATTGTTGAGCACAGGCGCAGCACGATAGAACATGTGGCTCGCCATGCAGACGGTTGGGAGTTGCAAACCGCAGACGGCGATAGCCATTTCGCGGACATCGTGGTGGTTGCGACAAGCCATCCGCCGCCGGCGCTTCCGCAGGTGTTGAAACCGCTTGCCGGTCATCCGAAACTGGTGGCGGATTTGAATGCGGACGCTGCGCTGGAAAATATCGCTGCAGGTGACCGTATTCTGATCGTCGGCAATGGCTTGACCGCGGCTGATGCCTTTGCCGCGCTCCACCGGCGCGGCCATCATGCGCGGGTCGTTTCGCTGTCGCGCCGCGGCTTGCGGTCGCGTGGCCATCCGGCCTTGCCGCAGGAACCCTACGGCGATTTTGTCGATCCGCCGTCCAAAAGCGCGTCGGAACTGCTACGGCGGATTCGAGAGGCTGTGCGAGTGTCGCAAGCGGGCGGTGCGAGCTGGCATGGCGTTCTGGACGCCGTTCGCCTGCAGGGACGCGACATATGGCGGAACCTTCCCCTGATCGAAAAGCGAAGGGTGGTGCGGTGGCTGCGGCCCTTCTGGGACGCGCACCGGTTCAGGATCGCGCCGCAGGTGGAGAAACTTCTGGATGAGGCCATAATTTCGGGCCGGTTACAGATCGTCGCCGGGTCGCTTGTGTCCGCAAAGGCTGGCGAAGACGGTTCGTTGCATGTCGATCTGCGGTTTCGCGGCAAATGGGACATCGCGCGGCTCGACGTCGATGCGATTATCGTGACGACCGGTCCCGCTCATGGTGGAATTCTGAAATCGCAGGCTTTTCTTTCCGGTCTGGAGCAGGCGGGTTTTCTGACCTTTTGCCCGACGGGGCTGGGCATCCACTGCGACGAGCGATCCCGCGCCATCGACAGCCGCGGCCAGGCCATTGAAACGCTGCTGATCGGCGGTCCGCTGGCGCGCGGAACCTTCGGTGAGCTGATGGGCCTGCCCCAGGTTACCGAGCACGCGATCTTCGTTGCCGGAGAAATCGCACGGAGCCTTACGCCAGTGACGAGCAGCCCGGCCCCGGTCTGAACGCACACTGACGCGGCGTTGATGAGCCGGCGAAATAGCGGCTGCCATCAGGCGATGGCAGCTATCCCGGCCCGGTTATTTCCCTCTATTCGCAGGCCAAAGTCAGACGTCCAGATAAGACAAAATGGTTGCAGCGACGTCAGACGCCTCCTGCGTTTCACTCGAAGCCTCCACTGACGTGCTGGTCGCGCTGTCCTGGGTCGAAGTCGTCTCGTCGGTGGTTGAGATCAGGGAGGCGATATCCTGGACAGAGCTGTTGGTGGTCTTGGCACTGTTCAAGGCCGTAACCTGCGCCGATGTCATGGCGGCGACCTGGCCTGGCGTGAAGGCCGCCGCCTGGGATGCCGTCAGGGCAGCGAGCGTACCGGTGCCCAATCCCGAGATTGCGCTCGAACTCAGGCTGATGATCTGCTCGGTGGAAAATGCCGTCAGGTCGTCGCCGCCAAGCGCGGCTGCCTGCAGCGCGTTGAGGACGCTGACCTGTGACAGTGACAGCGCTCCGATTTGCGCGGACCCCATGGCCGCGACCTGACCGTAGCTCAGCGAAGCCACCTGGCCCGTCGTCAAAGCGGCGATCTCCTGAGAAGACAGGGAGGCTACGACGGTGGCGGACAGTCCCTTGATCGCCGTCGAACTGATGGCGGCGAGTTCCCCGGTGGAGAATGTATCCAGATCATCCGCCGACAACCCCGCAAGTCCGGCCGAACTCAATGCGGCGATCTGGCTGGTGGAGAGTGCTTCGATCTGGTCCTTGCCGAGGGCATTGATCTGATCGCTGGTCAATCCGGCGACGCCAGCCGTGCTCAGGGCCGCAACCTCGGCGGTGGAAAGAGCGGCGATAAAGTCCGTGGACAGTCCCTTTATCGCGCTTGAGCCGATAGCCGCGAGTTCCTCCGTCGAGAAGGTTTCCAGCATCTCCGCGGACAGGCCCTTGAGCGCATCCGAATTCAGCGATGCTATCTGCCGGGTGGATAATGTCTGGACCTGTTCAATGCTCAACGCGCCGGTCTGTGCGCTGCCAAGGCCTGCAATCGCCTTGGCGTCCAGAGCCGCTATCTGGCTAACGGAAAGGGAGGCGATGTCGGCCGTATTCAGGGCCGCAACCTGTTTGGAGGTGAGGGCGCCGATCTGCGCATTGGTCAGCGCGCTTACCTGACCGGTGCCGAGAGTCGCGATCTGATCCGTGGTCAGGCCCGGTATTGCCGCCGCGCCGAGCGCGGCGATCTGGGCGGTCGTCAACGAGGCGATGGTCGCTGTCGACAGGCCCGAGACCGCATTCGAACTGATGGCGGCCAGCTCGGCGGCAGTGAATGTATCGAGATCGCCGGCGCTGAGGGCCGCGATCTGTTTCGAACTGAGAGTGCCGATCTGACTGCTGGTCAGGGCCTCGACCTGAAGGGTGTCGAGGGCCGTGATCTGATCGGTGGTCAGGCCCGCCGTACCCGCAGTGCTGAGGGCGGCTATCTGGGCTGCCGAGAGCGAGGCGATACTGGCGACGCTCAGAGCCGCAACCTGCTTGGAGGTGAGGGCGGCGATCTGGGCGCTGGTGAGGGCATCCACCTGACCGGTGCCGAGGGCCGCGATCTGGGCGGTGGTCAGGCCGGGTACTGCGGCCGTGCCGAGGGCGGCGATCTGCGCCGTCGTCAGCGAAGCGATTGCCGCTGTCGACAGGCCCGAGATCGCACTCGAGCTGATGACAGCCAGCTCGGCGGCAGTGAATGTATCAAGGCCACCGGCGCTGAGGGCCGCAATCTGTTTTGCGCTGAGGACGCCGATCTGAGCACTGGTGAGGGCCTCGACCTGAGCGGTGTTGAGAGCGGCGATCTGATCGGTGGTCAGGCCCGCTATGCCCGCCGTGCTGAGAGCGGCTATCTGGGTTGCCGAAAGCGAAGCGATGCTGGCCACGCTGAGGGCGGCAACCTGTCTGGAGGTGAGGGCGCCGACCTGGATACTGATCAGGGCGTCGACTTGATCGCTCGTCAGGACGGCGACCTGCCCGGTGTTCAACCCTCCAACGCCAGCCGCACTCAAGGCTGCGACCTGGGCCGTGGTCAGCGACGCTATGGTCTCCGTCGACAAGCCCGGGATGGCACTTGAACTGATCGCGGCAATGTCCTTGGTCGAAAACGTTGCCATGTCGTCCGTGCCCAAGACCGCAATCTGTTTCGAGCTGAGAGCACCGACCTGTGTATCGGTCAAAGCCTCGACCTGCGCGGTGTCGAGGGCCGCGATCTGGTCAGTGGTCAGGCCCGTTATGCCTGCAGTGCTGAGGGCGGCTATCTGGGCTGCTGACAGCGAGGCGATGTCAGCCACGCTCAAGGCCGCAACCTGTTTTGAGGTGAGTGCCGCGATTTGGGTACTGGTCAGGGCGTCCACCTGATCGCCAGTGAGCGCTGCGACCTGTCCGGTGCTCAGCCCACCAATGCCAGCCGTACTCAAGGCTGCGATCTGCGCTGTCGTCAGCGACGCTATGGTTTGGGTGGACAAGCCCGGGATGGCATTCGAACTGAGGGCGGCAATGTCCTTGGTCGAGAACGTCGCCATATCCTCCGCGCTCAGGACCGCTACCTGCGTCGAGCTGAGCGCGCCGACCTGGGCGCTGGTCAAGGCCTCGACCTGAGCGGTGCTCAGGGCGGCGATCTGCGCGGTGTTCAATGCACCGATGCTTTGCACGTTCAGGGCGGCAATCTGCGCTGTCGTCAGGGAGGCGATGGTCTCTGCCGACAATCCGGCGATCGCACTGGAACTGATCGCGGCGATATCCTTGGTCGAGAATGTCGCAATGTCGTCCGCGCTCAAGGCGGCGATCTGTTTCGAGCTGAGAGCGCCGACCTGGGCGGTGGTCAAGGCCTCGACCTGGGCGATACTCAAGGCGGCGATCTGCGCGGTGCTCAACGCACCGATGCTTTGCACATTCAGGGCGGCAATCTGGGCTGTTGTCAGGGAAGCGAGGGTCTCTGCCGTCAGTCCTGCGATTGCGCTGGACGTGATCGCGGCGATGTCCTTGGTCGTGAATTTCGCCAGATCGTCCGTCCCCAATTGCGAAATCTGTGTGGAGCCGAGATTGACGATCTGCGCGCTCGTCAAGGCTTCGGCCTGGCTGGTGGTGAGGGTCGCCAGCTGCTGCGCGCTTAGTCCCGTAATGCCCGCAGCGCTCAGGGAGGCGATCTGGGCTGTCGAAAGAGCGGCTATGTCGTCTGTGCCGAGGGCGGCAATTTGTGCCGCGCTCAACCGCGCCATCTG
The DNA here is from genome assembly GCF_005144435.2 of Agrobacterium leguminum. Classification (NCBI taxonomy): domain Bacteria; kingdom Pseudomonadati; phylum Pseudomonadota; class Alphaproteobacteria; order Hyphomicrobiales; family Rhizobiaceae; genus Agrobacterium; species Agrobacterium leguminum. The sequence continues at coordinate 1,368,980 of NZ_CP120212.1, forward strand.
CTTGGTCGACAGCTTGGAAACCTGATCGGTGCTGAGGGCGGCGATCTGGCCGGTCGAAAGTCCCAGGATGCCGGAGGTGCTCATTGCCGCAAGCTGGGCCACGGAAAGCGATGCTATATTGTCCGTGCTCAATGCCGCAATCTGTCCCGAGCCGAAAGCCGCGATCTGGGCCGTGGTCAGGGCCGCGAACTGATCGATGCTGAGGGCCGCAACCTGATCGCTGGTCAGGCCCTTGATGCCCGATGTGCTCAACATGGCCGTTTGGCTGGTGGACAGGGCGGCCACATCGTTGCCCAGGGCGGCGACCTGAACCGAACTCAACGCCTTGATCTGCGCGGTAGATAGAAGGCTGACCTGATTGCCGCTCAGGGCTTCGATCTGATCGGAAGTGAGGCCGGCAATGGCGCTGGTGGTGAGGGCGCCGATCTGAGCGGTGGTGAAGGCGGCGATAACATCGGTGTTCAAGCCTGACATGGCTTTATTCGTGATCGCTGCGATATCGGCGGTCGAGAATGTCGCCAGATCCTCGATGCTCAGGGCTGCGAGCTGCGCTGAACTCAGGGACTTCACCTGCGCCGGAGACAGCGCCTCGACCTGCTCGGCGCTCAGAACTTCGATCTGATCGGCCGTCAGGCCGGCAATGGCGCTGGTGGTCAGGGCGGCGATCTGGGCGGTGGACAGCGCCGCGATTGCATCCGCGCTCAGGCCGGACATGGCTTTGCCGGTGATCGCCGCGATATCGGCGGTCGAGAATGTTGCTATGTCCTCGGCACTCAGGGCCGCAAGCTGGATCGAGCTCAGCAACTTTACCTGTGCCGAGGACAGGGCCTCGACCTGCTGGGTGCTGAAGGCTTCGATCTGGTCGGCTATCAGGTTTGCGACCACGCCGGTGCTGAGGGCGGCAATCTGAGCGGTTGACAGGGCCTCGATCTGAGCCGCGCTCAAGGCCTGGAACTGCGCTACGCCGAGGGCGTTCATCTGGGCCGTGGTCAATGCGGCGATCTGCTCTTTGGTAAGCATGCTGATCGTCTCCGTGCCCAGACGGGGCATGGCTTTGCCGGTGATCTCCGCTATATCGGCGGTTGAGAATGTCGCGATGTCCTCCGCGCTGAGGGCCACGAATTGTGCCGCGCTCAGCGACCTCACCTGTTCCGGCGACAGGGCTTCGACCTGGCTGGTGCTCAGGGCGGCGATGTGCGTCGTCTTGAGTGCGGCAATCTGCGCCGTCGTCAATGCAGCGATCTGGGCGGTGCTCAGGGTTTCGATCTGGTCGATCGTCAGGCCGGCAATCGTGCTTGCGCTGAGGGCGGCGATCCGATCCGGGCTAAACGCCGCGATTGCCTCGGTGCTGAGACCCGGCATGGCCTTGACGGTAATCGCTGCGATATCGGCGGTCGAGAATGTCGCTATATCGTCCGTGCCGAGAGCAGCGAGTTGCATCGAGCTCAGCACTTTGACCTGCGCCGGCGACAGGGCTTCGGCCTGATCTGGGTTCAGGACCGCGATCTGGTCGGTCGTCAGGCTCGCAACGGCGCTCGTGCTCAGGGCCGCGATCTGATCCGGCGTCAGCCCTGCGATCACCTCGGTGCTCAAGCCCGGCATGGCTTTACTTGTGATTGCGGCGATGTCGGCGGTTGAGAATGTTGCTATATCTTCCGCGCTTAGGGCGGCAATTTGCGTCGCATTGAGGGCGCGCACCTGAGATGAGGTCAAAGCCTCCGCCTGTTCCGTCGTCAGGGCATGGAGCTGGGTGGTGGTGAGCGCAGAAATCTGGCTCGAATTCAGGCTTTTGATGGCGTACTGATCGAGAATGTTGAGCTGATCCAGCGTCAGGCCAACGATGGCGCCCTGCGAAATGGCGCTCAACTGTTGTGAGTTGAGGACTTTGACATCCTCCACATCCAGTGCCGCGATCTGGGCCGACGAGAGCGCTTTGATCTGCGTTGTGGAAAGCGACGCCACGTCGTCGGTTGTCCAGGCTGCGACCGCCTCTGTCGAAAGATATCTGATCTGATTGACGTTCAGGGAAGAAATGATCGACGTCATGTCTGAAAAATCCTAAAGTCCAGGCCCAACAGGTGGATTTTCTGCTAAAGCCCCGGAAAGGGCGTCGGTTGCGCAGATCCACCATTTTTCAGATGTTGAGTACGCAATCGGGCTTGCCTGAACCTGAAGTTGCTACGCTTCGGTCGTCGGAGCGTTAATTGCCTGCATTTATGGTGAAGAACGAACGTATCCGCCTCAAACGGGTGAATGCAGAAATGCTGGCATGGGAGCGCCTTCCAATCGCCGGGCGAGATAGAGGCGGGCGGTGTCGAGCGCCTCTCGAATGGTCGCATCCATGTCGAGATAACGATAGGTCCCGAGCCGCCCGACAAAGGTTACCGACGCTTCCCGTTCGGCACGCGCCACATATTCGGCGAGCTGTTCTTTGTCCTCGACCAGCCGGATGGGATAATAGGGAATGTCCTGCGGGCCGCATTCATGGGAGAACTCCCTGTAGCAGACGGAGCCGGCATGGTCTTCCCACGGAGAAAAGTGCTTGTGTTCGGTGATGCGGGTAAAGGGCACCGAAACGTCGCCATAATTCATCACCGCACAGCCCTGATAGTCGCCGTCATAGGTGAAGCGTTCGAAGTTGAGCGTCCGATATGCCAGACGGCCGAATTCGAAGTCGAAATAGCCGTCGAGCGGACCGGAATAGAAGACGTGTGCAGAGGCCGGCGCTTCGGCGCGCTGGAAATGTGTGCCAAGTTTGAAGCTGATGTTCGGATGATCGAGGATGCGTTCGATCATGTCCGTATAACCGGTTTCCGGCATGCCCTGATATTTGTGGAAGAAGTAGTTGTCGTCATAGTTGAAGCGCACGGGCAGGCGTTTCAGGATCGAGGCCGGCAGTTCCGTCGGCGAGCAGCCCCATTGTTTCTCGGTGTATCCCTTGAAGAAGGCCTCATAGAGATCGCGGCCGACGAAGCGCAGCGCCTGCTCCTCGAAAGTCTGTGGATCAGTAATCGACTTGTCGGCCTTTTCCTCGATGAAGGCTCTGGCTTCATCGGGCCGGAAATTCTTGCCGAAGAACTGGTTGATCGTGTGCAGATTGACCGGCAGCGAATAGACGCGCTCGCCGCTCGTCGTTTTGACCCGGTTCTTGTAAGGCATGAAGGTCTGAAAGCCGTTCACATAGTCCCAGACTTCCTTGTCGTCGGTGTGGAAAATATGCGGCCCGTAAACATGCACCATAACGCCGGTCTCACCGTCGCGTTCGGTGTGGCAATTGCCGGCAATGTGATCGCGGGCATCGACGATATCGACCCTGTGGCCTGCCAGCGCCAACTCCCGGCCGATGACCGCGCCGGAAAGCCCGGCGCCGACAATGACAATTCTTTCGTCCGCGAACATTGGTAATCAGTCCCGTTCATATGTCGCCCGGTGGGCGGTCGAGATTTGCATCGAAGATGTGCCGTGCAGCGCATGCCCCGGCCGGTCGAGACTATCCCGTGCTCAGTTATCCGGTATCCGCCAGAGGCGATTGTCATATGGAATTGGCGAATAGTCGTGCCATTGAGAGAGCTTCTTGAGATAGCGATTGCGATAGCTCTGCTCGTCTTCAAACTCCACGTTTTCGAACACGGCTTCCGCGCCCAGTTCATAATAGAGGTCGAGATTGCTGAGATCCGGCACCGGCGTCTCGCCGCGTTCGCATTCGCCCTGCATTTGCCAGAACAGCTCTTCCAGACGGCGCGCCAGAGCGGGAATATCCCGCAATACGCTGGTATCCCGCTGCCGGGCGATCGATTCTCTGACCTCCAGAAGCTTCTTCCTGTCGCGTTCGAAGCCGATGGCGCGGGCGACATAGTCTTCCGGCGAAGAACAAATCATTTCCGGAACACCCGCTGCGGTGACGATGCTGCCGCAGAAGCGTGCCGCAAATGTCTTGCCGGACATGGTGAGGACGGGCAGGCCGGATGTTATGGCGTCCGCGGCCGTGGAGTGAGCGCCATAGGGGAACGTATCCAGAAACAGGTCGGCAACGCCGATACGGGCGATGTGCTGCGGGTTCGGAACCTTCGGCGCAAAGACGAGCCGGTCAGGTGAGACGCCGCTTTTTTCTGCGATTGCCTGCAGGTGCTGATTGACGTCCTCATCGCCCGCCAGCAGCCACAACAGGCTGCCCGGCGTCTGCGACAGGATCGTCATCCATCGCGCAAAGCAGCTTTCGGTAATCTTCTGCATGCCGTTGAAGCTGGCATAGACGAACGCATCCTCCGGCAATCCGACCTCGGCCCGGCTTGGCCGGGCGGCGATGGGCCGCTTGCGGTCGAGCGGCTGGTCGCAGGCGATGCGCAGGACCTTTTCGGAGTAATAGATGTCGTTCTCCGGCGGGATCATGTAACCGTCCGAAATCAGGTACTGATGGAACGGGCTTCCCATCGATCCGGGGTAACCGCAGAAACTGACGATGACCGGCGCGGGGCGATAGGCGAAAATCTTCGTGCGCGCGTCCTTGGTGTAGCCGTTCACGTCGATCAGAATATCGATTTCGTCGGAGATGATCTGCGATGCCGCTGCGGCATCGTCCAGGCCGTGGATATCCCGCCAGCAATGGACTGCTGCCTTGATCCGCTCCTGCGTGCTGTCCGTGTTGCGGACGTTACCGCAATAATAGGCGAAGACCTCAAGGCTGTCCTTGTCATGCAACTCCAGAACCTCGCAGAGAGCGAAGCCCACGGCATGATCGCGAAGATCCGACGAGAGGTAACCGACGCGCAGCCGCTCACCGGTTCCGGACTTCAGCTTCGGCGACCTGCGCGGAAAACGGCTGAGGTCCGGCCGCGTGCCGACCACCGTTTTGCTGTAGCGATATGCCTTGGCAAGCTGGAACATCGGATCGTCGGCATAGCAGCTCAGCGTCAGCGAGGACATCGCATCGAGCATCTTGCGCGCGGGGACATGGTTTGAAGGAGCAAGCACCGGCCACTTGCACTGGCGCTGCCGCAACGACACCCAGTGCTGGCCTGCCTCCGGCAATTCCGGACGCAGCTCGAATGCCTGTAGCAAGGCGGTTTCAGCGTCCTCGAGCTTTCCGGCGCCTTCGAGAACCCGGCCGATGTTCTGCAGGGCCATGTGCCGATGGCCGATCGCTTCGGCGTCGAGGTGCTTCGTCGTTTCGGCATATTGCGACCACTGTTCCACGGCCTGGCCGATCAACCCGCTATCTTCGAGGACACGACCGAGATTGATGTAGCCGGGAGCGAATTGCGGATTGGCCTTCAAACAGGCGCGGAACGCCTGCACGGCGCCCGCGCGGTCGCCAAGCTGGCTGAGCGCAACGGCATAGTTGAAATAGGCAAGATGAATGACGGGATTGTTGTCGTTGAACGCAACCCAGGTCTTGTAGAGTTCCGCAGCCGCGGCTCGCTGACCGGCGGCACTGAGCGCCTCGGTTACGCTCAGCAGATCCATGAGACTCATCCGCTGGTTCCGCGCAAGATCAAGGGCGCTGGGAGCGGCGGCGTCGTTTGAAGGTGAGACGGGATTGGCGGTCATGACATCCTGCGGCAAGCGACAAAGGGTCGAAGATAAGAACAGCCTGTTGATGGGCCGTCCTTAGCTATCGCAGGTAACTTGCCTGTGGCTGGATGTGTTGGAAGCCGGGTTGCTTGCCCAGATCAGCCGGTAGCGTGGCCGCACGAAGTTTCCTCCCGATCAGGCGTCGGCTTCCGGGAGATTGATGCTGTCATGCCGCAGTAAGGATCGCTCACATCTCTAACGATGAGAGTATTTCATCCTGTAGCTCGCCAGCGCGATCGACGGGTTGATCCGATAGACACTGTCGAAGTCTTCATCCGTGAAGTATTGATATGAATGTGCGACATATTCGCGGAAAAGACCGTGCAGGTCCTGCCGCATCTGCTTGGCCGCCCATTCCAGCAAACCCGCCTTGAAGACGATGAAGATCGGGTAATATTTTGCCCTGAAGATCGGATTGTCCAGGAAAAGCTTCTCGATGTCTTTCAGTGCCGCGAACATCTCAAGCCGGCGCTCGTCGAACGTGCTCGTATGCTGCTCCCGCCCCGGGACGAGGCGGTGTGTTGTCAGGCTGCTGTTAATGGCCAGAAACCGTCCGGCATTCATATAGGCCGCCCAATGCGGCAGGATATCTTCGTTGATCCGCGCCGTGGAGAAACGCCAGTTCGTCCGGCGAATGAAAGATGTCCGCAGTATCTTGTTCCATGGGTAATTGATCGTCACCAGGAATTGCGCGGTCGAGTCTAGGTCGATCATTGCGCTGTCGCGGCTGCCGAGGACGCTATCCCAGATATTCTTGTCGATAGGCGCCATTTCGCCGGCAGGGCCATCGGTCGTTCTCAACACGCTATATCTGAATGCGGCGACATCGATATTCGTCTCATCCATCAAGGGCAGAACGGTATCGATGGCTCCGTCGTGCAGGAGGTCGTCAGCATCGTGAAACAGGCAATATTGGCTGTCGATGGTCGCCAGCGCCCTGTTGCGGGCAACGCCCGGCCCGGTGTTCGTCTCGCTGCGCATCAGCCTTATATTGGCGTGCTGAGCGATGTATTGCTCGACGATGTCGCAGGTATTGTCGGTGGAGGCATCGTCGACGACGACGATATCCATCTCGGTTTCATTGCGCAGAACACTGTCGAGTGTCTCGCCGATAAGACTGGCCATGTTGTAGGCCGGGATGATGACGGATATTTTTGCCATGACAGATACTGAATGTCCTTCTGGGGCATTCTGCAATTAAAATGTTACGACGCGGCCTGAGCCGCGTCGTAGGTTTTGTCGGGTCGTTTAAGGCTTATACTGCCTTGTAGGCTTTGATGACCGCCTCGACCTGTGCATCGTTCATGACCTTCAGCTGCTGGGCCGAGAGCGCACCGGCCTGGCTGCTGCTGAGACCAGCTATGGCAGCGGTGGAAAGGCCTGCGATGGCATTGGCGCTGATGGCCTTGATCTCGTCGGTCGAGAAGAGGCCCAGTTCAGTGCTGTTCAGGGTCGCAATCTGAGCGGAGCTGAGGCCGGAGACCTGATCGGAGTTGAGGGCTGCGATCTGGTCGGTCGACAGGGCTGCGAACTGCGTCGAGGAGAGCGCTGCTGCCTGTGCTTTGCTGAGGGCGGCGACGTTGCCGGTGCTCAGCTTGCTGGCGTCGATACCGGCGAGGGCCTTGGTGCTGATCGCCTTGATCTCGTCGGTCGAGAAGGTGGCAAGGCTCTCGGAAGACAGGGCGTTAAGCTGTGCCGAAGACAGGCCGGCGATCTGCGTCTTGGTCAGTGCAGCGGCATTTTCAGTGCCGAGACCAGCCAGAGTAAGGCCGGCGACAGCATTGGCGCTGATGGCCTTGATCTCATCGGTCGAGAACAGAGCCAGTTCGGCGCTGCTCAGGGTCGCAATCTGAGCGGAGCTGAGACCGGAGACCTGCTCCGAACCGAGGGCCTTGATCTGATCGGTCGACAGGGCTGCGAACTGCGCCGAAGAGAGCGCTGCCGCCTGTGCTTTGCTGAGGGCGGCGACGTTGCCGGTGCTCAGCTTGGTGACGTCGATGCCGGCGAGGGCCTTGGTGCTGATGGCCTTGATTTCATCGGTCGAGAAGGTGGCAAGGCTCTCGGAGGACAGAGCGTTAAGCTGCGTCGAAGACAGGCCGGCGATCTGCGTTTTCGTCAGAGCGGCGGCGTTTTCAGTGCCGAGACCAGCCAGGGTAAGGCCGGCGACAGCATTGGCGCTGATGGCCTTGATCTCATCGGTCGAGAACAGAGCAAGTTCGGCGCTGCTCAGGGTCGCAATCTGAGCGGAGCTGAGACCGGAGACCTGCTCCGAACCGAGGGCCTTGATCTGATCGGTCGACAGGGCTGCGAACTGCGCCGAAGAGAGCGCTGCCGCCTGTGCTTTGCTGAGGGCGGCGACGTTGCCGGTGCTCAGCTTGGTGACGTCGAGGCCGGCGAGGGCCTTGGTGCTGATGGCCTTGATTTCATCGGTCGAGAAGGTGGCAAGGCTGTCGGAAGACAGAGCGTTAAGCTGCGTCGAAGACAGGCCGGCGATCTGCGTTTTCGTCAGAGCGGCGGCGTTTTCAGTGCCGAGACCAGCCAGGGTAAGGCCGGCGACAGCATTGGCGCTGATGGCCTTGATTTCATCGGTCGAGAACAGAGCCAGTTCGGCGCTGCTCAGGGTCGCGACCTGAGCAGAGCTGAGGCCGGAAACCTGTTCCGAGCCGAGGGCCTTGATCTGGTCGGTCGAGAGGGCCGCGAACTGTGCCGAGGACAGTGCCGTGATCTGCGTTTTGCTGAGGGCAGCGACGTTACCGGTGCTCAGCTTGGTGACATCGAGGCCGGCGAGGGCCTTGGTGCTGATCGCCTTGATTTCATCGGTCGAGAAAGTGGCAAGGCTATCGGAAGTCAGGGCGTTGAGCTGTGCCGAAGACAGGCCAGCGATCTGCGTCTTGGTCAGTGCAGCGGCATTTTCGGTGCTGAGAGCAGCAAGCGCTGCTGCGGAAAGGCCGGCAACGGCGTTGGCGCTGATCGCCTTGATTTCATCGGTCGAGAAGAGTGCCAGTTCGCTGCTGTTCAGGGTTGCGACCTGCGCGGAGCTGAGGCCGGCGACCTGATCGGAATTGAGGGCCTTGATCTGGTCCGTCGACAGGGCTGCAAACTGTGCCGAGGAGAGCGCTGCGGCCTGCGTTCTGCTCAGGGCGGCGACGTTGCCGGTGCTCAGCTTGCTGGCGTCGAGGCCGGCAAGGGCTCTGGCGCTGATTGCCTTGATCTCGTCGGTCGAGAAAGTGGCAAGGCTATCGGAAGTCAGAGCGTTGAGCTGCGTCGAAGACAGGCCAGCGATCTGCGTCTTGGTCAGGGCGGCAGCGTTTTCGGTGCTGAGAGCAGCGAGTGCTGCTGCGGAAAGACCGGCAATGCCGTTAGCGCTGATCGCCTTGATCTCGTCGGTCGAGAAGAGTGCCAACTCGCTGCTGCTGAGGGTCGCAACCTGCGCGGAGCTGAGGCCTGCAACCTGATCGGAGTTGAGGGCCTTGATCTGGTCGGTCGACAGGGCTGCAAACTGTGCGGAGGACAGTGCTGCGGCCTGTGTTCTGCTCAGGGCGGCAATGTTTCCGGTGCTCAGCTTGGTAACGTCGAGGCCGGCGAGGGCCTTGGTGCTGATCGCCTTGATTTCATCGGTCGAGAAAGTGGCAAGGCTCTCGGAAGACAGGGCGTTCAGCTGTGTCGAAGACAGGCCGGCGATCTGCGTCTTGGTCAGGGCGGCGGCGTTTTCAGTGCCGAGACCGGCCAGGGTAAGACCGGCGATGGCGTTGGCGCTGATGGCCTTGATTTCATCGGTCGAGAACAATGCCAGCTCGCTGCTGTTCAGGGTTGCGACCTGAGCGGAGCTGAGACCGGCGACCTGATCGGAGTTGAGGGCCTTGATCTGGTCCGTCGACAGGGCTGCGAACTGTGCCGAGGAAAGCGCCGAAATCTGCGTCCTGCTCAGGGCGGCGACGTTGCCGGTGCTCAGCTTGGTGACGTCGAGGCCGGCGAGGAGCTTGGTGCTGATGGCCTTGATCTCGTCGGCGGAGAAGGTGGCAAGGCTATCGGAAGACAGGGCGTTAAGCTGCGTCGAAGACAGGGCGGCGATCTGAGACTTTGTCAGGGCGGCGGCGTTTTCGGTGCTGAGAGCAGCGAGCGCTGCTGCGGAAAGGCCGGCGACTGCATTGGCGCTGATGGCCTTGATCTCGTCGGAGGAGAAGAGTGCCAGTTCGCTGCTGTTCAGGGTCGCAACCTGTGCGGAGCTGAGACCGGCGACCTGAGCCGAGTTGAGAGCCTTGATCTGGTCGGTCGAGAGGGCATCGATCTGGCTGGTATAAAGCGCCGTAACCTGAGACGCCGACAGGCCGCTGATCTGAGCGGAGCTCAGCTTTGCGATCTGGGTCAGCGTCAAGCCCTTGAAGGCGCTTACCGAAATGGCGCGGAGATCTTCAGAGCTGAAAAGAGCAAGGTTATCTGTGCTCAAAGAAGCGATCTGAGACGACGAGAGGGCCTTGATCTTGGTGCTGTCCAGCGCATTCACGTCTTCCGAGGTTAGGCTGGCGATCGTGGAGGTGGAAAGCTTGGAAATCTGCACAGCAGACAGTGAGGAGAGAATCGAAGTCATGAACGTGTCCTTTACCGGATGGCGACTGGTCACGCCTATCTGCTGCCAGACACTGCCCGTGATGACAGCGGTCCGACATCCGCAAATAAAGCGAAATTGTGGAGAACATGGCTCATGTGAACCTGCGCTGGAAACGCATCATGCAATTCGAGCCGGAGAAGGGGGCCCGGATTTTCCACGCTAGCTTGTGCGAATGCCGCTTAATAATTTCTGCCGCTTAAGATTTTCGCGACGTGCGTGTCATATCAGGCCAACATTTAAAGCCTAGTTAATATTTGGAGGCGGCGCATTTTATTCTTGATGTTTGCGTATCTTAGAGTCTTATAGAGTATAAAATTACGAAGCTAACTATCGATTCGATCAGCTTCCACTGCGGGCAATCAGACGTGACCGCTCCCGGATAAGTAGTATCCGTTTGGAGGGGAGAGAGCGCAAGGGTTTGACCGTTATTTTCGTCTAAAACTGTCCTGCGATGCTTGCCGGGAGCTGACCCGCCTATGTAACGGCTGCCAGAATCGGACAATGCTTTGCTTTGTCGCCTTTATTTCGGGTGCCGTGTAGTTAGTTTTTTCGAAGCGGAAGCTGTTATTTCCGGTTTCCGGGCCACGGCAATGCTTTGGACGGACGGGCACGGGTCGCGCGATGATTCGGCGACGCCATTCAAGAAATCGGATATCGAAAGCGACGGGTCGTTCCCGTCATCGACCATCCATCCGGTGCCGTGAAGGAACAATCCCGATCTTGGTGCGCGGGCCGTGGCGGTGCGTGGATTTGTGACCGCCCCATGCCGGAGAAAGCGTGGTGCGGGCCTAGTCCAGCATCACCATATGTGCCGGCAACTGCTCTTCGAAGAATTTCGAGAACGTCGCGATGCGGGGCGGCAGCGCCTGATAGGGCGGATAATAGAGTGTCAGCCAGAGTTCGGGCGGCGCCCAGCCGGGCAGGACATGAACGAGCCGGCCGCTGCGGATATGTTCTGCGATGTGAAATCCCGGCAGCATGGCCACACCGGCGCCTTCCGCCGCCATATCGGCCAGAACCTCACCGCTATTGGCGCTGAATGCGCGGCCGGCCGAGATGGCGATGCTCGATCCGCCGTCCGACAGGACCCAGTTCTCCCGCCGGCTTTCACCGCTATAGGCAAGGCAATCGTCAGGGGTCAGTTCGCTTGGATGTTCCATCTGCGTAAACCGGCTGCCCGGGGCCGCCACCAATATTCTTGGCACGGCCCTGATCTTGCGCCAGATGGTGAATTTGTCCGATGGGGCCGACGAAATGCGGATCGCCAGATCGTAGTCGTCATCCACGATATTGATCAGGCCGTCCGAGAGCGAAATTTCGAAGCACATTTTCGGATAGAGTTCCCGGAAGCCGGACAGGATCGGCGGCAGCACCGTCTTGCCGAGCCATGTCGGCGCGCTGATCCTCAGACGTCCCTCATCCGCCTTATGGGCGTTGCGGACATCGCGCCGGGCATTCTCCAGCGCCTCGACCGCCGGCTGGATCTGTGCGGCGAAGACGGCGCCGTCGGTCGTCAACGACACCTGGCGTGTGGTGCGGACAAACAACTGCACACCCAGATCATCTTCAAGCGCGGCAATCGCACGGGTGACGGCAGCTGCCGTCATGCCCAGTTCGCGGGCGACCTGCGCGAAGTTGCGCTTTTCGGCCGCCATCAGAAAGGTTTTGAGAGCTTTGTGATCGTTCATCGCCATTATTTCAAAAATCGCAATTCATTCGAGAAAAATATTGCAATTCCGCGATGCAATCAAGCGGGTTACATCTTTGTCCATCGAAACGGACACACCAAAGACGAAAGGCGCCGATGATGATCAAGGATATCAAGGGCCTGCACCACGTCACCTCCATGGCGTCGGATGCGCGGCAGAACAACAGTTTCTTCACCGATACGCTCGGCCTGCGCCGGGTGAAGAAAACCGTCAACTTCGACGAACCCAGCGTCTATCACCTTTATTACGGCGACGAAAAGGGAACGCCCGGCACGGTCATGACCTATTTTCCCTTCGCCAACATGATGGCCGGCCGTCCCGGCGTCGGCGAAGTGGGCGAGACGCAGTTTTCCATCCCGAAGGGTTCGCTGGGCTTCTGGAAAGAGCGTCTCCTTGCCAAAGGCGCCGCCGGCATTCAGGCCGACACGGTCTTCGGCGCCAATCGCCTGCGCTTCACCGGTCCCGATGGCGATGGCCTTGCACTGATCGAAACAGGCGATGACGCCCGTGCTGCCTGGCTGGCCGAGGGAATTTCCGAAGACAACGCCATACGCGGTTTCACCGGCGCACGTTTTAATTTGCATGACACTGCCGCAACCGAAGAACTGCTGCGTTTCATGGGTTATGAGCGGACTGACGTTGAAGGCAATGTGACGCGCTTCGTCATTCCCGGCGGCAACGGGGCAGATACGATCGATCTTGCAGCCTTGCCCAAGACACCCTTTGCCCGGTCGGGAGCAGGCTCGGTCCACCATATCGCCTTCGCAGTCGAAAACCGCGAAAAGCAGCTGGAAGTGCGCAAGGCGCTGATGGATACGGGTTATCAGGTCACCCCCGTCATCGACCGCGATTATTTCTGGGCGATCTATTTCCGCACGCCGGGCGGCATCCTGTTCGAGATCGCCACCAATGAACCCGGTTTCGACCGTGACGAGGATACCGCGCATCTGGGCGAAGCGCTCAAGCTGCCGAACCGCTACGAGCCTTTCCGCAATCAGATCGAGGCGAACCTCGCTCCGCTTGCAGCATAAAGCGGGTCTCTGATCCGCATCCACTGACCAAGATAGATCCTCGCTTTTCAAGACGGCTGCCCCTGCCGGGCAGCCGGCCGGCGAAGCCTTCTCAATTTCCACCGCCGCAGATCGGCAATCACCACCTGAACGGAGAACTGAAAATGTCCAAGCTCGAAGTCCTTACCCCCGCCAACAGCCAGCTCATCTTCATCGACCAGCAGCCGCAGATGGCTTTCGGTGTGCAGTCGATCGACCGGCAAACCCTGAAGAACAATGTCGTCGGCCTCGCCAAGGCGGCAAAGATTTTCAATATCCCGACGACCATCACCACGGTCGAAACGGAAAGCTTCTCCGGCAACACCTTCCCGGAGCTGCTCGCGGTCTTCCCGGAAAACGACATTCTCGAGCGCACCTCGATGAATTCTTGGGATGACCAGAATGTCCGCGATGCGCTGGCGAAGAATGCGGCGGCCGGCCGCAAGAAGATCGTCGTCTCCGGCCTCTGGACGGAAGTGTGCAACACCACCTTTGCGCTCTCCGCGCTCCACGATATCGCGGATTACGAGATCTACATCGTGGCGGACGCCTCCGGCGGCACCTCTGTCGATGCGCACAAATATGCCATGGACCGCATGGTGCAGGCCGGCATCATTCCCGTCACTTGGCAGCAGGTGCTGCTCGAATGGCAGCGCGACTGGGCACGCAAGGAAACCTATGACGCCGTCACCTCGCTGGTGAAGGAACATTCCGGCGCCTACGGCATGGGCATCGACTATGCCGTCACCCATGTCCATGGCGGCGAAGAGCGCGTCAAGCACGGCAAGCGCATCGGCCCCAACCCGGCCAAGAAATAAGCTTTCAACCGCGCCGCACCGGCAGGATCGCCATCCAGCCCGGTGCGGCTTTCACCCATCAGGAGGTTCCCATGAAAGTCTATCTTCTGTCCCTTGGCGCCGGCCTGCTGGTCGGTATCGTTTACAGCCTGCTCAATGTGCGCTCTCCCGCACCGCCCGTCATCGCTCTCGTCGGCCTGCTCGGCATCCTGGTTGGAGAGCAGATCATTCCTTTCGCGAAGACGATCGCCGGCAAGGAACCGGCCGTCGTTTCGTGGATCAACCAGATCAAGCCGCACATGTTCGGCCATATGCCGAAGGGTGGCGCTGAAACCACGGGTCTCGCCGAAGTTAAACAGCCGACCGAGCGGGAGAGAAGCTGATGCCGACACGACGCACCTTCCTTGGCGCGGCCTCGAGCCTTGCCTTTCCGAATCTGTTTTCGCCGGCCAAGGCCGCTGATCCCATCAAGACCGGAGGTTCTTCCATGCATCCAGATACGATCCTTCACAATGGCCGCTTCACGACGCTCGACCGCGGCAATCCGAATGCAACGGCAGTCGCCATCAAGGATGGGCTGTTTCTGGAGGTGGGAAGCGATGCCGAGGTCATGGCCCTTGCCGGGCCGGATACGAAGATCATCAACCTGAAGGGCAAGCGGGTTCTGCCCGGCCTGATCGACAACCACACCCACGTCGTGCGCGGCGGCCTGAACTTCAACATGGAACTGCGCTGGGACGGCGTGCGCTCGCTTGCCGATGCCATGGACATGCTGAAGCGTCAGGTGGCGATCACCCCGGCGCCGCAGTGGGTGCGGGTCGTCGGCGGCTTCACCAAGCATCAATTCGTCGAAAAGCGCCTGCCGACCATCGAGGAGATCAATGCGGTGGCGCCGGATACGCCGGTCTTCCTGCTGCATCTTTACGATCGGGCGCTGCTGAACGGCGCGGCGCTTCGCGCCGTCGGCTACACGAAGGATACGCCGAACCCGCCCGGCGGTGAGATTACCCGCGATGCGAACGGCAATCCGACCGGCCTGCTGCTGGCCAAGCCGAATGCCGGCATCCTCTATTCGACGCTTGCCAAGGGGCCGAAGCTGCCGCTCGATTATCAGGTCAATTCCACCCGCCACTTCATGCGCGAGCTGAACCGGCTGGGCGTGACCGGCGTGATCGATGCGGGCGGCGGCTTCCAGAATTATCCTGACGATTACGAGGTGATCCAGAAACTGTCGGATGAGAACCAGATGACGGTTCGGCTGGCCTACAACCTCTTCACGCAGAAGCCGAAACAGGAGAAGGAAGATTTCCTCAACTGGACGTCATCGGTCAAATACAAGCAGGGCAACGACTATTTCCGGCACAATGGTGCCGGCGAAATGTTGGTCTTTTCCGCTGCCGATTTTGAGGATTTCCGCCAGCCGCGCCCGGACATGCCGCCGGAAATGGAAGGCGAGCTCGAGGACGTCGTCCGGATTCTGGCGGAAAACCGCTGGCCGTGGCGTCTGCACGCCACCTATGACGAGACGATTTCGCGGGCGCTGGATGTCTTCGAAAAGGTCAACCGGGACATTCCGCTCGAAGGCTTGAACTGGTTCTTCGATCATGCCGAAACCATCTCCGACCGCTCCATCGACCGTATCGCAGCCCTCGGTGGCGGCATCGCCACCCAGCACCGCATGGCCTATCAGGGCGAATATTTCGTCGAGCGTTACGGCCAGGGCGTGGCGGAAGCCACACCGCCGATTGCGCGGATGCTAGAAAAGGGCGTGAACGTTTCGGCCGGTACGGATGCAACGCGCGTCGCCTCCTATAATCCGTGGGTGTCGCTGTTCTGGATGGTGACGGGCAAGACTGTCGGCGGCATGCAGCTTTATCCGCGCGCCAATTGCCTCGACCGCGAGACGGCGCTGCGCATGTGGACCGAAAAAGTCACCTGGTTCTCGAATGAGGAAGGCAAGAAGGGCCGCATCGAAAAAGGCCAGTTCGCCGATCTCGTGGTGCCGGACAAGGATTATTTCTCCTGCGCGGAAGATGAGATTTCCTTCCTCACCTCGGAACTGACCATGGTGGGCGGCAAGATCGTTTATGGCGCCGGTGACTTCAGAACGCTGGATGAAAGCAATATCCCGCCGGCGATGCCCGACTGGTCGCCTGTGCGAACCTTCGGCGGTTATGCCGCCTGGGGTGAACCGCAGGGCGCCGGAAAGAACTCGCTCAGACGGGCCGCGATCTCCTCCTGCGGCTGCGCCAATGATTGCGGCGTTCACGGCCACGACCATGCCGGCGCATGGACGTCGAAATTGCCGATTGCCGATCTGAAGGGCTTCTTCGGAGCGCTGGGCTGCTCTTGCTGGGCAGTCTGAGCTGCGGCCAGCAGAAGATCCACCGGGCAGCGGATCGCCGCTGCCCGATGCGCCCGAGAATATTGCATAGTGCGCAATTATATCGAAACTATTGATGCAATTGTTGGCGGTAATCCTTTGCGCCAATATCGCTCCATCAGATGAACGCAGCGCCGCTCGAACCGACCGGCCAGATCGCAGGAGCAGAAAATGACTGAGCCGTCTTCAACCCTTCGCCTTCGCGGGCTTCTCGCGGATATCGTTGCCGCACCCGCCACAAAAACCTTAGCGCTTCTGGCGCTCTGCTCGGCCTATATTCAGGGGCCGCTGACCAAGATCTTCGACTTCCCCGGTGCGATTGCCGAGATGAACCATTTTGGCCTTCAGCCGGCGGTCGCATTCGCTGTCGTCGTCATCCTGTTCGAGCTCACCGCCTCCGCTCTGGTGGTGTCGGGTTTCCTGCGCTGGGCCGGTGCTCTGGTGCTTGCAGGCTTCACGCTTCTCGCCACCCTCATCGCTCTCCGCTTCTGGGAAATGGCGCCCGGCATGGACCGCATGATGGCCACCAACGCCTTCTTCGAGCATCTTGGCCTTGCCGGTGCCTTCATCATCGTCGCCGCAATCGATCTCACGAAAGGAACAGGCAAATGAGTGCCGCAAAATCCTCGGCGAGCAGCTTTGCTCCCCTTGCACAACCGGTTTTCGCTGTCCTCTGGGCGGCGACGGTGCTCGGCAATACCGGCAGCTTCATGCGCGATGTCGCCAGTTCATGGTTGATGACCGATCTTTCTGCTTCGCCGGCGGCCGTCGCCATGGTTCAGGCGGCCGGAACCCTGCCGATCTTTCTTCTGGCGATCCCGGCCGGCGTGCTGACCGATATTCTCGACCGCCGCAAGTTCCTGATCGCGGTCCAGCTTCTGCTGGCCTCGGTCAGCGTCACCCTCATGGTTCTTTCCCATACCGGCCTGTTGTCCGTCAGCGCGCTGATCGGGCTAACCTTCCTCGGCGGTATAGGTGCGGCACTGATGGGGCCGACCTGGCAGGCCATCGTGCCGGAGCTGGTGAAACGTGAGGATATCAAGAGCGCCGTGGCGCTGAACTCGCTGGGCATCAATATCGCCCGTTCCATCGGTCCCGCCGCCGGCGGCATCCTGCTTGCGGCCTTCGGGGCGGCATTCACCTATGGTGCCGATGTCGCAAGCTACTTCGTTGTCATCGCCGCGCTTCTATGGTGGCCAAGGGCGAAGAACGCCAATGATGCACTGGCCGAAGGTTTCTTCGGCGCATTCCGGGCGGGCCTTCGTTACACCCGCGCCAGCCGGCCGCTGCATGTCGTCCTGCTGCGGGCTGCGATCTTCTTTGCATTCGCCAGTGCCGTCTGGGCGCTGTTGCCTCTGGTCGCCCGGCAATTGCTCGGCGGAGATGCAAGCTTCTACGGTATCCTGCTCGGCGCTGTCGGGGCCGGCGCCATCGGCGGTGCGCTGGTCATGCCGAAGCTGCGCGACCGGTTCGATGCCGATGCCCTGCTGCTGGGTGCGGCTCTCACCACCGCGCTCGTCATGGCCGGGCTGTCCTTTGCGCCGCCAAAGTGGCTTGCCATCGTCATCCTGCTGTTTCTCGGCGGTGCCTGGATCACGGCGCTGACGACGCTGAATGGCGCGGCCCAGGCGATCTTGCCAAACTGGGTGCGTGGCCGCGGTCTCGCCGTCTATCTCACCGTCTTCAACGGTGCGATGACAGCGGGCAGCATCGGCTGGGGTGCGGTGGGTGAAGCGGCGGGTGTGCCGGGCACGCTGCTGATCGGTGCGGCCGGCCTTTTCATTGCCGGTCTCGTCATGCACCGCCTGAAACTGCCTGCCGGCGATGCGGATATGGTGCCGTCCAACCATTGGCCCGAACCGCTCGTTGCCGAGCCGGTGGCCCATGATCGCGGCCCGGTTCTGATCCTCATCGAATATAATGTCGAAAAGCATCACCGCTCCGCTTTCCTGCATGCGCTGGATGAACTTTCACAGGAGCGTCGCCGCGATGGCGCCTATGGCTGGGGCGTGACGGAGGACTCCGCCGATCCGCAGAAGATCGTCGAATGGTTCATGGTGGAATCCTGGGCCGAGCATCTGCGCCAGCACAAGCGGGTTTCCCACGCGGATGCGGATTTGCAGGGCAAGGTGCTGGCTTATCATTCCGGGCTGGAAAAGCCGGTGGTGCGGCACTTCCTCACAATCAACCGGCCGGGGAAGGCGTAAAACGGAAAGGGGCCGAAAAGGCCCCTTTTTCGTTGTTGCCATGCGATTGTCCGATTATTGCGTGATCCGCTCCAATACACGGCTCAGTGCATCTTTCAGCGCCCCTGAGCCGCCCTTGCCGTCGAAATCCAGCAGCACCTGCTCGTTGAGGCCGCCCTTGGTGGCGAATTCGCGGCTGAGATCGATGAAATCCGTCCTGCTTCCGGCAAGCAGGGCCACCTCGGAAAGGCCGGCAAAGAGGGGCGCGAGATAGGCGCGCCCCTTTTCTTCCGGCAGACCGTTCTCGGCAAGCCATTCCGTCGTCGTTTGCATGATGCCGAAATAGGTGGCCATCAAAGCGCTGGCGGCGGCCAGAAGATCGTATTCCGCCTTGGTTTCGCATTCCACCGCATTGCCGAGCACGTTGAACATAGCAGCCGTATCCGTATCGGCAGGATAAATGGCGGTGACGCCCTTGCGCCGGGCAACGAAGGGCAGCGGGATCGCCTGGCTGAGACGCACATCCGCGCCGATCCACTCAAGAAGCGCCTCGCGGCCGGTTGCGGCAACGACGCTGACGATCTTCTGCCCGTCCCGGAACCGCAGCGGCTGGATGACTTCTTCAGCGATCTGCGGCCGGATAGCCAGCATGACGGTATCGCAGCCATCGACGATTGCCTGATTGTCGCCGGAGACGATCACCTGCGGGAAATCGGCGGCAAGCCTCGCGGAAATATCGGCACTGCGCTGGGACACCATGACATGCGGCACGGCGGCAGGTCTGGCGAGCAGGCCCCTGACCATCGCATCGGTGATGGCTCCCGTTCCGATAAAACCGATTTTCTGGGGAAGTGACATGATTGCTCCGCTGCGGCGTTTCGCGTGATGCTAATTTTTCCGTCCGGAATTGTCGACAAGCAGAGGGGGAAATTTGCGGTGGGGGCGGAGCCGCGCCCGGTTTATGCCGGCTGATCAATACGGTCACGGACCGGAACACAGCTAATCGGGCACCGTAAAATCAATGCACATCCTTCCCCGTGCGCGTTTCTTCCAACCCCAATATCGCCGGCCATGCAGGTGCTGCACGCTCTGACATGACCTCGATATGGCGCAGCGAGGTGAGACCGAATTCTTCCGGGCGCAGGGTTCTGCGGTTGACGCTTCCCTGCGGGAAAACGTCGGCATAACGCCAGACGGCGGCGGGCGGCACCACCACATCGTCTGCCATCGTCATCATGCGCAGATCGAAGCGGGTGGCGGAAAAATCCGGTTCTGGCAGCGATTTGCCAATATCGCGCCGGAAGAAATCCCGGCTCGTGCACCAGCGCCGCCATTGCCAGTAGATTCCGGCGGGCAGATCCGCACCCAGTAGCAGCCTTCGGCCGGGAAGATAGCCGGCGAGTGTCGTGCTGACAGGCCCAAGCAGATACCAGAAGGCGATAACCGTGGGCCGATAGGTCCATGGATGATCGCTGACATGGGCAAAGCCCGAACCGATGGTGATGACACGCTCAAGCCGTTCGTCATGGCGTCGAAAAGGAAATGTCAGCCCGCCGAGGGAATGGCCGAGCAGCCAGAGGGGGCCTTCCGGTGCTATCTCGCAAAGTGCGGCCTCGGCCGCTGTTTGATCGGCAATTCCCCAGTCGGCCATGGTGGCCCGGCTTTCGCGGACGGGGCGTTGTCGGGATGCGCCGAAATCGCGATAATCATAGGTCAGGACACCGATGCCCTGAGCGGCCGCCCATGTGGCGAAGGCGCGATAATAGCGCGCCGGAACACCTGTTGCGCCGTGAAGGACAAGATGCGCGCGGGCTGGCCCCCTGGGCGGAAAGAACCGGCCGGCGAGCCTGTGCCCTTCCGAAACAATGTCGATCTCCCGGCTCTCTGCAATATCAGTCATCCATCCCTTCCTCCTCCTGGACCGTTTGGTCTAATAACATCTCTGGACCAAACGGTCTACGGCGCCTAAAACAGGCGAATGGACGAAAGCAAGAACCGCCACGCTTTGATACGAGCCACCTCCGCGCTGTTTCGGCGGCGCGGTTATGCGGGTGTGGGACTGGCTGAAATTCTCGCGGAGACAGGCCTGCCGAAAGGCTCTCTCTATTATCATTTTCCCGGTGGCAAGGAGCAGCTTGCCGCCGAGGCGACGCGATGGGCGGGCCGGAAGGTCGCAGAGCTGATCGATGCGAGTTTCGAGGACGCGGAGAGCTTCGCTTCGGGCTCGGTGGCGCTGTGCCGTGCGATAGTCCGCCTCTCGCAGGAAAATGGCCGCATCATGGGTTGCCCGGTGCTCAGCATCCTTCAGGCCGGCGATGAAAAGCCCGATTTGCGCCAGATCGGTGCGGATGTGCTCAACGACTGGACCGCAAGGATCGCAGCACAGGCAAGTCGCCTGGGCAGTCACGATCCGCAGGCCGATGCCGAAAGACTGGTGATCGGGCTGCAGGGCGCGTGGGTTGTTTCGCTGGCCCGTCAGGATGTCACGTCGTTTAAGACGCTGGAGAGCAGCCTGCTTCAGTCTGCCTAGGCGTATGCCGATGCGTTTTCACGCGGAGGCCTGATCGGAGCCATCAGTGCTTGTGGTGCCGCATGCTGCGGAATAAATGAAAAGCGCGGCCGCCTTCAGGCTGACCGCGCTTGTTGTCGTAGAAGAGAATAGAACTTTTACGTCTCTTTAGTCTGCTGCTTTCCCGGTGTCGGCTGATCCGTGGCGTTCGCGATTGATGCAGCCAGCAGAGCCTGTGTCGGGTCCGTACCCTTGAAGCCGGCCTGTGCAAGGATTTCGTCAAGAACCGGCTTTTGCGCAGTGAAGCTCAGAAGCTGGCTCGAAAGATCGCCGAGGCCATTGCCGTTTTTGACGTCGCCGCCGCCACCGAGGGCGCCGGCCAGATTACCCGCGCTGAAGATGCGGATATCGGAGATCTTCTCGATGGGCTTCATCGCCTCGGAAAGTGCTTCGGGAATGATGGCGATCCTTGCACGGGCGAGCTCGAATGCGATGATGTCGCCCGATAGCGCATTGCGTGCATCGTTCTTTGCGCGTTCCGCCTGCGCCTCTGCATCGCCGAGAGCGATGACGCCTTCGGCACGGATTTTCGCGGCCTGTGCCTCGGCTTCGGCGCCGATCTTGGTGGCGGCAGCCAGGTTTTCGGCGGCTTGCCGTTCGGCTTCCGCCTTTACCGTGATGGCCGTCGCCTCCTGCTCTGCCGCCTTGCGGGCGTCGATCACGGCGATGCGCTTGGCGCGTTCGGCTATTTCCACTTCGCGGGCTGTTGCCACCTGTTCTTCCGCAGTGATGGCGGAAGCCTTGGCTTCGTCCGCCTTGGCGCGGGCGGCCTGTTCCTGCTCCACCTTCTGTGCCACGGCGATAGCGGCTTCGATTCGCGCCGTTTCGGTGATCTTGCGCGCTTCCGCCTCGCGTTCGGCAATACCGCGCTCGGCTTCGATGCGGGCAGTTTCACGCGCCTGGCGGGCTTGAGCATCCCGTTCGGCGATGCCGCGTTCCGTATCGAGCTTTGCCGTTTCCTCGTTGAGGCGGGCCGCCTGCTCGGCCCTTGCCGCTTCCGCCCGCGTTTCCGCCGTCTTGTTGGCGATATCGCGCTCCTGCGTCAGCTCCGCATCGCGCTGTTCGCGTTCGATGGTCAAGCGCCGCAGCACCGCTTCGCGGTCCTTCGTGGCAATTTCGACTTCGTTGTCGCGGACAATCTGGTTGCGTTCGCGTTTACGCTCTTCGGTGATCCGGGTGAGCGCCGTCAGGCCCTCCGCGTCGAACGAGTTGTTGGGGTTGAAGTGCTTGATATCGGTTTGATCGAGCCGTGTCAGCGAGACCGATTCCAGTTCCAGACCGTTGGACTGCAGATCGTGCGCGACGGCCGCCTGCACGGATTTGACGAATTCGGCACGCTGCTCCTGAAGATCGCGCAGCGACATGGTCGCGGCAACCGAGCGCAAACCGTCGACAAATTTCGCTTCGACCAGTGACTTCAGCGCATCGGCATCATTTGTCCGGTCGCCGAGTGTCTGGGCGGCAAGTGCGATGTTTTCTGCATCGGGTTTAACCCGCACGTAAAATTCGGCAGTGATGTCGGCTCGCATGCGATCCTTGGTGATCAGGGATTCATGTTCGGATCTTTTCACTTCCAGCCGCAATGTGCTGAGAGAGACCCAGGAATAGGAATGGAAGATCGGCAGGATGATGGCGCCGCCATCGAGAACGACTTTCTTACCGCCGAGGCCGGTCCTTACATAGGCTTTGTCGCGTGTCGACCGCGTGTAGAGCGATGTCATGATGATGCCGATGACGACGATGGCCGTGACGATGGCCCCCGCAATCAGGCCCAGAGAAAAGAAATCCATGGTGAGTTAGCCCCTATGATGCCCGCTATGGTGAATTTCCAGGTCCGTCGGTACGGGAATGGCCTGAAAAAGCCCGTCCGCACCGTCGACGATCAATACCTGCGCACCCGTATCGATCGTGTGACCGGATGCAGCCTGTGTGCGCAGGAAGTGAATATTCTCGTGCCGGTCCTTGACCCGCACGGTGCCGGGCTTGCCCTGATCGAGAGGCCCGATGGTGACCGTGCCCACAAGTCCCAGAAAATCGGTCTGCTCGAGCGCGTTTGTCTCATCGCGTGGAATGACCTTCGCAACAGCGCGGCTGAGTGACCGCGTGGCCGGCAGGGCGGCGGCAATGGCACCGGTCATGGCCAGATAGGGTGGCAAGGGCCCGAGCGGCGTTGCGGAAGCGATCCCCTGAATGAAGAACCCGGCGACGGAAAAAGCCGAGAGCAGGATGACTGCCAGAACAAGAAGCGGCACGCCGCCCGCATTAAGCCAGGACATCCAGCTGCCGAGTAACCCCGCCTCGGCATCGCCGGGCGCGTGGTAACTGAAGTTGTCGTCAAGCAGTCCCGAAGCCGATACACCAAGAAGGACCGAGACGAGTTCGACGATGCCGAGGCCGAAGACCGTCAGCAAGGCGATCCAGAAGGGAGCAGTGCCTGGCTGGACAATGCTCTCCATCAGCGCTGCCCCTCACGAAATGCCTTGAGCCGTGCTTCGATGGCGCTCTGGCGCTGCATCCGGCCGAGTTCTTCAACCTCCGCCGTTCCGTTATTGGGCTTGGCGGGGGTGCCGGTTACTCTTTCGATGGCGTCGAGCGCATCAGCCAGACGGCGGTCGTTGCGCTGGGATGGGGTCGTATCGGTTGCCGGTGCGATGCGTTCGGCGCGCTTGGCGTCCTCAAGCCGCTTTTGCGCATCCGCCTTTGCGGAAGCGATGCTACGCAATGTGGTTTCCGCCTCGGCAATTTCGGCAGCGTTCTCGAGTATCGCCTTGTTCAGCGCTTCCCGCTGCGCTTCCAGATCGATCTGCAGCCCGGTTGCCGCGCGGGCCAAATCCTCGCGGCCGTTTTCAAGTCCGATCCTGATCTTGTCGTCGAGGTCGCGAATTTCTTCGTCGAGATCGGCGGCCTTGGCTTTCAAGCGATGGCCGGCTGCGACCGCCACGCCAAGCGCGGATCGGGCCTCATCGGCGATCTGAGCGATTTCCCGCACCGCCTGCTGCGCTACCGCAACCGGATTGGACGCCTCCGCCGCATCGACAGCATTGTTCATGACACCGGCGATGACACGCCCGAGTCGCCCAAGAATACCTTCATTGTTCATCGAAGCCTCCCTGTTTGGTTGAAAGCCGGTTTTTATTCCGGCATGGATGCTGATGGTTTCGCCCTCGAACACGAGGCGCGCTTCTGAAAAGTCATTCCAGCCGTCGTGATAGCCACGAACGGTATAGGGCACCACGACGCGGCCTGAGAGGGTGGCGATGCTCACCGTATCCGGCCCCTTGACCGAAAAGAGCTTGCTGTCGAGCGGAATGTCCCGCACCGGCTCTTGCGGATCGCGCTGGCTATGGTCGCGCAGAGCCAGCGTCACCATGCGGGAAGGAAGGCTGGTCTTGACCCTGATCTCTTCATAAGCTGCGGCATGCAGGGCTACGAGATTGGCGCCTTCAGTCCGGTCAAGGATCGCCATCGCCCGCCGATAGGCAAGGAGCGTTTCTTCGAGAGAAGAGCGGTTCCCCTCCGAGAGATTCAGTGCCAGGACAACGTTGGACAAAAGTTTCGTGCTCATGCGAAATATATAAAGCACTTCATTTGTGCTTTCAAGATATGGCCCATGCGAAATGAAAGGCTGGTTCATGAAAAAAGCAATCATATTCGACTGCGAGTTCCTCTGCCTGGAAGGTTCCCAGCGCAGGTTCTGGTGTGCGGCTCATGATCCCGATCCGGTTATTGCGCAGATTGGTGCCGTCAGGCTTGGGCTGGAGGGCGATTTTCCGTTTCTGGGGACCTATAAGGCCTATATATGTCCGGTCGACCGTCATGGCGGAAGATACGCGATCGATCCGTTCTTCACCCGGCTGACGGGTATCACCGGGGAAATCATCGAAGCGGAAGGCGTTCTCTTGCAGGAGGCCCTTTCAAGCTTCGACAGTTTCACGGAAGGTGCCCAATGCTGGTCATGGGGCAAGGACGAGCTGAATATGCTGGCGATCAGCTGCTATGTCGCCGGCATACAGCCGCCCATCCCTGCCAAGCGTTTCGACAATGCCGTCAAACTTCTGCTTGCAGCGGGAATGCCGGTGGAGGAGCTGGCAAAAACGCCGAGCAACAGGCTGGCCGATTATTACGGTGTCGAGCATCCGCCATTGCAGGGGCACGATGCGCTCGATGATGCGCTTTCGGTTTCCTATACGCTGCAACATCTCCTGAGGGGCGGAAAACTGACGCCGGAGGTGTTCGGCGTTTAGCCGGTGTCAGACGGATTGCGTCACGATCCCGGCCGATGTTCGCGAAAGGCGGCGGCGAGCGTGCGTAAGGCTTCCCGGGATCTGCTGTCCGTCAGGGTGGAGAACATGATGATTTCCGTGGAGGGCAGGGGCGGCAGGCCAAAACGCTGGCTGACCTCCACCGTGCCGGGCGGTGCGAGGCGGGAAGAGAAGGCGGAAACCGCAAGCCCGGCCGAGACGGCGGCGGTCACCATCGACGATGTGCCGCCGAGAAACACCTCCGTCCACGCAATCGCAGCCGCGTCGAGGGTGCGGGTGGCGATGTCGCGCACGCCACAGGCGGGAGAGAGTGCCGCCAGCCGCAGCGGTTCACCCTGACGGTGTTCGAATTGCGGGGTTGCATACCAGCCGAAATGTTCCGGCCCGAGCACCTCGCCGTCGCGCCGGTCGTCCTCGCGCCGGATGATTGCCGCATCGATCTCCCCACGGTCGAAGGCGTCCAGCAGGGATCGGGAATGATCCATGCGCACTTCGATCGTAAGTCCGGGGTCATGGTCGTTGAGACGTGCAAGCAGGGTCGGAACCTCCGGTCCCGCCACATGGGCGGCGATGCCAAGGCCGAAGCGGCGGCGC
Source organism: Agrobacterium leguminum (assembly GCF_005144435.2). Classification (NCBI taxonomy): domain Bacteria; kingdom Pseudomonadati; phylum Pseudomonadota; class Alphaproteobacteria; order Hyphomicrobiales; family Rhizobiaceae; genus Agrobacterium; species Agrobacterium leguminum. Next base: position 1,394,709 of record NZ_CP120212.1, read on the forward strand.
GGGGAGGAAAGACCCGCCAGCGCCCGGTCATGCGCGGCGAGAAACTCGCGGGCAGGCGCCAGAAACACCGCGCCCTGCGCTGAGAGCCGCACTGAGCGCGGTGTGCGTTCGAGCAGCCGCTGGCCGAGCCTGTCTTCCAGTCGTTTGAGCTTGACGCTGATGGCGCCCTGGGTGGTGCCAAGCGCTTCGGCAGCACGGGTGAAGCTCTGCATATCGGCGATGGTAACGAAGGCTTCGACGGCCTCCACATCCAGCGTGCTCATATCGATTATTCCAATTTGTTGTCTCTGAAATAGCCAATCATCCAATTCAGTTATGGTCAAGCTTTGTCTAGCGTGCCTCCTCCACAGATCGGTTTTTGCAGTTGCGGGCCGACCCATGAAAGGCTGAAGAATGACCCTTGCCGTTGCCGCACCAGCAAGCAGCAGAAGCGCCATGGCGCTTGCTGCCGTTTGTCTCTCCGCCCTGATGTTCGGACTGGAAATTTCCAGCGTTCCGGCGATCCTGCCAACACTCGAACAGGTGCTGCATGCGGATTTCCGCGAGCTTCAGTGGATCATGAACGCCTACACCATCGGCGTGACGATAGTGCTGATGGCGACGGGTGCGCTGGCAGATCGCTTCGGCCGCAAACGTGTCTTTATCGCCAGCATCGTCGCTTTCGCGCTGTCCTCTCTGGCCTGCGGAATGACGGAAAACGTCTCGGTGCTGATCGGCGCCCGTTTCCTTCAGGGGCTGAGCGGCGGGGCGATGCTGGTGTGCCAGATCGCCATCCTGTCGCATCAGTTTCGCACGGCCCGCGAACGCGGCATGGCGTTCGGCTGGTGGGGCATCGTCTCGGGCGTAGGGCTGGGCTTCGGCCCGATCATCGGCGGCGCCATCGTTGCGCTGTGGAGCTGGGAATGGGTGTTCCTCGTTCACGTCGTGCTTGGCGCGGGAACATGGCTGCTTGCCACGGGTGGCGTCGGAGAATCGCGCGATCCGGAGGCGGCGCGTCTCGATCTTGCCGGCATGGTCACCCTTTCGGCCGCCGTTTTTTGCCTTGCCTTTTTCATCACGCAGGGACCTGCGCTCGGTTTTGTGAGCCCGGCGGCGCTTCTGATCCTCGGCGTCGCGGCTGCGAGCTTCATTGCCTTCGTGATTGCTGAAAAGCTTAGTTCAAGACCGATGTTCGACTTCTCCGTGTTTCGCATCCGGCCTTTTTCCGGGGCGATCATCGGTTCGGCGGCGATGAATATCAGCTTCTGGCCGTTCATGATCTATCTGCCGATCTGGTTTCAGGCGGGCCTCGGTTATGACAGCGTCACCGCCGGCCTCGGCCTGCTTGCCTATACGCTGCCGGCGCTGGTGATGCCGCCGCTGGCGGAGCGCCTGTCGCTGCGCTATCAGCCGCGCCTCGTCATTCCGGCCGGGCTGTTCACCATCGGCCTCGGTTTCATGCTGATGAAATTGGGAAGCGGCATCGAAAATGCGAGCTGGCTTACCATGCTGCCTGGCTGCATCCTCGCCGGTATCGGGCTCGGGCTGACCAATACGCCTGTTACCAACACCACCACGGGTGCGGTTTCCCCCGCCCGTTCCGGCATGGCCTCGGGCATCGACATGAGCGCACGGATGATTTCGCTCGCCATCAACATCCCGATCATGGGCTTTATTCTGGTCGAGGGCGTCCGGGCTTCGCTTCGGGCGAACCTGCCGTCCGGTGCGGATGTGCGTGAATTGCAGTCGCTGGCGGAAAAGATCGCGGCGGGAACTGCCGGCGCCTCGGCGCAGGGCGTTTCGGAAGAACTCGTCCATCGGGCGCTTGCGGATGGGTTCGGCCTCGTCATGCTCTATGCCGGCATCAGTGTCTGGCTGCTCGCCGCTATCAGCTTCACGATCTTCGGCCCGGCGCGAAAGCCTGCCCAAGGTTAGGGCTACGGCCGCAAAGGGAAGGCTATTTCCTTCGCCCCAGCAGGACCATGAGCAGCGGCGCGCCGACGAGAGCGGAAACCAGGCCGGCGGGCAATTGGTAGGGAAAGGCTGCCATTCGCCCCACCCAGTCGGCAAGCACCATCAGGCAGCCGGCGGCGAGTGCCGCGGCGATGAGATGCGGGCCGGCGCGCCGAAATCCGATTTCACGGGCAAGGTGCGGCCCCATCAGCCCGGCAAAACTCAAGGGGCCGATGATGAGCGTCGCCGCCGCCGTCATGGCGGCCGCGAGAATGAACAGCGCGGCCCGTGCCGACGGAACATGGACGCCGAGTTCCCGCGCCGCGCCCGCGCCGAGTGGCAGCAGGGTAAGCCACCGATGCGCCAGAATGGCCATGGTTGCGAAAACCACCGCGCAGACGGCCGCGATCCGGGCGGTGAAACCATCGACGAGATAGGTCGAGCCTCCCATCCAGCGAATGATCATCATGGCGCGCGGGTCGCCGCCGGCCGCCAGCACGCCGATCACCGCGTCGAGCATGGCCGTCAGCACCACGCCGGTCAGAAGAACACGCTCGGGCGTGAAGCCTGACCTGAGGCCGAGCGACAGGATGGCGAAAAGAACCGCGGCAGCGCCGGCGCTCGCAAAACCCAGTTGCAGCATCGGCCCGGAAGCGGTGAAGGCGAAAAGCGCGACGGCCATGCCAAGCGTTGCACCGGCTGAAACGCCAAGCACTTCCGGACTTGCTATCTCGTTGCCGGTCAGGCGCTGGAGAATGGCGCCGGCTGCACCAAGCAGGCTCCCGGCTGCGAAGGCCGCGACGACCCGCGGCCAGCGATAGGGCAGAATTTCGCTCCATTCACCGACAGGCAGCAAACCCCAGCTTCCATCCGGCGCGCGGCCGAAAAGAATGGCGGCCGTTACGCCCGCAACCAGCAGGCCAACGAAAGACAGGACCATGATGGGGGAAAGGCGACGCTGTTTAACGATGCCCGGCAGCGGAGCGGGCAATTCCCTCTGCATGGCTTTCAGGCGGGGCAGCAGAAACAGCACCAGCGGCGCGCCGAACAGGGCCGTCATGGCGCCGGTCGGTATCAGCCCGCCGGTGATATCCGAAAGGCGTTTGACGATTTCATCCGTCAGAAGCAGCAGCCCTGCGCCGATGAGCGGAGACCAGAGGATTTGCTGGGCGATGCGGCGGGCACCCGCAAGCCGCGCTATGGCGGGTGCGACAAGGCCGACGAAACCGATGACGCCGACGGCGCTGGTAACAAGCGCGGCCAAGGAGACCGCGATCGATACCGCAAGAACCCGCAGCCGCACGACGGAAAGCCCGAGCGCTCCGGCGCTGACATCCCCCAGTTCCATCAGCGATAAAGGCCGCATGATCAGCCCGGCAAGCGCGGTCAGGACCAGAATTTTCGGAAAGAGGGTGACGGGAACGGCCCAGCTTTGCAGAGACAGCGACCCCGCACCCCAAATGAACAGGCCGCTCAGATACCGTTCGTTGAGAAGGACGAGAATGGCCGAGGCGGCGGCGCACCAGATGCCGATCATCAGACCGGCGAGGACGAGCGACAGCGGTGAAAATCCGCGTCTTGCGCCGATGGAAAACACCGCAAGGGCGGCCAATGCGCTGCCTGCCATCGCCACCACATCGCGGCTGATGCCTTCCAGAGTGGGAAAGGCGAACATGGTTGCGGCAACGGCAAGATTGGCGCCCGCTGAAATGCCAAGCGTCGAGGGTGAGGCGAGGGGGTTGCGCAAGGCCTGCTGCAACAATGCGCCGGCCAGAGCCAGCGCAGCACCCGCCAGAAGCGCCGTCGCCATGCGCGGCAGGGTGGAATAGAGCAGCATGAGCCGCTCAACATCATATTGCGCACCGTCGCCGCTCAATCGATGCAGATCCGGCCAGATATCGCTGACGGCAAAGATGGCGCCGAGGAGGAAGAGGCTGGCGGCAACACCGGCGGGGGTGAGGAGGCGCAAGAGGACCGGCGGCATCAGGCGTGGCTTTCCAGATGCTCGGTCACCAGGCGGGCAAACCGCATGGCTTCCTGCACCATGCCGAACATCAGCACGCCGGGAAGGGTGGAGACCCGGCCTGCCCGGACGAAGGGCAGATTGCTCCAGAGCGGGCTTTGATCGAGCCGCGAGAGAATGTCGGGCGGTGTCAGCGGTTCGAAGGCGATGAGCCGGGCATCCGCCGAAAGGACGGCCAGCGCCTCCAGCGCAATGGTTTCGAACCCCCAATAATTGGTCTTTCCCGGCCAGGCATTGGCAAGACCGATCTTTTCCATGGCGCCCTGATAAAGACCGGGGCCGCCATAGACCCGCGCATGACGCTCATCCATGAAATTGATGACGGCGACCGGCGGTGGCCGCAATTTTTCAAGCCGGTGGCGGCAATCGGCAAAGCAGGCTTCGGCCCGTGAGAGGAAATCCTCTCCCCGCTGTTCCCTGTTGAGGGCCGCGGCAAGCTTGCGGGTCGCGGCGTAGGACGCCGTCAGGGCGTCGCTCTCCGGTGTATAGATGGGAAATTCCATCACCGGAGCGATCGACTGTAATTTCGGGGTAAGCGAGGCAAGGAAAGGCGTTGACAGGATGATGTCGGGCTTCAGCCTCGCCAGCACTTCGAAATTGATTTCGGCGGTCAAGCCGAGGTCGGCCACGCCTTCCGGCATGGCAGGTTCCACCATCCATGTGTCCCAGTCCGCGCGTGCGGCGATGGCCGCCGGCGCGGTGCCGAGCGCGAGCAGGGTGGAGGCAAGCCCGTAATCGAGCGAGACGATGCCGCCCTTCGGCATCGCCGCTTTCGCCGCGCTCTGCCATGGCAGGGTCAGCGCTGCGGCCATCAGCAGCCGGCGAGTGGGCGAATGGTCAGGCATCATGCGTGTCCCGATTTTGTCCGCAGGGCAGAGGACAGCTTGCGCCGCATCCGCCAATGGTGGGGATCATGTATCGCAGGCAGCAAACGCGTCTGTTGCCCTTAACCACCATGCCGGACATGGGATTGCGGCTGCCATCCGGCCACAGGGCATCGTCGATCACCGCCCGGCAGGCGCGTGCGAGCGCCGGATCGGCCTGCGCCTCGATTTCCCCGATGATCCACGACAGATAGACGGCGGCATTGTTCCACAGCAATTTGGGGGCAAGTTTCGCAGCCCTGGCGATGGAGGGGATGAGTGCCGCGAGATGATCGCGCAAAAGCCCATGCAGATCTTCGGGCGCGGATGCCTTGCCGGCCTGATCGCCGGCATGGGGGATCAGGAATGCGACGGGAAGGGCGTTTTCCGGATCGATAATAACGCTCAGATCGCCGAGGGCCAGAGGCAGGCGGCGGCCGTGAACGAGACGGCAGACGGTGGGCGTGATGGTCAGCAGGCTGAAATAATAAAGTGTCCAGAGCGATGCCGCGGCTCTCGGGTCGGCGTCCGGATGGGCAGCTTTGTGGCGGGTCATCAAGCCGCAAAAAACATCTTCGCAGGCAAGCTGCCGGCAAGGCAGAACCTCCGCACCGCAGGGCGGTGCAAGCAGGAACTTGTCCGTGCAATAGCCGAAAGAGCCGACGGACGCGAAGTCCGGAAGCCCTTCATGCGCCGATTGCCGGCAGGGCGCCATGGTCTTCGCCATGCGCCCCGCCACCGGGTTGCCGCCTGCGGTCGCCACGGCTACCAGCGATATTTCAGGGACGCCGTGATGTTCCTGCCCTGTCCGAGATAGCAATAACCGTCCGTGCAGGCGACATTGCGGTCGTCGGCGATGTTGCGGACGTTGAAGGACGCGACGAGGCCGTCATAATCCTTGTCGAGCGCGCCGAAATCATAGGAAAGAGCGGCGTCGAGATAGATGGCGGCATCGTTCTTCGCGATGTTTTTGGTGCTGGTATAGCTTTCGCCGACATAGCGCAGGCCCGCTCCGGCCGAGAGGCCATGGAGAGGCGTATCTTCCTGGAAGGTATAGTTCGCCCAGAGAGAGGCCACATGGGTCGGCACCGAGGAAGGTGTATTGCCGGCGTCGTCGCCCGCCGTGATTCTGGAATGGGTGTAGCTATAGGCGGCGATCACATCCCAGCCGGCGGCGATATTGGCCTTCGCCTCCAGTTCGAAGCCCTTGTTGGTCACCTCGCCGAGCGAGCGGAATATCAGGCCGGCGGGATCGATCGCCACGGGCTTGTTCTTTTCCGCCAGATGATAGGCGACCGCCGAAAGCATGATGTCTGTTCCGGGCGGCTGATATTTCACGCCCAGTTCGAACTGTTCGCCTTCGGTGGGCTTCAGCGTTTCGCCGGTGGCGGAAAGCTTGGTAACCGGATCGAAGGAGGTGGCATAGCTGAAGAAGGGCGAAACGCCGTTGTCAAAGGCATAGAGTGCGCCTGCCTGAACGGTGAAGGCGTCCTTCTGCACGTCTTCTGTCACAGGCCCCTGCCGGGTCTGGTCCACCCAGGTCTGCCGGCCGCCGAGGGTGAAACGCCATTTGTCCAGCTCCATCTGGTCGAGCGCATAAAGGCCGACCTGCCGCAGATCGGCTTCCGACTGATAGGCGCTGTAGGCGGGTGTGGGTCCGGAGAAACCGTAGCGCGGATTGGCGATATCGAAATCGAAGGCGGAGCCGCCGGATGCATAACCATAGGCGAATGAAGACTTCACATTGCTGTAGTCGAGGCCGGTCAGCAGCGTATGGGAAACGGGGCCGGTGTCGAAGCTCCATTCAAGCTGGTTGTCGGCCTGGAAGGCCTTCATGTCGTCGCGGATCGCCCAGGGATCGCGATGGGCGACGGTGCCGGTCCAGCTCGATACGCTGAGATAACGGCTGCGTAGATCCATATGGGAATAACGCAGATTCTGCCTGAAGGTCAGTGTATCGTTGAATTCGTGCTCGAAATTATAGCCCACCTGCTGCTGGCGGATTTTCTGGTAGTCGTAGTCGGGATCGCTTCCACGCAGTCGCAGGACATTGCCGGCGGGATCGGTCAGCGCTGCGACCGAAGCGTCGGTTTCGGTGGACTGGATGAGCCCGTAAACGGTGAGGCTGGTCTGGTCGGACGGCTTCCAGGTAAAGGACGGCTGAAGGAAATAACGGTCGTCGGCAATATCGAAATTGGTGTCGCCGGCGCGCGCCAGTCCGACCACGCGGTATGACAATGTGCCGTCAGCGTCTATCGTGTCGCCGATATCGAAGGCGGCCTGCTTGCGGGTTTCCGTGCCGTAAAGCGCTTCGACCTCGCGAATGCGCGTGCCGTTTGCGAGCTTCGACGTCTTGTTGACGATGCCGGCGGGCGTGCCTGCGCCATAAAGCACCGAGATCGGGCCACGGACGATTTCCACACGCTCCAGCGAATAGGGATCGGTGCGGAACATGCCGTAGTTCAAATAGGGCTGACGCAGCCCGTCCTTGTAGTCGCCCATGGTGGTGGCGTCGTAACCGCGAATATAGATCTGGTCGAAGCGCGGGTCGAAGCCGGCGGCGGTGCCGGTGGTGACGCCGGCGGAATAGCGCACGGCCTCAATGATGTCCTGCACGCCGCGCTGCTGCATTTCCTTTTTGGTGACGACCGCGACCGAGCGGGGCGTCTCGATGAGCGGGGTATCGAGCTTGGTGGCGCCGGAGCTGTTCTTGGCCGCCACGGTGGCGTTGTCACCGCCGCCCCTGTTGCCCGTCAGTTCGATGGGCTGGAGCAGGGTGGAGCCCGCAACCGGCGCTGCGGCGGCGCCAGGGTTGCTGAGCCGCACGGTGTTGGCGCTGGTGAAAGTGTAGGAAAGGCCGGTTCCGGCAAGCAGGCGCGTGAGGGCATCCTTGCGGCTGAATGCGCCTGTGACACCCGCCGTCCTCACCGTGGCCGGAATTTCGCCGTTGAACACGACATCGACGCCGGTGATGGAGGAATAACGCACCAGCGCGCTCGAGAGCGGCTGCGGCGCGATTGAAAATTGCAGCGCGCTTGCCTGCGCCGCCGTCTGTGCGGCCGCCGGCAGCGGGCCGGTCAGGGTAAGGCCGGCGACGGTGGCGAGAAGCAGGATACGAAATGATCCGATTGCTGAATGACGGTTGCTGAAATGATTTTTACGCTTAGACACGGTAATATACCTTCCCCTGCTCCTGTTGCCGCAATGACGGCCTCAAAACACGAGTACGATTCCGTTTGCGCAAAACCTCGGTCCCCGGACAAAATTTTTTTAATCGCGTGTGCAGGCAATGCCCCTGAAGTGTTTTCGCATTTCCGGACGGAGAACCGCGCGCCGCTTTTCCTTGAAATGCTCTAGCGCTGGCGGATGACCGACAGCCAGGGGGAATAATCGGTGACCGTGACGGGCAGGCCCTCTTCGAGGATTTGCCCGATCTTTTCCCGGCGTCTGACATCGACGATCATCGTGACCGGCTGTTTGCCGAGCGCATCGCCCAGAACGATCATGCGGCCGCGACGCCATTGCTCCAGTCGCGCGACCACCTCTTTGAGGGGCGTCGAGATGAAGACCAGCTTGCCCTGCCGCCACGCAAGCCGCGTTTCGATATCGGTTGCTTCGGGTCGCGAGAGAACACCGTCGCGGTAGGAGATGCTGTAACCGGCCTCGACCGCCTGCCGCGACTGTCTGGCGGCGACCTCGACGGCATGTTCGGCCACCGAAACCGAGACGGAGGAACCCGCGCGACAGACGGAAAAGGCGGTGCCGAGCGCCGTGGTCACCAGTTCTTCCGTAATGACGGAAAATGGCCGGTTCCGATCCGGGGCGACCCGGAAGAACGCCTCACCCGACAGCAGCGTGATTTGCCGCCGCTGTGGGGTGAAATTCACGGAAATGGCGCTCGATGTGGAAAGCTCGACGGTCGAACCGTCGGAAAGTGCGATGCTGCGGGTCTCGCCAATCGCGGTTTCATAGTCACCGGCCGGGCGTGTCGCCTGCCAGGCTGCGGCTCCGACGCCGCCGATCAGCAGAAGTCCCGCTGCGCCGTTTTTCAGCAACCGACGGCGGCCAAGCGGCTGCGCCTGTGCAAGCTGCGGCGCCATGCCGGCGCCGAGCCATATGCGCTCGATATCGGCATAGGCGCGTGCGTGCCGCTCGTCGGCCTCGATCCAGCGACGGAATTCGCTTTCGTCGGCTGCGGTTGCGCCGGGTTCCAGAAAATGCGCAAACCAGCTTGCCGCCGCATGCGCTATTGCCGCTTCGTCACCTTGGGCTGCGGTTTCGCGGCTGGTCGGCGTCTCCGCGGTCGTATCCTTGCCTCCGGTCACCTTCATCTCTCGCCCGGCGGCGTCATGCCGGTCTTCAGCTTTTCAAGAGCGGTGACCATATGGCCGAAAGCGGTTTTCGGCGAAATATGCAGCCGCTGGCCGATTTCCACGAAGGTCAGGCCTTCGATGCGCGAAAGCAGAAACACGTCCCGGCATCGCGGCGGCAGGGCATCGACGAGCATTTGCAGGCGTTCCAGCTCCTGCCGCCCGATCATGCAGGTTTCCTGCGTGGGCGAGGGATCGGCGACGAAAGCAAGATGTTCGATGCCGGTAAAGACCGGGGCGATGCGCTTGCGCCGCTCATGGTCTATGGCAAGGTTTCTGCCGGTGATGATGACATAACCGCAAAGATCGCCCGTGAGGCCAAGCAGTTTCCGCCGCTCCCACAATCGCAGGAACGTGTCCTGCACGAGATCGAAGGTGGTCGCGTGGCAACGCACGCGGTGATAGATCGCCGCGGCAAGCTTGCTCTTCACATTCAAAAACGCGTCCAGAAGATCCGGGCTGTCAATTTGCTGCATGGTCTCTGGATAACACCGGCCATCCGCGCGCAGCAAGACGGCCGAGCTAATAAAGATGATTTTTTTTATCATATTTATTAGCTGTAACTTTCGCACCACGATGCGGCGCGAAAATATGGGCATGGGCGGAGCCTCCCGACCCTTCCCCGCAAGAGTTTCTCCACGATATCCCTAGGCGCTTTCGGTTGCCTTGCTCTCGCGGAAGCGTTTGCCGAGGTCGAAAAAAGACAATTTTATGTGGCTGCGCTTGTCTCTCCCCTCAAGGCTGGAGAAAGGCACTTCGAAACCGAATGTCTTGTCCGGTTCGCCGGAGCGTTCCCGCCAGAAGGCATCGATGTCTGAAACCAACAATTTTTGCCGCCGGGCGCGACGGTAGCGGATGGGGTGTCTGGAATGGGCGACAGCGAAGTAGCTGAGCGCACCCTCGCAGGCGAGACCTTGCAGAACCATCAGCGTTGCTTCCTTGGGGCGAAGTCCCGAGAGATCGCGCGTCACCGACACCATTTGCTCTTTTGCGGCGCGCGGACCCTGCATGCCTCCAACGACAATCGTGTGGCGCTGCGTTTCGCATCCTTCCAGAAAAGTAAATGTCGCCGTCCACAAAACGGCGTTGTCACGGTCGCGCACGAGCCTGACAGCCAAAGCGCCCTCGTGCCGGCCGCCGCAACGATCCGCCAACGCCAGGATGCATCGATATTCATCGTTCCGGCCGCGAACGGTGCCCATGTCCATGGTTTTTCCCGCCCACAGCCCGGCCATGGTGCTCCTGGGAAAATGCCGGTCCGCAATTGCGAAATTGTCCATGAGAAAAGCCAGCCGCCTCTTCCGGGAAACCTTATTGATCAGGAATTTAGAAAGCGGTTTTTGGAGAAGGTCGTCATGCGGAAGCGGTAATTCTCGCTCCGCTGAAAACTCGGCCAGAAACCACCACCACCGAAAGGTGACCAATGGATTGGCTGCAAAACGCATCCAGAAAAGGACTGCCCGCTTCCAGTGGGCACGTCCGGCAAAAGTCGTAATTCTCCGGAGCAGCAAAAAATGAGGTGTTTCCGAAACCGTCTGGACCACCTCATCGGTGACCGGGCGTTTCTCTGCCAGAACGGCAGCATCTTGAATGCGCGACATACATGGGCTTCCGGCAGAACATGAGCGTTCAGCCGGGGCATGCGCCGGAATTGTCGAGATTCTGTCGAGAAACAGCCTGTCTTCCATGAAGACCGGTTTGTTGCCGCAGCGGATTGCCCGCTGAAATCTTTCAGGGCGTTTGCGCGAAGAGAACCGTCACGATGGTTCCGCCGTCCGGTCGTGTCTTTATCTGCAGGTCGCTGTCATGCGCCCGTGCGATTGCGCGGGCAATCGACAGGCCGAGCCCGGTGCCACCGGTTTTGCGCGCGCGTGACGGTTCCGTTCGCCAGAAGAGTTCGATGCCGTGCGCCTCGACGCCAGGGGGAAAGCCCGGCCCCTTATCCTCGATCGTGACGAAGGGCCGCCCATCCTGAAGCCCGGTCGAACAGCGCAGAAACTTGCCGCTCGCCGCATAGCGGCGCACATTGTCCATCAGGATCAGCAGCAGCTGCCGAAGGCGTTGGCGGTCGCCGCAAATGGGTGCGGGTTCCAGCGACATATCGATATCGATGCCGGCCTCATCCATCAGCGGCCGCGCTGCTTCAGCCACGGCCGCGCATTCGGCGGCAAGATCAAGCGGCTGTGTGTCTTTGACGAGGCTGTTGGTTTCCGCCAGGGAAAGTGTGCGCAAATCATCGACAAGACGCGCCAGCCCTTCCACATGGACGATGAGGTGGCGAATGGCTTGCTTGTCGAGGGGAAAGACATCATCCGCGATGCCGTGCAAACGGCCCTGCAGGATCGTAAGCGGGGTGCGCAATTCGTGGGCCACCGCCATCGTGTTGAACTTCAGCCGGCGCTCCATCATCTGAAGCTCCCGCGTCAGGCTCTCGAAACTGTCGACCAGAAATGCGACTTCGGCGATGGGGTTCGCCTTGATCTTTGCGCCTCCGCTGAAGTCGCCGGTCGCCATGCGCCGCGCAGCGTCTGCAAGTTTGCCGAGAGGTGCCGCAATGCGCCGCGAGATGAAGTAACCGAGCAGGCTGCACAGAAGGACACCGAGCAATCCGAAGAGGAATACCGATTTGATAAGCTCGTTATCCGCCTCGTCTTCCAGGCCCGGCAAAACCTCGATAAGGGCCTCAAGCTGGCGCTGATCCGGCATCACACCCCGGTCGATATCCGAGAAGGCCTTGGAGGCATCGGGCGAAAGCTGGGCGATGATGCGCTCTTCAATATTGTCCGCATACCAGGAAACGCCGAAATAAACCAACGCGACGGCAAAGATGAGCATCGTGGTGATCGTGATCGCCGTCATCGTGCGCAGGCGCAGTCGCCAGAGTTTCATGGTTTCTGCTCCCCGGCCAGCCGATAACCGACGCTGCGCACCGAGACCAGATAACCGCAGGCGCCATGATCCGCCAGTTTCTTGCGCAGATTGGCGATGTGCGTGTCGATGGTGCGCGCCAGCGCATCGCTTTCCGGCAGGCAGGCATCCAGAATATCGGCGCGCTGAAAGGCGTGGGTGGGGCGGCGCGTCATATGGGCGAGTATCCTGAACTCGCTCAGCGTCAGGGGCAGAACGGTCCGTCCCCCATCGCCGCAAACGGCCGCGACATAGGCTTCGGTGTCCACTTCGATGGCCCCGAAGCGCAAGACCCCGCCGGCGGCCGGCTGTCGCGTGCGTTTCAGCACGGCATTCACCCGCGCGATCAATTCGTGGGGATTGAAAGGTTTGACGATGTAATCGTCAGCGCCGAGGCGAAGGCCGGTCAGCTTGTCCATATCCTCCGCAAGAGAGGTCACCATGATGACAGGCGTATCCCGTTCCCGCCGGATGCGGTTCAACACCTCGATGCCATCGAACTTCGGCAGGCGAATGTCGAGCAGAACCAGATCCGGTCTCAACATGGAGAAATGCGTCAGCGCTATTTCTCCGTCGCTCGCCCTGACGGTTCTGTATCCTTCGCGAATGAGATAGGCGTCCAGAATCTGAATAATATCGGGGTCGTCTTCGACGATCAGAATAAGCCCTTTGTCCATACTCGATCCGCAAATCTGCTTCTGTAAGCCGTGGTAACACCGGGACGCTAAGCGGATGCGAAACATCGGGCAAGAGCCTCCATCCCCGAATAAACACTATCGGTGCCGCTTTCCTTGCAGTCTTGTCTCTTTCTCCGCAAAGCCTTGACATTTCTGCGGAAGAGAACTGGCCATGCACCAGCCTCTCGCCAGTAAAACCGACCGGAAAAAGCGGAATTGGACCCAGAGGTCGAAATTTCGCGCAGGCGCCATCCATGTCGCCCGTCAGGCTTTTTTACGTGCCTCCGGCAGTTCCTCCCTGCTGGCTCTTCTGGTCGCTCTTGCGATGATGATCGTCTTCACGATCAGGTCGGATATCGATCTTGAGGTGAGCCGGCAATTCTGGACGGACCGTTTCCACCTTGGCGAGGACGAGTTCCTCGTTTCCGTCCGAGATCTGAACCGCATGCTTCCGCCGGTTTTATTGTCCGGGTTGGTGTGCATGCTTGTCCTCATGCCATTTTCGGGCGGCCTGCTCCGGGTTTTTCCACCGCACAAGCTGCTGTTTATCGGCGTCTTTTTTGCTCTGGGACCGGGCGCCTCGGTTCATATATTGAAAAACGCGTTTGGCAGGGCAAGACCGCGCCATCTTGGCGAGTTCGGGGGAGACCTGTTGTTTACACCGGTTCTTTCCCTTGACGGTGGCTGCGCCCGAAATTGCTCTTTTCCTTCCGGTGAAAGCGCTTCCGCAGCCGCTCTTCTCGCCTTCACCATTCTCCTGCCAGAGAAATTTCGCCTGATCGGCATCGCGATACTGGCGCCATTTATCGTGATTGTCTCCCTGAACAGGGTGGCAATGGGCGCTCACTTCCTCTCCGATGTCCTGATTGCTTGGCCCTTGATGCTCGCGGTGTTCCTTCTGCTCCAACGACCGTTCATGAACAACCGACAGGCGATAGACGCCGCCTTCTCTCGCAGGGTCGACGGGACGCGGCCCGCCGCGGAAACAAGGCCATTTGCGGAACAATAAGGCGGAGGGGAATCCCCTCCGCCCAATATCAAAAGGGCAGCGGAAAACCGCTGCCCTTGCTGTTTCTTGCCGAGTGACCGGAGGCCTTATTTCACCTGTGCGACGACCAGCTTGCCGTCGGCGCGTTCGGCGACGAACTCGATATTGGCGCCTTCCTTGAGTTTGGCGAGGATCGCATCGTCCTTGACGCGGAACACCATCGTCATGGCCGGCATGTCGAGGTTCTTCAGTTCTTCATGGATGATGGTGACCTTCTTGGCCGTGGCATCGACCTTCTTTACCGTTCCCTTGGTGAATTCCTCTGCGAATGCGCTGAGGGGAGCGGTGAGCAGGAGTGCTGCTGCAACGGTGATTTTAACGATGGTCTTCATGGTCAGATTCCTTTGTTGCGGGGTTACTTTGCAGAAACTTTGAGATCGCCGCGCATGCCGGCCTCGTAATGCCCGGGTTTCAGGCAGGCGAATTCGAACATGCCGTCATTGGTGAATTTCCAGATGATTTCGCCGCTTTCGCCGGGCGCGAGGCTGATCGCGTTCGGATTGTCGTGCTCCATCTCCGGAGCCTTCTCCATGGCGGCCTTGTGCTCCAGATTGGCCTTCTGTTCGTCGAGAATGAATTCATGGTCCAGTTCGCCGACATTCTTCACGACAAAGCGAACCGTCTTGCCTTTCTTGAAGTCGAACTTGGCGGGGGTGAACAGCATCTTGCCGTCAGGCGTTTCTTTCATCGTCACCTGAATGGTCTGGGTCACCTTGGCCTTGTCGCCCGGTTCGCCGATCGCCATCGCCTCATGGCCGCCGCCGTGGGTGCCCGACGCAAGGGCGGGCGTGGCGAGAGCGGCAAGAAGCAGTGCAATTTTCAGTTTGGTCATTCCATATTTCCTTGATTTTGGTGGGGGTTCTTGTGGGGTTGGGGTCTGCGGGATCAGCCGTGTTTCATCGGTTTCGGCGTGATCTGCGTTTTGGGGTCATTGGTCTTGGTCGTATCCGGCAACTCGCCGGTCCATTCCCAAGCCTGGGTTCCGGGCGGGTTTTCGTACCAGCCGGGATCTGAGTAATCGCCCGCGGAGATGCCTTCGCGGACCTTCACCACGGAGAACATGCCGCCCATCTCGATGGGGCCGTGCGGACCCCAACCCGTCATCATGGGGACGGTATTCTCGGGGATTTCCATTTCCATCGCGCCCATATCGGCCATGCCGGCAGTACCCATCGGCATATATTCCGGCCGCACCTTGCGGATTTTCTCTGCGACGGTCTTCTTGTCGACGCCGATGAAGGTCGGGACGTCATGTCCCATCGCATTCATCGTATGGTGCGACTTGTGGCAATGGATCGCCCAGTCGCCGACATATTTGGCGTCGAATTCATAGGCCCGCATCGCACCCACGGGGATATCGATGCTCACCTCCGGCCAGCGCGCCTCGGGCCGCACCCAGCCACCGTCCGTGCAGGTCACTTCGAAATCGTAACCGTGCATGTGGATCGGATGGTTGGTCATGGTCAGGTTGCCGACGCGCACGCGCACCCGGTCGTCCTTGGAAACCACCAGCGGATCGATGCCCGGAAACACCCGGCTGTTCCATGACCACAGATTGAAGTCGGTCATGGTCATGATCTTCGGCACATAGGAGCCGGGATCGATGTCGAAGGCATTGATGAGGAACACGAAATCGCGGTCCACCGGCATGAAGGCCGGGTCCTTCGGATGGATTACGAAGAAGCCCATCATGCCCATCGCCATCTGCACCATCTCGTCCGAATGCGGGTGGTACATGAAGGTGCCGGATTTCACGAGATCGAACTCGTAGACGAAGGTTTTGCCAACCGGGATATGCGGCTGCGACAACCCGCCGACGCCGTCCATGCCGGACGGCAGGATCATGCCGTGCCAGTGGATCGTCGTATGTTCCGGCAGCATGTTGGTGACGAAAATACGCACCCGGTCGCCTTCGACGGCCTCAATGGTCGGGCCGGGCGACTGGCCGTTATAACCCCAGAGGCGGGCGGTCATGCCCTCCGCCATTTCGCGCTCCACCGGCTCGGCGACAAGGTGGAATTCCTTGACGCCGTTGTTCATCCGGAAGGGCAGGGTCCAGCCGTTGAGGGTGACGACGGGGTTGTAATCCGGGCCGGTGGTGGGCTTGACCGGGGCCTGGGTCGCAGCCGTTTCCATCACTGCCGCTTCCGGCAGGCTGGTGTTGGATGTTTTCGCCCAGGCCGCCGAGGAGACCATTGCGGCGCCGACACCCAGAAAGTTTCTTCTGTTAAACATGGTCGTTTCCTTTCTCAGTGTCCGCCACCGCCGCCGCCAGCGGCGGCAACCTCGGTCTCCGCGCCTGCCGCAGCACCCGTGCCGCCGCCGTAAATGGCGGGAGCGAGGCTGGCCTCGGCGAGCCAGAAGTCACGTTTCGCATTGATGGCGAGCAGGCTTGAGTTGACCTTTTCCCGGCTGTCGGCCAGAAGTTCGAAGGTGTTGGTGATCATGCCGTTATAGGTCAGCAGCGACTGCTCCTCGATTTTGGTGCGCAGCGGCACCACGCTGTTGCGGTAATGCCGGGCGATGTCATAGTTCGAGCGATAGGCCTGATAGGCGGAGCGGGCTTCCGAGCGGACATTGACCGCCTTTTCCGCCAGCAGGTTCGCCGCGCGCATATAGGCGAGTTCGGATTCCCGCATGCGTGCCTGACCGGAATCGAAGATCGGAATGACGAATTCCAGCTCGGCATTGCCGGTGGTCTGCTTGTGGATTTCGCCGTCTTCCAGCTCGCGTTCGGTCTCGAAGCCGGAACGGATTTCGAGATCGGTCACGTATCGGGTGGCTTCGGTGAGCTTGAACGACCGAGCGGTCGCCTCCAGATCGAGCTTTGCCATCTGCAGATCCACGCGGCGCTGCAGCGCTTCGGCCTCGATCATGTCCCGTTTGGTAAGCGCCTTCGGAAGCGGGGGCAGACGGTTGGGAATGGTGTATTCGATATCCGCTCCCCACAGCCCCATCAGCCGGGTCAGTTCCTCCTTGGCAAGACGGGCCTCAAGCCGCGCTCGGGCAATCTGGCCCGTCAACTCGGCGTAAAAGACCTGCTCGCGGGCCTGGCCCTCCTTGTTGAGCGAACCCGCCTCGCCAAGCTTCACGGCAAGTTCCGAGGCGGCATCCGCCGCGGTCTGTGCCTGCGCCAGCTGGCCGACATTTTCCCATGCGGCAACGGCCGTGATCCAGGCGCGACGGGTATCCGCCGCTAATTGCAACGTCTTCAGCGCGGCTGCGAGCTGCGCCTTGCGGAAGCCGGTATCGGCGATCTCGACATTTTTTTTGAGGGTAGCCAGCGCCAGAATATTGGTGACGACGACACCCTCTATCGCCTGATAGGCCCTGAGCCCCGGGGTGCCGATCCCCGTCAGCCCGATGCCGACCCGCGGATTGACCAGCATGGTCGATTGCCATGCGGTGGCGGCGGATTCGCCGAGATCGGCATAGGCTGCCTGAAGGCCCTTGTTGTTCAGGAGCGCAACCTGCACCGCCGTCTCGACATCAAGACTTTTGCCGGCGGCCATCAGCGATTTGACGCGGGCCTGCGTCGCCTGCGCCTCGGCCCGGTTCTGCACCCAGACCGCCTGCTTGCCTGTCGCCTCGGATGTCCTGGCCGAAACATTGGCGAAACCGGCGTCACGCGACGCATATTGGGCGGCCGTGACACAGCCGCCGAGAAGAAACGGCAGGCAAAGGGCGGTCGCGATTTTCGCTCCGAGTTTGAAGGTAAGTATCGTCATGATGCGTCTCCTTTCGGAGCCTGCGCATCGTTCTGGTTACGCCAGGGCTTCGGGTCCACCGGCGCGCGGTGCGTGTAACCTGCGACCGGGGTCTGATAGCGGATGGGGGCCGCGCCGAGCGAAGGGTTTGCCGCGTCGTCATAGGAGGCGGCGTCGTTCATCAGGGATGTGGCTGTGCAGCCGCCCAGAAGCAGGGGCGCCGCAACCACAATGTAAATTGGGTTCATGGGTATTTTCCGAACAGGAGATGCAACGGCGCGACGGCGCTAAAGCCACTCACGCACGGTCATTGCCCAAAGGCGGGCTTTGCCTGTTCAGATATTCGGGGGGCGGTGAAGGAGCGGGGTCTGGCCCAGCGCCTTGCTGTCGTCGAGGAAGGAACGGATGCTGTTGACGACAGGTCTGCCAATGGTGTCGTGGCCGATCAGAACCGCCATACCGAGACAGAAATCGCCGCAGCATTGCGGCTTGACGGGCTTTTTGACGCCGCCGTCCTGTTCGGCCATATCGTTGTGATCGTGACTGTCGGACATCATGGCCGAGCCGCCATGGTCCATCGTCGCGCCGTGATCCATCATGGCGGACTGATCGTGCTGCATTCCACCGGCTTCGGCAGGATGCATTGCGGCATTGACGGTGGAAACACTATAGCCAGCCAGTGATAGTATCATCACCAGTCTAAACAACAGGGCCAGCAATTTCGATGTTCGCAACATCTCACGCATGTTGCGTAGAAAAGCTGTAGTCCTGTGATTTGTCAATGGATATCCCTCATAACCATCGACGAAAGCCGTTATGTCGCATTCACGCGGAGCGAGGCCGGCACGCGCAACGGCAGGGCCTGCAGCCTGCCCGCACCTCACACGAAGTCGATGAAGGCTTCATCGAGAATAAGCAGCTTGCGGGCCTGCATGCGGGCATATTCCTCGTAAAAACCCTGCGAAATCCAGAGTGCGGAACGGCCGCGTCGTCCGCTCCAGCCGATGCCGCCGATCAGTTCGGCCGCCGCTAGCTTGCGGCCGATGTGGATACGCGACAGGGAGAGGGATGTCGCCAGTTGCGTCACGGTTTCCACATCGGTCAGGCGCCTGCCCTGTTCGGCCGGCCTTTCCCAGTCGATGCCGGCGATGAGGCGGTCCATCAGCAGTCCGCCCGCATCGAACCAGTTGAAGATGATGGAAAGCGGGCCGGGGCAGCGCACCTCCGGATGCGACAGAAACGCCTGCGATACGCGGGGGTGGATATGGGGAAGCATGGCCTCCGACCGTTTGATGAAACGTGATGCCCTGAAGCCCTCGTCGAGCAGATCCAGCGCCTGAAAATGCACGTCGTACCATTGGGCGAGCATCGCCAGCGCCGGGGCTGACGGCACGATCCCTTTGCCGGGTCCATTGCCAGGCCGATTGTCGGGCCCATCGCTGGACCGGTCTGCCGGGCGCGTCATTCCGCGTTTCAGCGCCTCCTTGAAGAAGGCATAAGCGACACTATGGCTGGCGAGGCCATGCTGGAGCGCCAGATGGCCGAAATCTTCCCGCGTCAGGGCGGCTTCTCCCCCTCCTGTTTCACGGGCGCTGCATTTCTGAAAATAGAGCGCCAGAAGCGCGTGACACAGAAGCCGGCTCTGGCGCGTCGCAAAAAGCGCGGTCATCTCGGGCGAGCCTTCGTAGAGGGCGATGAAACTTCCCGCCAGCAGACGCAGCGCCGCCGGGAAGGACTCTTTTTGCAGCATCGCCTCTATTTCGCCGGGCGCTGGCCTGCGGCAATCGGCTGTCGCGGCTGGCAACCGGGAGATCGCAAAGTCGAAAAAATTGGTCATGGGCCGCGCTCCGGGATGGGATGATCCAATCGGCCTTACAGGAGCTGAAATGGCGCGTCTTCTCATTGCGCGCAGAGGTGAAATTTTAAGCCGGCGGCATATCCGCAGCGCGGGCGTCGCCGGGCGTCATGCCATAGGTGCCGGCAAATACCCTGTAGAAAGTAGCGAGGCTGTCGAAGCCGCAGCCATAGGCGATCTGCGTGACCGGCAAGGCGGGGAATGCCAGCAGCAACCGTTTCGCCTCCCCGATCCGCATGGAGGAGAGCGTGCGGGAAAACGACAGTTCGGCACCCTCGAAAACCACGTGCAATTGTCGAAGCGAAATGCCCAGTTCCCTCGCGACGGCGGCAGGGGTGAGGTTCTGCCGGGATTTTTTCCGTATCATGATGTCCTGTGCCGCATAACAGAGCCCTGTCCTGAGCGCAGCGCGCACCTCCGGCATGGCGGGCGAAAGCCGCCCGCGCGCCGTCATGGCAAGCCGGGCGATATGGGTGACATCGCGGGCGGGATCGATGAGCCTGCCGGGGTCGGCGTTCAGCGCGTTGAAAAGGGCCCGGAAGGGCAGGGAGAAACTGTTGTTTTCCGCATAACGCGTCGCAAACAGGTCATCGGTGGCCTGACCGAGCATGACCTCGTAATCCACGGGGATTTTCAGCATCCTGTAGTGAAAATCCGCCTCGTTTCCCGGTATCGCATCATAGGGCAAGTCGGAATAGTTGATGGTGATATCGCCGCCGCCAACCGCGTGAACCTGATCTTTGCCGGCATGCAGAAAGCCGGAGCCCTTGACCTGTAGGCCGATGCAGAGGCTGTCGCCGGCAATGCGGGCAATATCGGCTTCGGTGCGGTTCACCCGGTAAGAGGAAGCGCGCATCTCGGTCACCACGGCGCCGGCGACGGCGCGCGCCTGAAACGAACCCTTGAAGCTGTGGCGAAGGTCCCGCGCAAGCTCGATCGTCACACCAAACAGGCTTTTGCCGCGCACTTCGCGCCATTGGTCGAAGCGGTGTTCGGGCAGAAAATCGTCGGTTGCGAAGCGGACTATGGTGTTCGTGGCTTGATCCTCCCCGACGATCCCGGCGGCCTATTTTTCCGTTGCGCGAAATCGAAGATGAACGAGCGGATAGGGTCGCCCCTGTCCGTCGAGGTCGGAGTGTCCCGTCTGTTCGAATCCCAGCCGGCGGTAAAAACCCATGGCCCCGGCGTTCTGTTCGTTGACGTCCGTGGTCAATGCGGGGTGGAGCGCAAGCGCCCGCTGGACCAGAACCTTGCCGATGCCCTGGCCGTGATGGTCCGGATCGATGAAAAGCGCCTCCATATGCCCTTCATGCAGAAACATGAAACCGAGAGGGCGATCAGAAACATCGACCGCCAGCGTGAGCGGCGCCTGCGGCAGAAAAGCTTCGACTTCCTGCCCGATCGCGACGCGATCCGCCGGCAGAAGGAACCCGTGGGTGGCGTCGACTGCTTTGCTCCATATGTCGAGGATGCGGGAAGCGTCGCGGCTCTCGGAGGGACGAAGTGTGATCATGCCTCACCCTTAGCAAGGGCGGACTTTTCACGCCATGGGCCGGCCCGATCTTTTCCGTGAGCACGTGCGTATTCAATGAATTTCAGCGTTTAAAGCCGGCGGTTCCGATCCCCGCATATGCCGCCATCTCTCCTGCCGACAAAATTTTCTCGAAAAAAGTGCTTGCAAAAAGCAGTTCGAAAAAAATAGATAAAAAGAACTTCTATCTATTTATTTTGAGGGAAAGATCGACAGATGGACCAGATCGTCACGCAAATCGACAGAAATCCAGCTCCGATTGCGGGTTTCAGCAACGGCTTGTCGCTCGAAGAAGCCAAAATTATCTATAATTTACCTTTTAACGATTTCCTGTTCCGCGCCCAGCAGGTGCATCGCTGTCATTTCGATCCCAATGCCATCCAGATGAGCCGGCTTTTATCCATCAAGACCGGCGGCTGCCCGGAGGATTGCGGTTATTGCAGCCAGTCCGCCCGCAACCCCACCGGCCTTAAGGCCTCCAAACTCATGGAAGTGGAGCGGGTGCTGGCTGAGGCGCGCAAGGCGAAGGAAGGCGGCGCGACGCGTTATTGCATGGGGGCTGCCTGGCGCAATCCCAAGGAGCGCGACATGGAGGCCGTTGTGGCCATGGTCGAGGGCGTGAAGGCGCTCGGCATGGAAACCTGCATGACGCTCGGCATGTTGACGCCGGAGCAATCCGAACGGCTGGCCGATGCCGGTCTCGACTACTACAACCACAACGTCGACACATCCGAGCGGTTCTATTCGCAGATCATCACCACCCGCACCTTCGAGGACCGGCTGGAAACGCTCGCCAATGTCCGCGATGCCGGCATCAAGGTCTGCGCCGGCGGCATTCTCGGCATGGGGGAAACGGTGGAAGACCGGATCTCGATGCTGGTAACGCTCGCCAACCTGCCGGTGCCGCCGGAAAGCGTGCCGATCAACATGCTGATCCCGATCCCCGGCTCGAAGCTGGCCAAGGCCGATCCCGTCGATCCGATCGATTTCGTCCGCACCATCGCGCTGGCGCGCATCCTCATGCCGCGTTCGCATGTGCGGCTTTCGGCCGGGCGCACGGAGATGAGCGATGAGACGCAGGCGCTCTGTTTCCTGGCCGGCGCCAACTCCATCTTCATCGGCGAGACGCTGCTGACGGCGGATAATCCGGGTGAGGACCACGACACGGCGCTTTTCCGTCGTCTTGGCCTGAAGCCGATGGAACTGCAGTCCACGGAATTGCAGTCTGGGGAGGCGGGAGGGTGCCGGTGAACCGCGCGGCGTTCTCCCCCTATGAGGCGAAGCTTGCCGGCCTGCAGCGCAAATCGCGGCTGCGCGCGCTCGCTCCTCAACAGGGGATCGATTTCACCTCCAATGACTATCTTGGCCTTGCCGATTCACCCCGGCTGAAGGCGGCATTTGCTGACGCCATCGGAAGGGGTGTGCCGGTGGGGGCCGGCGGCTCGCGGCTGCTGCGTGGCAACCACCGCGAACATGAGGCGCTGGAAGCGGAAGCGGCGGCGCTTTTCGGGGCGGAAAAAGCGATCTATTTCGGCAGCGGTTTTGCCGCCAATGTCGCGCTGTTCTCCACATTGCCACTGCGGGAAGACCTTGTCCTTTACGACGCCCTGATCCATGCCAGCGTCCATGACGGCATTGCAGCCGGCAAGGCGAAGGCGATCGCCGTGCCGCATAATCAGGTCGAGGCATTCGAACGGGAAATAATCCGCTGGCGGCAGGAGGGTGGCCGGGGCCGACCATGGATCGCCGTCGAAAGCCTTTATTCTATGGATGGCGACCGTGCCCCCCTTTCGGCCCTGGCTGATCTTGCCGGGCAACACGGAGGCTTCCTTGTCGTCGATGAAGCCCATGCCACCGGTGTTTTCGGCCCCGGTGGGCGCGGTCTTGCCGCGGAGCTGGAAGGCCGGGGCAATGTGGTGGCATTGCACACCTGCGGCAAGGCGCTCGGTCTTTCAGGCGCGCTTTTGAGCCTGCCGGCGGTGCTCGCCGACTACCTCGTCAACCGCGCCCGTGGTTTCATCTATTCGACTGCGCCTTCGCCGCTGATGGCGGCGGCGGTGCGGGAGGCCCTGCGCATCGTCGCCGATGAACCATGGCGACGCCTGCGGCTGGCGGAGCTGGTAAACTTTGCCGGGGAAGAGCTTCGCTCCCGGCTCGGCGTTGCGCCCAGCGGTTCGCAGATCCTGCCGGTGATGATCGGTGACAACGCCCGTTCGCTTCGTATCGCCGCGCATCTGCGGGAGGGCGGTTTCGATGTGCGCGCGATCCGCCCGCCGACGGTGCCGGAGGGCACGGCGCGCCTGCGCATCGCCATCACGCTCAATGTGGATGAGAGCCAGATCGCCGATATGATCGGGCTGCTTGCCCTTTCGCTGGCGGAGGAGCGAAGATGAGCCCTCGTTTTGTCATCTCCGGCACCGATACGGGCATCGGCAAGACGGTTTTTTCCGCAGCGCTGACCCATGCCCTGCAGGCTTGTTACTGGAAACCCGTGCAATCCGGGCTGGAGGAAGAAACAGACAGCGAGACGGTGGAACGGCTGGGTGGCGTGCCGCGCGCGCGCATCCTGCCGGAGGCCTATCGCCTGAAAATGCCGGCTTCGCCGCATCTATCGGCCCGCCTCGAGGATGTAACGATCGACCCCACGCTGCTGCTGCCGCCGCAAACGGATGGACCTCTGGTGATCGAGGGGGCGGGCGGGCTTC
Source organism: Agrobacterium leguminum (assembly GCF_005144435.2). NCBI lineage: Bacteria > Pseudomonadati > Pseudomonadota > Alphaproteobacteria > Hyphomicrobiales > Rhizobiaceae > Agrobacterium > Agrobacterium leguminum. Next base: position 1,418,327 of record NZ_CP120212.1, read on the forward strand.
TGGTGCCGCTGACGGACACGGTGCTCTTCGCCGATATCTTCGCCCGCTGGCAAATTCCGCTTGTGCTGTGCGCAAGAACGTCTCTCGGCACCATCAACCACACGCTGCTCTCGCTCGAGGCGTTGCGGCATCGCGCCATTCCCGTGCAGGGCGTGGTCTTCATCGGAGACGAGAACCGGGAAAATGAGCGCGTCATCGCCAATATCGGCGCCGTTCGCCCGCTCGGCCGTTTGCCGCGCCTGCCGGAGATGACGGCTGCGGCGTTGCATCGGGCATTTGCCCGACACTTCAATCTCGCTGATTTTCTGGAGGCGCCGGCATGAGCCGTTCCCCTGTCTGGCATCCCTTCACCCAGCATGGGCTGGAACCGCCGATGAGACGCGTCGTATCGGCGGAAGGCGCATTTCTCGTCGATGAGGACGGCAATCGCCTGTTCGACGCCATTTCCTCCTGGTGGGTCATCACCCACGGGCACCGGCATCCCGCGATCATGGCAGCCATCCGCGCCGCGACAGAGGCCTTCGATCAGGTCATTTTCGCCGAGTTCTCCCATGAACCCGCCGAAACGCTGGCGCGCGGGCTGATCGAGCTTGCGCCCGCCGGGCTAAGCCATGTGTTTTATTCCGATAGCGGCTCGACGGCGGTTGAGGTGGCGCTGAAAATGGCGCTGGGATATTTCCACAATTGCGGAGAAAAGCGCGACCGTATCGTGGTGATGGAGCATGGCTATCACGGCGACACTATCGGCACCATGTCGACCGGAGAGCGCGGTGTCTTCAATGCCGCTTACGAACCGCTGCTCTTCGGCGTCGACCGGCTGGCTTTTCCGGAAGCGGGCAGCGAACAGCACACGCTGGACATGTTCGAAAACGTCTGCCGTTCAGGCCGTATCGCCGCCCTGTTGGTCGAGCCGCTGGTGCTCGGGGCGGGCGGCATGAGGACTTACCGCGCGGATGTTCTGGCCGGGATGAAACAGATCGCCGAACGCCATGGCTGCCTCGTCATTGCAGACGAGGTGATGACGGGCTGGGGCAGAACCGGAACCATGTTCGCCTGCGAACAGGCCGGTATTGCCCCGGATATTCTCTGCACCTCCAAGGGCCTGACCGGCGGCTCCTTGCCGCTGGCGGCAACGCTGTGCAGCGCGGAGATTTTCGACGCGCATTTTTCGACGGATCGTCGCAAGACCTTTTTCCATTCCAGTTCCTATACGGCCAATCCGATTGCCTGTGCTGCCGCTGTCGCCAATCTTCAGGTCTGGCGGGATGAGCCCGTGCTTCAACGCATCGGGCAATTGCAACGGGTGCTGCGCGACAATCTCCGGCGATTTGCGGAGGACCGGCGTTTCACCGGCATTCGGCAGGTGGGGACCATCGCGGCGCTCGATCTCGTGGTGCCCGCCGGCGGGTATCTCGCCGAGGTGGGGCCGCGCATGCGGCAATTGTTCCGCGAGCGCGGGTTCGTCATCCGCCCGCTCGGCAATGTGCTTTACCTGATGCCGCCCTATTGTTCGACGGCGGAAGATCTGGCCAGTGCCTTTGACGCCATCGATGAGGTGGCCGGGATCGTCACCGAAACCGCTTCACTAAAATCGCGCGCGCTCGGCATCGCGTGAAAACGGGGTGCGGCCATGTTCAGCCTGTTCCATAACCGTCTCCGAAAGTCCTGACAATGCAGACCCGTTCTTCCCGCATGGCCGGTTTTGGTCACGCCGTTCCGTCACGATGCGTCGACAGTGCCGAGATAGAGACCAGTCTCGGGCTGGAAGCCGGCTGGATCGAGCGGCGCACCGGCATCCGCACGCGCTATTGGGCGCAAGAGGGTGACACTCTGAGCGGCCTTGCGGCGAGAGCCGGCCGCATTGCGCTGGAAGATGCCGAAATCGGCTCCGACGAGATCGCGCTGACGCTGCTTGCGACTTCCACGCCGGATCACCTTCTGCCGCCCTCGGCGCCGCTGCTCGCCCACAGGCTGGGCCTTGCCAGATCCGGCGCGATCGATCTCGCCGGGGCCTGTTCCGGCTTTCTTTATGCGCTCACCCTTGCGGATGGCTTTGTCCGCACTCACGGCCGCGCCGTCCTCGTCGTTGCCGCCAATATATTGAGCCGTCGTATCAATCCGGCGGAAAGGGCAAGCGCGGTCCTGTTCGCCGATGCCGCCGGCGCCGTCGTACTCAAGCCTTCCGGCGAGGCGCAGCGCGGGCTTTTGTCGGCCGATCTCGTTGCGGATGGCGGCGGTTACGATCTGATCCAGATAGCGGCGGGAGGCAGCAGCCAGCCCTTCTCAGCCGATACATCCACTGAGGAGGCGCTGATGACGATGCGTGACGGCCGCGAAGTCTTTTCCCGTGCCGTGACGCTGATGACCGAGACCTCGCAAAGGGTGCTGCATCAAGCCGGAATGACGGCAGCCGATATCGACCGTTTCGTGCCCCATCAGGCCAATGCCCGCATGTTCGACGCCGTCTGCGGCAATCTCGGCATTGACAGGCAAAAGACGGTCCGCACCATAGAAAGCTTCGGCAATTCCTCCGCCGCAACCATTCCGCTTTCGCTCTCCGTCACCAATGCCGAAAGGCCTTTTGCGGAAGGCGAAACCCTGCTTTTGACGGCCGCCGGCGCCGGTATGACGGGTGGAGCGGTGGTTTATCGCGGGTGAACGATGCCGGGCACGGGACGTCGCGATGCCGTGCAATATTCAAAACTCAAGAAGCTGATTTCATTTGGAGAAATTTGGCTGGGGAACCTGGATTCGAACCAAGATCGACGGAGTCAGAGTCCGCTGTTCTACCATTGAACTATTCCCCAAAAGCTTTGAAGCGCGTGGCGCGTTCGCTTTGGTGGGTCGTCATATAGATGATTTATTCCGGGGCGCAAGTCGAAAAAATCGAAAAATGCGTTTTATTCCTGTTTTGCGTTTTGCTCCCCGGCTCAGAGCCGTGCCCGGGTGGAGCGCGGGGTGGAAAGCAAAAGGCTGGTCTCGCTGCCGGTGATGCCGGGCACCAGGCGGATGCGGCGCAGTACCGCGTCGAAATCGCTGAGCGTGGCGGCGTTGAGTTCCACGATCAGGTCCCAGCGGCCGTTGGTGCTGTGGATTTCCGATATTTCCGGAAAACCGCCAAGGGTGCGGATGACGCGGTCCGTCACATGGCCTTCAATCTCGATCATCATGATGCCGCGGATCGCGGCCTCCACCGCATCGGCGCGCAGGATGACGGTGTAACCGATGATGGTGCCGTCGTTCTCCATTCTTTCGATGCGTGAGCGCACCGTGGCGCGCGAGGTTTCCGTCTCGATTGCGAGATCGGAAATGCTGCGCCTGCCATTGTGTCGCAAAAGGGTGATGAGCCGTTCGTCGAGATTATCCATGATGACCAATTCGATAAATAAATTTTACCAGATCGATAGCTTATTTCGATAATATTGCCAATATTTGATGTTCATTTCGCCATATCACTGTGGTGAACTGGGCTTGTTGGCAGGAAAGCGAGGACGGGAATGGAAATCAGGTTGATCGGTGCGCCGCTGCAGATCGGGGCCGGGCAATTGGGATGCGAAATGGGGCCGAGCGCCTATCGCGTCGCGGGGCTTGCTCATGCCCTCGAAGAACTGGGGCATCGCGTTGTCGATACCGGCAATGTGACGCCGGCGACCTTCCGCGAATTTAACCATCCCAATCCCGCCGTGCATCATCTGTCTGAAACCGTGGCCTGGACCGAGGCGCTGACGGAGGCTGCCTATCGTGAAAGCGCGGATGCCGTGCCGATCTTTCTCGGCGGCGACCATGCGATTTCCGCGGGGACGGTCGCCGGCATGGCGCGCCGGGTGGCTGAGACCGGCCGGCCGTTTTTCGTGCTCTGGCTCGATGCCCATACCGATTATCATACGCTTGAGACGACGCGCAGCGGCAATCTGCACGGCACGCCGGTCGCCTATTTCAGTGGGCGAGAGGGATTTGCCGGTTATTTCCCGCCGCTTTCCCATGCGGTTCCGGAAGACAATATCGGCATGATCGGCATCCGCAGTGTGGATCCGGCCGAAAGGGCCGCACTGGAAAAGAGCGGCATCACCGTGCACGACATGCGCTCTATAGACGAGCATGGCGTCGCCGTTCTGCTGCGGGCGTTTCTGGCGCGGGTTCAGGCGGCAAACGGGCTTTTGCATGTCAGTCTCGATGTCGATTTTCTCGAACCGTCCATCGCGCCGGCGGTCGGCACCACGGTTCCGGGCGGTGCGACGTTCCGCGAGGCGCATCTGGTCATGGAAATGCTGCATGATAGCGGGCTGGTCTGCAGCCTCGATCTGGTGGAGCTCAACCCGTTTCTCGACGAGCGCGGCAGAACCGCGACGCTGATGGTGGATCTCGCCGCCAGCCTGATGGGCAAGCGGGTTATGGACCGCCCGACACGGGCCGGCTGAAAGGTGTGATGCGATGACCGTGATACCGAACCTCAATATCGTGCCCTTCGTCAGCGTCGATCACATGATGAAACTCGTGCTGCGCGTGGGTATCGATACGTTCCTGCGCGAGCTTGCCGATGCGGTGGAAGAGGATTTCCGCCGCTGGGAAAGCTTCGACAAGACGCCGCGCATCGCCTCGCATTCGAAGGAAGGCGTGATTGAACTGATGCCGACCAGCGATGGTACGCTTTACGGCTTCAAATATGTCAACGGCCATCCGAAGAACATGAAGGAAGGCCGCCAGACGGTGACGGCTTTCGGCGTGCTTTCCGATGTCGGCAATGGTTATCCGCTGCTTCTGACCGAGATGACCATCCTGACGGCGCTGCGCACCGCGGCCACCTCCGCTGTCGCCGCAAAATATCTCGCCCGCAAGAATTCCCGCTCCATGGCCATCATCGGCAATGGCGCCCAGAGCGAATTCCAGGCGCGCGCCTTCAAGGCGATTCTTGGTATAGACACGCTGCGGCTATTCGATATCGACCCGTCCGCCAGCGAAAAATGCGCCCGCAATCTCGCCGGGCAGGGTTTTGCCATCAAGATCTGTGAGAGCGCACAGGAAGCGGTCGAAGGGGCGGATATCATCACCACCGTCACCGCCGACAAGCAATATGCGACGATCCTGACCGACAACATGGTCGGGCCCGGTATTCACATCAACGCCGTTGGCGGCGATTGCCCCGGCAAGACGGAGTTGCACCGGGACATCCTGTTGCGGTCGGATATTTTCGTCGAATATCCGCCGCAGACGCGCATTGAAGGTGAAATCCAGCAATTGCCGGCGGATTATCCCGTCACCGAGCTTTGGCAGGTCATAACCGGTGAAAAGCAGGGGCGGGCAAGTGAGCGACAGATCACGCTGTTCGACAGCGTCGGCTTCGCGACGGAAGATTTTTCGGCGCTGCGTTACGTGCGCTCGAAGCTGCCATCCACCGGGCTTTATACGGAGCTCGATCTGCTGGCCGATCCGGATGAGCCGCGTGACTTGTTTGGAATGCTGCTGCGGTGTGAGGCGGCTCTCGTCTAGGGTTTTCTGCCTATTTCGTCTCCCGGCGGCTCTTGCGGGCAACCACATGTTCGCGCCAGATGGTGAAGAGGCCGGCGGCAATGACGATCGCCGCACCGATGACCATATTGGACGTCACCACTTCGCCATAGACGGTGACGCCAATGATGGAGACGAGCACCAGCTGATAATAGGAAAAGGGCTGCACGGAGGCCGCATCCGCCAGTTCGAACGCCTTTATCAGGCAATAATGGCCGCTCATGCCGGTGATGCACAGCGCCAGCATCCAGCCCCAATCCTGCGGCTCAATGCTGACCCAATAAAACGGACCGACCAGCGTCAGGGCCGCCGCACCGGCCACGCCGGTGTAGAAGAAGCTTGTCATCGCCGAATCGCTTTTGCTGCCGAGGCGGGTCAGGACGCTGTAGAGCGCCAGCATGAAGGTCGCCACGAAGGTGATCATCAGCCGGTTGTCGAAACCGTCGCCCTCCGGTTTGAGGATGACGAGAACGCCGATGAAGCCGACAAAAATGGCGCTCCAGCGCCGCCAGCCCACATGTTCTCCCAGCAAAGGCATGGACAGCGCCGCAACGATCAGCGGTGCGGAGGCAAGGATGGAATGGCTGTGCGCCAGCCCGACGACGGCGAAGGAGAAGATCGAAATGACGATCTGTACGGCCAGAAGCACACCGCGGCCGATCTGCAGCCAGGGACGGTTGGCCATGACGGCGCCCCGAATGCCGCCCGCCGACCTTGCGGCCATCAAAAGAACGAAGACGGCAAAGGCCCAGTATCGCAGCATGGCGATAAAAACCGGCGGATAGGCGCTGCCCAGATGTTTCGATATGCCATCCTGCGCCGCAAAGATCGTGAAAGCGACAAGCGCATAAAGAAAGCCGGTCCTGGGTGATGGCATGAAAAAACCGCTATCCGACTGCCGCCGGCAAAAGAGTATTCGGGGTGAATGAGGTGGGTAACAGCCATATGTTACGGCCGTACCTTGTCAGACAACCTTATTTTCCGAATAGCTGCCATGCAAGTGTGGAAGCTGCGTTTTCGGCAGGCGGATTGCCGGCTTAGCCTGCGCTACTGTCTGGTTTAGATTTCTCGAAAAGGCGCAAGTCTTTAATTCATGCCAATTGCACCGACGTCATCCTCGGGCCTGTCCCGAGGATCTGCGACTTGCTGGTTGTATTCGACGTGTTTAGATCCTCGGCACAAGGCCGAGGATGACGGCAACATATCTGGTGGGGTTCGTGCCCACATGCGGCGTCGCGCTTAAGGCCTTCAGCCGATCTTCACGGCCGTCTTCGAGGTCGCGGATTTCAGCGCGGCGTCGGCCAGTTTCAGCGCGATCAGACCGTCCTTGATGGAAGGCGACGGCGCGACATTGTTTTCGATGCTGTCGATGAAGGCGGTGATTTCCGCGGCATAGGCCGCCGTGTAACGCGTCATGAAGAAATCATGCAGCGGCGGGCGGGTGTAGCCATCCGCATTGGCGATTTCGATGGAAACCGGACGCTGGTTTTCGGCCGCTGCCGAACCGAGCGAACCGTGCACTTCGATGCGCTGGTCGTAACCATAGGTCGCGCGGCGGGAATTCGAAATGATCGCCTGCCTGCCGCTTTTCGTCGTCAGGATGATGCTGGCGCTGTCGAAATCACCCAGCGCGCCGATTTCCGGATTGACGAGGACGGAACCGGTGGCGAATACGCTTTCCACTTCCTCGCCGAGCAGGAAACGGGCCATATCGAAATCATGAATGGTCATGTCGCGGAAAATGCCGCCGGAGACCTTGATATATTCGGCCGGCGGCGGGCCGGGGTCGCGGCTGGTGATGGTCACCATTTCCACCTTGCCGATGCGGCCATCGTCGATTGCCTTGTGAACGGCCTGGAAATGCGGGTCGAAACGGCGGTTGAAACCGAGCATCACCTTCGCGCCGGTTTCCTCGACCACCTTGGCGCAGGCTTCCGCGCGGGCGACATCGAGATCGACGGGCTTTTCGCAGAAGATCGCCTTGCCGGCGCGGGCGAAACGCTCGATCAGGTCGGCATGGGTGTTGGTCGGGGTGCAGATGATGACGGCGTCGATCGTCTTGTCGGCCAGAACCTCATCGATCGTGCTGACCTTGCACTGCGCCTCGCGGGCGATTGCTTCCGCAGCACCGGCCATGGCGTCCACAACGGCCACCAGCTGCGCACGGCTGTCGGTGGTGATCGCCTTGGCGTGGACCTTGCCGATCCGTCCAGCGCCGAGCAGTGCCAATTTCGTAACCATCTTTCCTCCGGTTTCTCACACCCGTCTCTCACTCCCGGAAAGACAGAATATGAATGCAAGCAATATTTCGATATGGAATATATGTTCCATTTTGCTAGATCGACATCGCAGACGTGTCAAGCGTTTTGACGATGATCCAGACGGCCGAAATCACTCCTTCAGGAAGGTCATGCGGCGCGGATGGCCGGTGTCGTTAAAAGCTCCTAGCGATAATCAATCGGCCGAAGCTGTCAGGGCCGCATTGTGGGGCAGGGCATATACCTCGACCGGGGTTTCGAGGCCGCGCAGCAGCCATGGACCGAGATTTTCCAGCTTTCCCTGATATCCGGCCATGCGCACGAATTCCTCGGAGAAAAGCACATTGCGCCCGGTCTCCTTGGTCAGCGTTTCCAGCCGCGAGGCGATATTGACGGCCGGGCCGATGACGGTGAAATCGAGGCGGGTCTTCGAGCCGATATTGCCATACATGACATCGCCGACATGCACGCCGATGCCGTAACCCAGGGGATCGTGGCCCTTGCGGCAATTGATTTCATTCAGCGCAACGAGGCTCTTCTGCGCGCTGGCGATGGCCTTCAGCAGGTTTTCGCAAGCCTGCGGGTCGCTGAGCGGGAAAATCGCCAGCAGCCCGTCACCCATGAATTTCAGGATTTCGCCGCCGAATTCCTCGATGGGATCGCACATGGCGTCGAAATAACCGTTCAGAAGCTCGATGACATCGTCACGCGGCCAAAGGTCGGAAATATGGGTGAAATTGCGCAGGTCGCAGATCAGGATCGCCGCACCCACCGTCATGCCGCTGCCGCGCGTAGTAGCGCCATTGAGGATTTTTTCGCCGGCATGCGGCCCCACATAGGTCTCCAGAAGGGTGCGCGTCATGCGGTTTTTCAGGCGTATTTCGCTGACGAGCGCGAGCGCCGGAAGCAGGTTTTTCAAGGCGAGGATTTCGCTGTCGGAAAAACCGCCGGGCCGGTCGCTGGAGAAGGTGGCGACATGGCGCTTGCCGAAAGTGTGCTCGATCGGCCAGGCGCAATAATCCGTCAGCCCCTCGGCCCGCAGGTCTTCGTAGATCGTATAGCCGGGCTCATCGATGTCCTCTCCGTTCAGCCGGTGGCGGACTTCGGTGGCGCCCTGATGAATGTCGTTGATGGGGCTGTTCAGATATTCGGGCGTATTTTCAGACCCATAGCCGTAGGTGGCGATCTCGGCGGTGGACAGGCCGGCTTTCCACAGAATGCGCGCGCCAAGCCATTGCGGATGGCGAATGCGGAAAGCGAGCACGCCCCGGGCGACGGAAATTCCGCTCGCCCGCAGCCTGTTGCAGAGCTCGACGAATATCTCGTCGATAAAGCGTTCGTCCTTGGTGCCGGTGATCAGCCAGTCGAGAATTTCCGTCTTTTCCGCTGGCCACAATTCATCCAATGCTGAAGAAACCCGTTCTTCGGTGTCGAGACTTAGTGTCATGGCAGGATTCCGGAGGTTGTTGCTGCTCTCGCACAAGCGGGGCACATGTTGCACTCGGCCGAACATGGTCGCTCGTGAACCCCATGTGGTGCCGGATAACGAAAATGTTAAGAGAGGGGCGCGGAAAATGTTCCGGAAGGGACTGGCGGCATCGGGTCACGCGCGCCGCCCGGATGTTCCCTGGAACATCGTCCCCGGCGGCGCTGAGATTTTTGATGATCGCTAAGGTGGATCAGATAACGGTTTCGACAGGAATATGAAGGGCTGCGGCAACGCGTCTGATGCGCAGCGGATCGCTGTCCGTGCCGTCTTCGAGCGCGCGTATTTCGCTGGTGGTCAGGCCGCAGGTCACGGCAAGCTGTTCGACCGTATATCCGGCGAGATTGCGCGCGGTGAGAACCTTTTTGGCAAAAGGAGCATCGGTTTCGTGATCGGAATCGGGTTGTGAGATTGAAATTGTCATTATTGCATCTCCCTCAGAATGGACACTTAAATGCGGGCGGCAAAAAAAAGTTGCCGGGGCCGAATGCGACCGCGTTGCCGGAGAAGAAAATCGGTGCTGCAACGCAGCGAGGAACATAGCGGCTTCATCGACCTACGCAATAGTTAAATTTTGTTAAGATTCGTGATCGCTGCATTTCTGCGGCACGTCTTTGCCGGAAAAAGGCCGAGATACCGCCGTTTTTTCGGGACTCTTGCGAGGGGCGGGGGCGGCTTTCGCTACAGCATGCCCCAGGCGCGAAACCGGCCGCGACCCGTCACTTCCCGCAATTCCAGCTGGTTGGCGAGCCCGATCGCGCCCTGCGGCGTGGTGCCAAGTTCCTTGACGATCATCGCCGCCGAAACCACCGGTCGGGAGACGACAAGCTCCACGAGTTCCGGCAGGCGCGAGGAGGAACGCCGGCCGGCCAGCTTGCGCATCATGCGTTCTCGCGCATGGGTCAGCCGGTCATGTTCCTTCATGCCGGCTTGCGCCGCTTCGTAAAAGCTGTCGAGAAGTGCGAGAACGCGCTGCGTCTGGTTTCGGGCGTGCCGGCGCTCCCGCGGGACCGCGCGGAGACCGGCGCTGAGGGCCGGCAGGTGATCGGGCGTGACGGCGCCGTCGCGCAGAAAGGCGGAGGCCAGAAGTCGACCGAGCCAGGGGCTGCGTTGCAGCACCTCGATCATGTTCCAGGCGTCGAGCAGGATGGCGGTGCGAAGAATCGCCGGCAGTTCCTCCGTCCGCGCATGGACGTCCCACCATTCTTTCAGCCGCTCATCCTCGTCCCAGTCGGGTTCGTTGATGATCGCATGGCTTTCCTCCCTGTGCATTGGCGGAAGCGCGCTGCCGGTGGTGATCGCATCGAGCGTTGCGGCGCTTCGCGCCAGAAGCGCGTCCAGCTCGAAAAAAGCGCCATCCAGCGATGTTTCCTCCTCCTCAGCGTCGGTGTCTTCATCGCGGGAGTGATCGAGCGCTTGTCTGGGAGGCGCTGGCTCTTCGGCAAGTGCCGCCCTGCCGCGTAGCCTTGAAAGGCCCGGCGCGGTAAAGGCCCAGCCGGGAGCATTGGAAAAGATCAGCCGTCTCGAGCGGAGAATCCGGTGCGCCGCCGTCATTTCATGGGTTGGTGCGCGCACATCCATATGCGCGTCATGCAGCACCAGATCTTCCATGTGAACGAGTTCGCCATCCACCCACATGGAGGAAATCGCATCGGTGAAATCCTGTCTTTCGATGAAGCCGTGTTTCATCGGTGATCGGTCGATCCGCTCGTCCAGCCGCGCCAGCGCCTCGCCGGCACGGGCGGCGGCAATGAGGAGCTTTTCGATCTGGATGTCCGATATATCGTAAATCATTGATATTTTTTAGTTTGAGCGCGGGCGGCTTACAAGGCGGATCACAGTCGGGCGGTTTTACTTTTGAGGTTTCCACCCGAAAATCTGCTGAAAAAAGGGTGGCGGAAGGCCGGGAATCGGGAGGGCTTAAGCCGCCATGGCTGGTTTTTCGGCAATATCGCGGTGCGGTATAAACTTGCGCACTGCAACATGACGGGTATATACCCCCACCGAGAGCGACAAATTATCACACCTTCCGTTCGCCCTTCCATCTCCAGACGAAGATGAATTGGAGTTTACCCGTGAATATTATGGCAAATGGTCCCGCCACCGCGCCGGACCAGAAAACCCGTTTGAAATCCATTATCGGCGGATCGGCGGGCAACCTCGTCGAATGGTACGATTGGTATGTCTATTCGGCCTTCACCCTTTATTTCGCGCCGGTGTTTTTCCCTTCCGGAAACCAGACCGCCGAACTTTTGAGCGCGGCCGCCGTTTTCGCCGTCGGATTTCTGATGCGGCCCATCGGGGCCTGGTTCATGGGCACCTATGCCGACCGCAAGGGCCGCAAGGCCGGTCTCACCTTGTCCGTCACGCTGATGTGTCTCGGTTCGCTGCTGATCGCGATTACGCCCGGCCATGAGGCGATCGGCATCGCCGCGCCGGCCATTCTGGTTTTCGCAAGGCTTCTGCAGGGCATCAGCGTCGGCGGTGAATATGGTGCCAGCGCAACCTATCTCAGCGAAATGGCCGGCAAGAACCGCCGTGGTTTCTTCTCCAGCTTCCAGTATGTGACGCTCATTTCCGGTCAGCTTCTGGCGCTGGCGGTGCTTCTGGTGCTGCAGCGGGTTCTGACGCCGGAACAGCTCGGCTCCTGGGGCTGGCGCATTCCCTTCTTCATTGGCGGCCTTCTGGCGATTGCGGTGTTTTATATCCGCCGCGGCCTTGTCGAGACGCAGTCCTTCGAAAACGCCAAGACCGGCGCTGCCGACAAGCCGAAGTCCAGCGGATGGGCGCTGTTCAAGCACTATCCAAGGGAAGCGCTGATGGTTATGGCGCTCACCTCCGGCGGCACGCTCGCCTTTTATGCCTATACGACCTATCTGCAGAAATTCCTCGTCAACACCTCCGGCTTCAGCAAGGAAAGCGCCACGGAAATCACCACGGCGGCGCTCTTCGTCTTCATGCTGTGCCAGCCGATTGCGGGTGCGCTGTCCGACAGGATCGGCCGCAAGCCGCTGATGGTCGGCTTCGGCATTCTCGGAACGCTGTTCACCTATGCGATCTTCAGCACGCTTGCGACGACGACCGATCCCATCATGGCTTTCGCCCTCGTGCTAGTCGGCCTGTTGATCGTTACCGGCTATACTTCCATCAATGCGGTGGTGAAGGCGGAAATGTTCCCCGCCCATATCCGCGCGCTTGGCGTGGCTCTGCCCTATGCGCTGGCGAACACCATATTCGGCGGAACGGCGGAATTCGTGGCTCTGAAATTCAAGCAGATCGGCCACGAAAATTGGTTCTTCTGGTATGTGACGATCATGATCGCCCTGTCGCTGGTGGTTTATGTGAAGATGCGCGATACGCGCGATCACAGCCATATCCACGAGGATTGAGCGACCCCCATCCATACCGGAAAAAGCCCCGTCCTTCCGACGGGGCTTTTTCTTTTCGGCATTCAGGCGGTTTCGGCGGGAAGGACGATGCGGGCCTCAAAACCGTCCTGCCGGCCCGGTGCCGGAGAGGAAAGCACCAGCTCTCCGCCGGCCTGCTCCACCAGGCTCTTGACGATGGCAAGGCCAAGCCCGGTTCCGTCCGCCGTGGTCTGGCCCCTGGTAAAACGCGTCGTCAGCTTGGGTAGAAGCGCCGCGTCGATTGTCGCCCCGGAATTGACGATGCGGATCGTGCCGTCCGCTTCGGCGACGACCTGCACCGGGCTTTCCGCCGGGCTGTGGATCAGCGCGTTTTCGAGGAGGTTACGGACGACGATGCCGAAGGCATCCGCGCCGATCCTGCAGGAGAGGCCGCCTTCACAGCGATTGGTGAAGCGGATGCGGGATGAACCGATGGCCGTTCTCATCATGTCATCGATAACCAGTTCGAGAACGGGGATGAGATCGTTTGCCGTGTCGGTGACCCCGATCCTCGCTTCCGCGCGCGACATCTGAAGCAGTTTTTCGGCCAGGTGGGCGAGATGCTGCAGGGATTTTTCGATGTTTTCCACGCGCGGTGCAAGTTCCGGCGGAATGTCGGCATGCAGCCGCTGCGCCTGCGCCAGCGCGCCGGCAATCGGCGTGCGCAATTCATGGGCGCTGTTGGCGGTGAATTCCCGTTCCGCCTCGATTGCCGATCGCAATCGTCCGAGCAGCAGATTGACCGAACGGGCAATGGGATGGAGTTCGCCCGGAAAGGGTTGCGTCGGCAGCGGCGCGAGATTGCCGCCGTCCTTTTTGCCGATGTCGTCGCGCAGGGTCTGTATCGGTCGCAGCGTTCTGCGCACCACGACAATGACGGCGAAAATGCTGGCGGGAATGAGGATGAGAACGGGAAGCAGCAGCGCGGTGCCCGCCTCTTCGATCGCCTCGCGGCGATTGGCGAAGGCATCGGCGACCTGCAGGAAATAATTGCCGTCCGGTGTCGCAACCGTAAAGATGCGCTGGGTCGCGGTTTCGGAAAAGCCGGGTTCGAGCGAGACCTCGAAAGGCTCCGTCGAACTGTCATGCGAATGCAGCACCACCTGTCCTTCCCGGTCGCGCACCTGATAAGTCAGATATTCCGCCCGTTCCGACGTCTGGTTGAGCTTTTGCGCGGCAGGCGCGGTATTGTTTTCCCTGAGGTCGTCCACCAGCAGCGGCAGCAGTCTTTCGGCGGTTTCCTCAACGCCGGCGTCGAAAATTTCGGCGAATTCGTCCTGCATCACCATGACGCCCAGCCCGCAGGCGAGAAGCCAGGATATGGCGACAACGCTGGTCAGCGCCGTCACGAGCTTGCGGGTCATGCTGGTCGGTCTGGCCATTTCTGCCTGCTTGTAATTCTGCCTATCGGATGGTGTAGCCGACGCCGCGCACGGTTTCGACGCGGTCATGGCCGATTTTCTTGCGCAGCCGGCTGATATAGACCTCGACCGTGTTGCTTTCTATTTCCGCGCCGAATTCATAAAGCGTGTCGTGCAATTGCGCTTTCGAGACGACCGCGCCGGGATGTTCGACGAGTTTTTCTAGCACGGCCCATTCCCGGGCGCTCAGCGTCTGCGCCGTTCCATCGACCGTGATATTGCGCGCCACCTGGTTGATCTCGATGCCGGGCAGGCGGATGACGGGAGCGGAACGCCCCTCGTAACGGCGCGAGACCGCCAGCATACGGGCCGAAAGCTCGTTGAGATCGAAGGGTTTGACGAGATAATCGTCTGCACCGGCGTTCAGCCCGGCAATCCGGTCGGAGACCTGGTCATGAGCCGTCAGAATGATCACCGGCGTTGCATCGTCGCGCTGGCGCAGGCTTTGCAGAAGGGTGATGCCCTCGCCATCCGGCAGGCGCATGTCGAGCAGGATGAGGCCGTAACCCATCGTCAGCGTCGCCGCCATGGCGTCGCCGAGCGTCTTGAACCAGTCGACAGCATGACCCGCCGCTGCGACATGGTCCCGCAGCGCTTCGCCCAGCACATGATCGTCTTCAACAAGCAGAACCCGCAAGACAGCTCCCTCTATCGCTTCGTCCTGCGTATCTCTTTCTCCGGATAAGCGTCAAGCACGGTGTTTCAGCTGTTCTGGCGCTGGGTGCAGCCGCCGAACACATCGAGCGAGGGATCGTAGACCGAAGTGGAGACATTCATCATGCCAAGGATGCTGTGGAAATAATTGTCGTGCGAGCGCCCGCCCTCTGCCGCGGTTTTTGCGAGGCAGGCTTTGTTGAGCCCCATGGATTTCGCAAAGTCGTCGTCGAACCAGACGAGAAACGGCACATGGGTCTGCTGGTCGGGCGCCAGCAGATAGGGCGCGCCATGCAGGTAGACGCCGTTCTCGCCAAGCGACTCACCGTGGTCCGACGCATAGATCATGCCCGTCGCCAGCCTGTCGGAACGGGCCTTCAGCTTGTCGATCACGGTGGAGAGGAAATGGTCGGTATAAAGAAGCGTGTTGTCGTAGGAGTTGACGATCTCCGCGTCGGAGCAGTTGCCAAGCTCGGCCGTGCGGCAATCCGGGGTGAATTTACGGAATTCGTCGGTATAGCGCAGATAATAAGTCGGCCCGTGGCTGCCCATCTGGTGCAGCACGATGACACTGTCCCTGGTGACGTTGTTGAGCCAGGAGTCGAGCTTGTCGAAGAAGATATCGTCGCGGCATTCCCCGCCGGTGCAGAAGCGGCTGTCATTGGTGGAGGGCAGGTCGAAATAGGGGATGCGGTCGGCCACGTTCTTGCTGCCGGTATTGTTGTCCAGCCATGTCGCACTGACCCCGGCATGGACAAGAACATCCATGACGTTTTCATTGGCGAGCGCCTTTTTGTGGCTATATTGCGAACGCGGGAACTTCGAGAACATGCAGGGAATGGAAATCGCCGTCGCGGTGCCGCAGCTGGTCGTGTTCGGAAAATAGATCACGCCGCGTTTTGTAAGTTCGGGATTGGTATCGCGCCCATAGCCGTTCAGGGAAAAGTTCGCGGCCCGCGCCGTCTCGCCCGCCACGATGACGGTGATGCGGGGTTTGCGGACGCCGCCCAATGAAGGCAGAATTTTCGCATCCCCGCCGACCGGGCTGACCTGAATATCGACTTCCTTCCCCGCCAGCGTGAAATAATGAATGGCCGACATGATCGGCGACAATGGATTGACGCTTTTGACGATATCCTTGTGCTGGCGCACGGCGGTGGTGAAGGTCTTGGAATTGGCGAAGCTGATGATGCCGGCGATGGAAAGACAGATCACGATGCTGATCGTGTTCCACAAAAGCTTGTCGAGGATCGGGCGGTGGCGCACACGTACGGCGACGATGAGGAGGGACGGCACCAGTCCGTAAATCGCCATGTGCCAGAGAAAGCCAGGCGTGATCAGATTGCCGGCTTCCGCCTGTGTCGTCTCCATGGCGTTGCGGATCATGTCGCTGTCGATGACAATGCCGTAGCGATCCATGAACCAGGAAGCGGCCGCCGCCGCGAAGACCAGGAAGATCAAAAACGGCTTGATGAGATATTTGGCGGAAAAAATGATGATGAGGGCGCCGAGAAAGGCGGCCATGGCGGCATAAAGCGCGACGATGGCGACCGGATAGGCGGAAAGATAGGTGTGAACCTTCGACCAGAATGTCCGGTTCGTGAAAAACAGCAGATAGGCCGCCGTCAGCAGGCTGAGCGGCACGCTGCCGATTTCCGGACGATATGTTACTGTTCCCGTCGCTTTCGCGGTAAAAAGAGCCACTGTCAGATCCACCAGATTTCCAATAGGCCGGCGGCAACGGAGACGGGGCGAAAACGCCGCCGTCCAGGTTGCCGCATGGGCCGATCAATGGCGGATGCGTCATTTTGCTGACATCAACCTGAAAGCTTGTCATGAAAGTGTCACACTCCGTCGTGGCCGCTCGGTGGTGGTGTTTGAGATTGTCGAGACAATAGAGCCCTTAGTTGAGGCCCACGATGCCTGTGGCGGTGGTGCGCGTTGCCAATATGCGCGTGGCCCTGACCGGCAGCAGGCTGCCTGCGGGCAGGTTCTGGAAGGTCACCGTCGCCCCGGAAAGCAGGGTCAGGCAGAGATGGCCGCCATTGCCCACATAGATGGCGCGGGTGGGGGAAGGAAGCGGGCTCGTATCGTCCGGAACGACATCGAAAGCGTGGGATGCCGGGGATTCGAGGCCGGCGGCGTGGTGTTCGTAAGTCTCAGCCATTGCTGTCTCCCGTAAATTAAAATCTGCCGCGATTATGGGGTGCGCTGCGGCCACGGGGAAAAGCGGGGACAGGAAATATCCGGACAGAATTTCGGCCTCGTGTTCGGCCGGCCCGCAAGAGCGTCATTCTTTTCGCAATCCCATACGGTTACGCCGCCCCCCGCCTGTTGCCGCCGATGCGGCGTAAACGGGTGATGACGGATTTTTCGTCCACGGGATCGACAGGCGGGCGGGTGCTGCCGCTTCAATTGCGCATATGGAGAATGAAGGCCCTGACGGCGGGAGAGGCTTCCGTTTTCCGGTGGGCGATGGCGAGGTCCGAGGTCGTGGAACTGGCGGCAAGCGGCACGTAGCGCACGCCGGGCAGCCTCAGGCAATTAAGCGAGCGCGGCACCAGCGCGACGCCAAGGCCGATGGCCACCATGCTGGCAATCGTGGTGTAGTCCCTGCCTTCCGGGGTGATCGCCGGCTGGAACCCGGCTTCATTACAGGCCTCTATCGTATTGTAGTGAAAGCCGACATCCGGCGGCTGTCGCGGGGTAATGAAGGTCTCACCGGCAAGGTTTTTCAGATCGACCTGCAGCGCAAAGGCCAGGGGATGGTTTTCAGGAAGTGCGGCCATCAGCGGTTCGCGCAGTACCACATGGGTTGTCACACCTTCCGGAACAGGCGCGGGCGGGCGGATGAAGGCGAAGTCCAGATTGCCGTCGGCAATCTTGGCCAGTTGCAGCCGCATCTCCATTTCGATCAATTGCAGCTCCACATCGGGATGGGAAGCGCGGAAACTGGCGATGGACCGGATCATCAGGCCGGAATAGGCGGCCGAGGCGACATAACCGATGGAAATGCGCCCGGTTTCGCCGCGGTCGACGCGTTTGAGCGCCGCAAGCGTCGCCTCGGCATTGGCGAGGATTTTCCGGGCATCCTCGTAGAGAAGCTGGCCGGGCGTGGTCAGCTTCACCGAGCGGCGCGTGCGGTCGAGAAGCGGCATGCCGACAATCTGTTCGAGCGCCATGATCTGCTGGCTCAAGCCCGGCTGGGCAATGCCGAGGCGGGCGGCGGCGCGCTCGAAATTGCGCTCATCCACCAGCGTGGTGAAATAGCGCAGGTGGCGCAATTCGAATGTTTCTGCCCGGCTTGCCGGTTTCCTGCCCATCGTCACGGCCTTTCCGGCAGATTTGAATAATTCCAAGCTATTATCGCTGTGAGTTTTCATAATCAATAGTTCTGAAAAAAACCGGCTGCGCTTATTGGATCGCAATCCGTCCCTTGCGTAATAAGATGACTTAAATTCTCCAGAAAAATGCCGCCTTATGGTGGCGCGGGTGATGAAGGGTCTTGGGGTGCAGGGAAAAACCAAACACATTTCCATTCTGGCTGGCGGTTGCGCCGTCGTCGCTTATGTGGCCTTTTTGGCCCCGGCTTCCGCCTTTGCGCAGGAGGCCGGTACGACGGTGCTGCAGACCATCACCGTGGAGGGCGCCAAAAATCAGGATCCCAAGGCGCCCGTGAAGGGCTATGTGGCGAAAACCAGCGCCAGCGCCACCAAGACGGGGCGATCCCTGATCGAGACGCCGCAATCCGTATCCGTCATCACCAAGGACCAGATGGATGCTCAGAACGTTCGCAATCTCAGCGAGGCGCTGAATTATGTTCCGGGTGTCGTCGCGCAGCCGTTTGGGGCGGATCCGCGTTTCGATGCGCCGCGCATTCGCGGGTTCCAGGGAAACCAGTTGCAGTTCCTGAACGGCCTGCGGCTGATGCGTACCGCCGGTGCGCCCTCCTATGAGGTTTACGGTCTGGAGCGCGTGGAAGTCATTCGCGGGCCTGCTTCCGTTCTTTTCGGCCAGGGCAATCCCGGCGGCCTCATCAATCTCATCAGCAAGCGGCCGACCTTCGAACGGTTCGGCGAAGTCGGTGTGCAGATCGGCAGCTTCGACTATTACCAGTCGATGTTCGATATTGGCGGCCCGGTGGCGGATAGCGACAGTTTCGCCTATCGCCTGACAGGCCTTGCGCGCAACGCCCATGCCCAGACGGACAACTTGCAGAACGACCGTTATTTCATCGCACCGGCGCTGACCTGGCAACCGGACGAGGATACGAAGCTGACGGTTCTTGCCTCCTATCAGCACGACAATCCGAGTTCGCCCTCCGGCTTGCCACCGGCGCTGACCTATCTCAGACCCGGCAATATGCTGGACCGCAGCTTTTATGTCGGCGATCCGTCCTTCGATACGTCGAGCCGCAAATTCACCAATATTGGTTATGAATTCGAGCACCGTTTCGACGAGACCTTCACCTTCCGGCAGAATGCGCGTTATTCCAATTTCGACTGGTCCTACCGCGCGCTCGGCATGTCTTCGACCAATAGTGGCATGATCGGCAATCTCATCCGCCGCAATGCGACGTTTCAGGACGAGCTGCTGAACACTTTCAACATCGACAACAGCCTGCAGGCGGAGTTCTCCACGGGGCCGATCGACCACACCCTGCTTGTCGGGCTGGACTACCGTTATTTCGACAATAACGTCAAAACCGAATTCTGGGCCGCGACGCCGCTCAATCCCGTCAATCCGGTCTATGGCGGGCCGATCAGCCTCACCTCGCGCACACTTTATGCCGATGTGAAGACGGATATTTCCCAGATCGGCCTTTATGCGCAGGACGAGATGGCTTTCGAGAACTGGCGCGTCACCGCCGGCCTGCGGCAGGACTGGGCAAGCACCAGCGGCACGACCTTCAACGGCACCACCTACCGCTCGCTCGACAAGGACGATCACAAGCTGACCGGCCGCGTCGGCGTCAGCTATCTGTTCGATGGCGGCATCGCGCCCTATGTCAGCTACGCGACCTCCTTCGAGCCGGTGCCGCAGCCGGCTGTCGGCGATGCACCGAAACCGACCACCGGCGAACAATGGGAAGCGGGCGTCAAATACCAGCCCGAGGGTTTCGACGGTTTCTTCTCCGCCGCGGTCTACGATCTGACACAGAAAAACGTCACGACGACGGTGGGCGGCGTGACGCAGCAGATTGACGAGGCGCATGTGAAAGGCCTCGAGCTTGAAGGCGTCGCAAGCCTTGCCGACGGGCTCGACCTGCGCGCGGCCTATACCTACATGGACAGCGAGGTCTCCGGCCGTGTGAACAACGGCGAGGAGCTGGACAGCACGCCCCGGCACGCCGCAAGCCTCTGGCTGGATTACACTTTCCCGGAAGATACCGCCCTTGAGGGTTTCGGCATCGGCGGCGGTGTGCGTTATGTCGGAAAACGCTATGGCGATGCCGCCAATACCTTCGAGATGAAGGGCCTCGCCCTGCTCGATCTCGGCGTGCATTACGAGAAAAACGGCTACCGCGCCTCGCTTCTGGTGCAAAACTTGACTGATAAAGAATATATTTCTAGTTGCTCCACTTTCGGATGCTATTACGGTGACGGAAGAACGGTTATGGGCAAGCTGACCTATCGTTGGTGACGCCATATCAAAGTGAAGCAGCAGGGGCATGACGCGCAAGGATCGATGGATGTCCCCCCTTTGGGGGCGGCGGGAATTTTTAGGCCTGCTCGCTGCTTCGGCTCTTGCTGGCAAGGCGCGCGCGGCGGTCACGCCACGCCTTGCCGCCATCGACTGGGCCATGCTGGAAACCGCCGTTGCGCTCGGCGTCATGCCGGTGGCGGCGACCGAGCTCATCCAGTTCCGGGTGGATGCGGTCGAGCCGGAAATCCCTGCAACCGTCGCCGATCTCGGCCTGCGCGGTGCGCCGAATTTCGAGCTTCTGCAACTGACCCGGCCCGATCTCATTCTGATTTCGCCCTTCTACACCCGCTATACCGGCAGGCTGGAAGCGATCGCCCCGGTCTTCTCGCTGCCCTTTTACGTGAAGGGCGAACCGCCTTTCGCAAAGGCGCTGGCGGCGGTCTCCGCCCTTGGTGACAAGCTCGGCAGGGCAGACGAGGCGCGCAGGGTGCTGGGCGAAACGGAAGCGGCGCTGCAAGCCATGCGGACCCGCCTTGCCGGTTTTGCGGCGCGGCCGACCTATGTGATCAATATCGGCGACGCCCGGCATTTTCGCGCTTTCGGTGCGGACAGCATGTTCGGGGATGTTCTTGCCCGGCTGGGGCTCGCCAATGCCTGGGTGGATCGTTCGCAATTCACCTTCGCGGCCCCGGTGCCGCTTGAAAACCTCGCCGCTTCGCCCGATGCGCGCATCGTCATCGTCTCCGATATTCCGGTCGAGGCGCGGGAAACCTTGCGCAGCAGCGCCATATGGCGCGCGCTGCCTGCCGTGCGGGAAAACCGGGTGGTCACGCTCGGCAATGTCGGTCCCTATGGCGGCATCACCGCCGGCATGCGCTTTGCGCGGCTTCTGGCCGAAGCGCTCTCGGCGCAGGGAGAAGCCCTGTGACGGCGCGGCCTCTCCAGCTTTTCTTCGGGCTGCTGTTCGTTCTGGCCTGCGGGCTTTCCCTGCATGCCGGGCTGTTGCCGCTGCCTTTCGGTGCATGGCCCGGCCTGCCGTTCGATGCCGCCACCATGTCGATGGATCAGGTGATTTTCGCCTTCAGCCTGATGCCGCGCGTGGCGGTCGCCATTCTGGCGGGGGCGATGCTCGGCCTGTCGGGCGCGTTGTTCCAGCAATTGCTGCGCAATTCGATTGCCGACCCTTCGACGCTCGGCATCTCGGCCGGCGCGCAACTGGCCATTGTCATCGCCACGCTGTTCTTTCCCTCGGTGCTGGATGGCAACCGCGCTTTTGTTGCGCTCGTTGGCGCTGCCGGTGCGGCCGGCATCGTGTTTCTTCTCGGCTGGCGACGCTCCTTCGAGCCGGTGACCATGGTGGTGTCGGGGCTGTTGGTGGGCATCACCGCCGCGTCCGTTTCCGCCGCGCTGACCTTGGCGCAGGGCGAATATCTGATGTCGCTGGTCGTCTGGAACGGCGGCTCACTCAGCCAGCAGGACTGGTCGAACGCCTTGTCTCTCGCGTTTCAGCTTGTTGCCGGGCTCGTTCTGACCGGCCTGCTGATTAAGCCGCTGACGGTCCTCGGTCTCGGCGATGCCGGTGCGCGATCGCTCGGCGTCTCGCTGTTTTCGATCAGGCTGGCGGTCGCCGCCGTCGCGGTCATGCTGGCCGCCTTCGTTGCTTCGGCGGTCGGCCTCGTCAGCTTCATCGGCCTTGCAGCACCTGCGCTCACCCGGGCGCTCGGTGTGCGGCGTTCGTCTTCGGTGCTCCTGGTTTCCCCGCTTCTGGGCGGTCTGCTGCTGTGGTTCTGCGACGGTCTCGTGCAGCTTCTGGCAAGCACGACCGCCGAAGTTTTTCCGACCGGCGCGGTAACGGCCCTGATCGGCGGCCCGTTGCTTTTGTGGCTGCTGCCGAAAATCCGGCCGACCGATGTGCATCGCGGTGAAGGCGTCGAGCTGGCGACAAGACGCCGGCTTACGGCCCTGCTGCCGGTACTGGCCGTCATGGCGGGGCTGGTTTTTGCAGCGCTCGCCATCGGCAAGGGGCCCGATGGCTGGACGGTGCTGAAGGCTGACGATCTGCAAAGCCTGCTGCCGTTCCGCTGGCCGCGGCTGGTGGCGGCCGTGGCCGCAGGCGGTCTTCTGGCCATGGCGGGAGCGCTTCTCCAGCGGCTTACCGGCAATCCCATGGCAAGCCCGGAAGTGATCGGCGTCAGCGGCGGTGCAGGCCTCGGTTTTGCCGCCGCCATCACGATTTTTCCGGCCGCCGGTCTTTTCGAACTGTTTTGCGGCGCCGGCATCGGCTCTGCGGCCGTCATGATCCTCGTCCTGCTGTTTTCCATGCGCCGGCACCTCGCGCCGGAAAAAATCCTGCTCGCGGGCATTGCCATCAGTTCGCTCTGCTCGGCCGTTCTCTCGGCGCTGCTTGCCATTGGCGACCAGCGGGCATGGCAGATCCTCGCCTGGCTCAGCGGCTCGGGTTCGACGGCGACGCCGGCTTCGGCGATCTTTCTCGCCATTCTTTCCATCGTGCTGCTGGCGGGCGCGCTATCGGTCACGCGCTGGCTGACGATCCTGCCGCTCGGGCGGGATGTGCCGCTCTCCCTCGGCCTGCCGCTCGGCGCGGCGCGCATCGCCGTCATCGCGGTGGCGGGCATTGCCACCGGGGCCGCCTCGCTTCTCGTCGGTCCGTTGAGTTTCGTCGGATTGATGGCGCCGCATATTGCGCTTCGCGCCGGTTTCACCACGCCGCGCGACCATCTCTTCGCCTCCTTCCTGTTCGGCGCGGTGTTGATGGCGCTTTCCGATCTTGGCGCACGGACAGTCACCTTTCCTTATGAACTGCCGCTCGGGCTTTTTGCGGCGCTTGCCGGCGCGCCCTATCTGATCTGGCTTTCAGGCAGGCGATGATGAATTTTTTGAACGATGTACGGAGATGAGAACCATGGGTCAGGCAGCACTTGCCGTCGATTATGACGATATTCCGCTTTTTTCTCTCGGCGGCGTGACCATGGAGGTGCCGGGCAGGACATTGCTGCAGCCGCTGACGGCCAATTTTGCGACCGGCAAGACCATCGGCCTGATCGGCCATAACGGTTCGGGAAAATCCACGCTGCTCAAGATTCTCGCACGGATTCAGGAGCCGACGGCGGGCAGGGTCTCATTCGAAGGTAAGGCGCTCGGCGCATGGGGCAATCGTGAATTTGCGCGAAAGCTCGCCTATCTGCCGCAATATACGCCGGCCGCCTCCGGCATGCTGGCCAAGGAACTGGTGGCGCTCGGCCGTTATCCCTGGCACGGCGCGCTTGGGCAGTTCACCAAAGCCGATCAGGAGAAAGTGGACGAAGCCATCGAACTCACCGACACTGTCGTCTTCCGCGACCGGCTGGTGGATACGCTTTCGGGCGGCGAGCGCCAGCGCGTGTGGCTTGCCATGCTGGTGGCCCAGAATGCCGAAAGCCTGCTTCTCGACGAACCCATCTCCGCACTCGACATGGCGCACCAGATCGAGGTGCTTTCGCTGGTGCAGAGATTGTCGCGCGAAAAGGGTCTCGGCGTCATCGTCGTGCTGCACGACGTCAACATGGCGGCACGGTTCTGCGATGAGATCGTTGCGCTTCATTCCGGTCAGCTGATTGCACGGGGAACGCCGCAGGAGATCATGACGCCGGAGACGCTGCAGCGCATCTATGGCGTTCGCATGGATGTCATGACCCATGCCGCCACCGGCTTTCCCGTCGCCCTGCCGCTTTGAGGTTGTTGCAGCAAAACAACGGCCGGCAACGCTGGCTGTTGATGGCGATTCCGCACGCATTTCCCGCCCTAACAATGTCTTAATGGCATCCTACCGCCATCAGACATTGTTAACCGTTCCGCTTTCATCGCCTCCAATTAAGTTGTTTTGGATCGATTTCAGGGAACAAACGTTAACAGTGCGGAATTCAATATCCGGAGAGGGCAAGAAGGGCTGCTGCGGGTAGGAATAAAACAGGAGAAAATCAGATGAAAAAGGCTGTTGCCGTAACTTTTGCCGCATTGACGATGGGCCTCGGCGGAACCGCATCCGCCCTCGCTGCCGACCTTGCAAGATATGAGCCGGCTCCGCAGGAGCAGGACGATCGCAACGGCGTCAAGATCGGTTACCTCACCTGCGATATCGGCGGCGGCGTCGGTTACGTTCTCGGCTCGGCCAAGGAACTGGATTGCACCTTCCAGTCTACCATGGGCGCCCGTCGCACCGACCATTACACCGGCGCCATCCGCAAGATGGGTGTCGACCTCGGTTTCACCACGCAGGGCCGTCTGGTCTGGGCCGTTTTCGCCCCGACCGCCGGTTACCACCGCGGTTCGCTCGGTGGCCTTTATCAGGGCGCAACGGCTGAAGTCACCGTCGGTCTCGGCGTCGGCACCAACGTTCTCGTTGGCGGTACGTCCGGCTCCATCCAGCTGCAGACGGTCAGCGTGACGGGTCAGGTTGGTCTCAACCTCGCCGCCACCGGCACCTCCGTGACGCTCACGGCCATGAACTGATCGGCAAAGTGCCCGGCCCCGGCCGGGCATTCTGTCGCATCTCAAAACACGCCCTCTTCGTTGTCAGACGGAGAGGGCGTTGTATTATCCGGGCCATGATTTCCACATTCAGAAGTGTCGCGGCGGTTACCGCCTGTTCTTTCCTTTTGGCGACAGCCGCTTTTGCCGAGGGCGATGCGGCCCATGGGGAGAAGGTCTTCAGCCGCTGTTCCACCTGTCACAGCGTCGACACGCCACGCACCCGCATGGGGCCGCATCTGATGGGTGTCGTCGGCAGGCCGATGGCTTCCGTGACCGATTACGGCCACTATTCGCAGGCGCTGAAGGATGCCGGCGCGGCTGGCCGGGTGTGGTCGGAGGAGGAACTGCAAAAATTCATCGCCAGCCCGAAAAAGGCGATACCGGGAAATGCGATGCGCTTTTTCGGGCTGTGGAGCGAAACCGATATAGCGGATCTGATCGCCTATCTGAAAACGCATCCCATGCCGCAATAGCGGTCAGAGCGGCGCTTCAGCGATAATCTCTTCGGCTTCTTCGAAGGTCATCGCCATGACTTTCGCGCCGATATCGAAGCTGAAGCCGTTGCGGGCGAAGGCGGAAAATTCCCTGGCATTGCGCTTCTCGTCCAGTTCGACACGGCGAAACGGCCCGAAGGCACGCTTGCGCGCGAAGATGACGGCCGCGACGAGATCGTTTGTTTCCTGCAACGCGACCGCAGCCGTTTCCCGGGCGATACCCTTGACCTGAAGTTTTTGCGCGAGCCCGCGTTTCGATTTGCCGCTGCGCTGGCCGCTCCGCACGGTAATTTCCGCGAAAGCCGTGTCGTCGAGCGCCTTGATGCCATAAGCGAAGGTTACGGCAAATTCCCCGAGCGCCCTGATCTGCGCCGGGCTGATATCCTCGAATTTTTCCCGCGCCTTGCGCATGATGGCGTCGCGCAGCTGCTTTTCCGTCATCATCCGCTGTTCCAGCCGGTAAAGAGCGGAATTGCGCGCCCAGGAAAGCATGCGGCTGGTGGGCTCGATGGCCGGTGCGTCGCCGTCTTCGGCCATGTCGTCGGTCAGGAAGGGGCTGGAATCGTCATTCATTCCGCTTTTATAGCGCGGTGAAGCCGTCTTGCCAGTTCCTTCCCGTCCCGTTTCCTCCGGTTTTTCAGTAGCTCACGGTGTTTGCGCGCCGGTTGCGGCGACATAGACCGAATAAAGCGATTTCGTCGCGGTGATGAACAGGCGGTTCTTTTTCGGGCCGCCGAAGGTGAGGTTCGCGACCGTCTGCGGCACCTTGATCTTGCCGAGGAGCGTACCTTCGGGGGAAAAGCAGTGAACGCCATCGCCGGCGCTGGTCCACAGGTTGCCGGCCGTATCCAGGCGGAAACCGTCCGGCAGGCCATTGTCGAGATTGCAGAATTCCCGGCCGTTGGTGAGCTTCGCGCCGTCCACCACGTCGAAGACGCGGATATGGCGCGGGCGGGAGACATCGTGGCTGTAAGAACTGTCCGCGACGTAGAGCTTCGTCTCATCAGGCGAAAACGCAAGCCCGTTCGGCTGCACGAAGTCGTCAATGACGATGTCGATCTTTCCGGTTGCGGAATCGAGCCGGTAGACATTGCGCGTCTTCTGTTCGGGTTCCGCCTTGTAGCCCTCGTAATCGGACAGAATGCCGTAGGTCGGGTCGGTGAACCAGACGCTGCCATCGGATTTCACCACCACGTCATTGGGTGAGTTCAGCCGCTTGCCGCCGTAGCTGTCGGCAAGAACCGTAATCGAGCCGTCCACTTCGGTACGGGTGACGCGGCGCCCGCCATGTTCGCAGGAAACGAGCCGTCCCTGCCGGTCGCGGGTATTGCCGTTGGTGAAGTTGGAGGGCTGGCGGAATACCGAGATCCCGCCGTCCGGCACCCAGCGTAACATGCGCTCATTCGGAATATCGCTGAACAGCAGGCAATTCAGATCGGCAAACCACACCGGGCCTTCGGCCCAGCGGCAGCCGGAATAGAGCTCTTCCAGCTCGGCATTGCCGACGATCAGATGGCGGAAGCGGTCGTCGTGGATTTCGTAAGGGGAGGTCTTGTCTGTGGTCATGAGCGTGGTCCGCTTGGGGGCTTGTCGTTATGGGTTCAGCGCGTGGCCTTGGGGCCGCTTGCCAGAAGAATGACGGAGATGATGATGAGGCCGGTGAGGATGAGGCGGATGCCGGCGCCGAAACCGTAGGTATTCAGCATCGAAACCACCAGGAACATGAAGAGCGAAGCGCCCCAGATGCCGGGCACATTGGAATCGCCGCCCGCCACCGCCGTTCCGCCGATGACGACGACGGCAATGGACATCAGCAGATATTCCGAGCCCATATTGAGCGCAGCACCTCCGGAAAAGCTGGCGAGCAGATAACCGGCAATCGCCGCCAGCACCGCGCAGAGCACATAGGTGACGAAGCGTGCACCGTCCACCGGAATGCCGGTCATGCGGGCGGCGAAGGTGCTCTGACCGATGGCGGAAATCCAGCGTCCGTAAAACGAGCGGTCGAGCAGCAGCCAGGCGATGACCGAGAGCAGCAGGGCCACGAGGGCGACATTCGGAATGCCGAAGAAACTTGACGTGGCGAATGTGGCCAATGTTTCCGGCGGCTTGATGCGCAGGCCGCGGTTCGACCAGATGGCGATGGATTGCACGATGAAGCTCATGGAGAGCGTCGCGATGATCGGCGGGATGCGCAGGAGCTTGATCAGCGCATAATTGCCGATGCCGATGGCGATGCCGATCAGGATGGCGATCAGCAGTCCGGGCAGGATAAGTCCGTCGGACACATCCATGAATTTGAGCGCCAGCGTCCCCGACAGCGTCATCGTGGCGGGAACGCAGAGGTCGATATTGCCCGGTCCGAGCGTGATGACGAACATCTGGCCGATGCCGACGATGACCGAAAAGGCTGCGAAGGTGAGTGCGGCATGCGACAGGCCGAAGGAGCTTGCGCCGCCGGTGAAGAGCACGGTGACAATCCAGACGACCGCCGTTGCGGCAAAGGACCATATCCATGGTTTTCTGGTGAGGGAAGAGAGCCCGTTCATTGGTTTTTCTCCCGTTTTTCAAGACGGTTGAGCAGAATGCGCAGCGCCAGCACGATGATGAGGATCGCCCCCTGCGCGCCGATCTGCCAGTCCGGCGAAATGCGCATGAAGGAGAGGAACGAACCGGCGAGCGTCAGCGTCAGCGCGCCGATGACGGCGCCGATGGGCGATACCCTTCCGCCGACGAATTCACCGCCGCCGAGAATGACGCCGGCAATCGAGAGCAGCGTGTAACGCAGCGCGATGTTGGCGTCGGCCGATGTCGTCAGCCCGACAAGGGCGATACCGGACAGCACCGCGAAGAAACCGGCCAGCGCAAAGGTGGCGGCGCGGATGCCGACGACCGACCAGCCGGAGCGCTCGACCGAGCGGAAATTGCCGCCGACGCCGCGCATAAGCACGCCGAAGGAAGAGCGCATGACGATATAATGGGCGACGACAGCGATCAGGATGCTGGCGACGATGGCGATCGGCACGAAAGGCGGTTTTGCCGTCATCAGCTCCCGGATGAAGGCGGGGGCCTGGCCGCCGGGCGAGGGAAGAATAAGGACGGCGAGGCCGCCCCAGACGAAACTCATGCCGAGCGTGACCACGATGGAGGGCAGGGCGCGGATATGGATGATGGCGCCAAGCAGTGCATAAACCGCAATCGCACCGGCAAAAATCGCAGTGCCGAGGATGGGCGTGGTCTGCAGGAAAGTGGCGGTCACGCAGGCGCAGAAACTGACGAAGGTGCCCATCGACAGATCGAGATCGTTGACCGACATGATCAGCATCTGCGCAATGGTGGCGAGCGCAATCGGCACGGCCAGATTGAACAGCAGGTTCATGCCCGTATAGCTCATGGCGCGCGGCTGCATGTAGAAGACGGCGGCGAGCAGGAAGGCGAGCGAGGCGGCGGGAATGATGAGGCGGAGCGCGTTTGCCGAGAGTTTCATGCGTGGTCTTCTCCGGCAAAGGAGGCCGCCAGCACATTCTGCTCGGTAATATCGTCGCCGACGAGTTCCGCCTGGATGGTGCCGTCGCGGAACACATAGACCCGGTCGCAGAGGCGGATTTCGTCCATTTCGGTGGAGTACCAGATGAAGGTGCGGCCGTGGGAGGCTTCGGTTCTCAAGATGTCATAGACCTCCTGTTTGGTGCCGATATCGACGCCGCGCATCGGGTCGTCCATCAAAACCGTGCTGGCGGTGGTGGCAAGCGCACGGGCGAAAAGCACCTTCTGCTGGTTGCCGCCGGAGAGCGAAAGGATCTTGTTGCCCATGTCGGGCGTGCGGATTTCGATGCGCTTTTTCCATTGCGCCCCAAGCTCGGTTTCCTTGGCTCTGTCCACCATGCCTGCGGCTGAAATATCCCTGAGCGAGGCGATGGACAGGTTTTTGAGGATGCTCCACAGCGGGAAGGTGCCGTTCAGGCTGCGGTCGCCCGCCACGAAGGCGATATCGGTCTTGCGCGCGGGCAGCCAGCTATTGTTGCGGGCAAGATAAAGATCGAGAAGCGCTTCGGTCTGGCCATGGCCGCCGAGACCGGCAAGGCCGACGATTTCGCCGCGAAAGGCTTCGAAGGCAAGGCCTTCGCCCCGGCGTGCCGGCATGGAAAGCACCTTCTCGCCTGCCTTGCGGCTTTCACCCCGCCGCCTGTCCTGTTCCTTGACGACGCTGCCCATGGCCTCAACCAGCGAGCGGGTGGTGAAGTCGGCGGCCTTCCGGTCGGCCACCACCCGGCCATCCTTCATCACCACGATACGGGTGGCCGTCGAAAGAATTTCGCCGAGAATATGCGAGATCAGCAGAACCGAGCCGCCCTCACGCACGAAACGGCGGACATAATCCATCAGCTGCTCGGCAAGACCGGCATCGAGCGAGGACGTTGGCTCATCGAGGATCACCAGTCTCGGCGCGTGCGGTATGCGGCAGAAATTGATGGCGATTTCCACCATTTGCCGTTCGGCGATGGAAAGTTCAGCGATGGTCAGTTCGCAATCGATGCCGTGGCCGGGGAAAATTTCATCCAGTGTCTGGCGGATCGTCGTCAGCGCACGGCCGCGCCAGTTTCGCCCGCCCGTGGCGGCATGCATGATGCGGACATTTTCGCTGATCGTCAGGTTCGGGCAGAGCGACAGTTCCTGAAACACGCAGCGAACGCCGTTCGCGCGCGCGGCGGCAATGCCGTGGCGGTTTTCGTTGCCGCCATAGGAAACGGAACCCTCATGCGGCGTCAGCCCGCCATTGATGACGTTGACAATGGTGGACTTTCCCGCGCCGTTATGGCCGACGAGCCCGAGGCATTCCCCAGCGCGGATGACGAGATCGGCCCCATCCAGCGCCCTTACCGCGCCGAACACGACCTTTACGCCGCGCGCAGCGACGACTTCTTCCGCCTCGATGATGTCATTCATGAGCAACTACGCCAGTGATGTGAAAAGTGATGTGAAAATCGGATAATATGGTGGCTATTGCGGCGCCCGTTCCGGGAGCGCCGCAATAGCCAGGCTCTGGGCCGATCCGGCCTATTTGGCCGATGCGATGGCCTTCTGGGCGTCTTCCTGTGAATATTCCACATTCGCCACGCCGCCCTTCTGGGTCGTCTTCAGGTTTTCCTCGAGATTGGCCTGGTCGATGCGCAGGAAGGGTACGGTCAGGTCCTTCTTCACATCCTTGCCGTCGAGGATTTGCTGCGCCACCCAGAAAGCCAGCGTCGAGACGCCGGGCGCGATGGAGACGGACATGGTCTCGTAACCGCTTGCATCCTTCTGCTGCTTCCACCATTGCAGCTCGTCTTCACGGTTGCCCATGACGATGGTGGGTGTCGGGCGCTTGGCGGCGGCGAAAGCCTGTGCCGCGCCATAACCGTCGCCGCCCTGCGTCACGACAGCCGCGACTTCGGGAAGGCTCGGCAGAATGCCGGCGACGGCGCGCTGCGCGACGTCCTGTGCCCAGTCGCCATTGACGGAACCGACGATCTTGAACTGCGGGTTCTTGGCGACGCCGGCGGCGATGCCGGCGTGGATTTCATCATCCACTGAAACGCCCGCAAGGCCACGGATTTCAAGCAGGTTTCCACCCTTCGGCATGGCCTTGGCGAGATAGTCGATCTGGCTTTCGCCCATCGCCTTGAAATCGACCGCGATGCGCCATGCGCAGGGCTCGGTGACGATGCCGTCGAATGATACGACGGTGATGCCGGCATCGCAGGCTTCCTTCACCGCGCCGTTAAGCGCGGTCGGCGAAGCGGCGTTGATGACGATGGCGTCGTAACCCTGAAGAATGAGGTTCTGGATCTGTGCGGCCTGTTCGGTTGCCTGGTTTTCGGCAGTCGTGAAGGCGTCAGCGGCGGCGACCTGTTTGTCGGCAACCGCCTGCTTGGTGATCTTGTCCCAGCTCGTCAGCATTGCCTGACGCCAGGAATTACCGGCATAATTGTTTGAAAGCGCGATTTTTTTGGCCGACGTATCGGCATGAGCGGTGATCGGCAAAGCTGCGCATGCGACAGCGGCCGATGCCAGAAGCATCTTCCTGAAAGCCATTTGATTTCCTCCCTCGTGGCTTGCCCTTTTCGAGCCCGGAATTCTCGCAGGCCGCAAATCTCCTCGGCGGCAGGTGGAATTCCTTTGCACTGGAGCTCCTTTCCCCAGTAGAAGCGAGAATGACCAAGAAGATTTGGCTTGTATAGGCGGATCGCGGCAATCTTCCTGCGGGTTCCCGCAGAAAGCATGCGGGAACCCGCAGGACGAAACGCCGCTGCCGGGCGCAGAATGAATGATGCGGCGCCCTAGGGGTTGAAGCTTCGCCGCGATGGTCGAAGGCAGGCGCTTGGGAGGGCGTCCGCACATGCTGGATACGCCGAAAAGCGCTCTTTTTCATCATTATATGGGCATTTCGCGGCTGCTTGCCGGGCAGCTCGAATTTAATGCCATCATCCAGGCGGTCGCCACCGAGATCAGCCACATCATCCCGCATGACCATATGGATGTCTGCATCAAGCAGCTGGATGACAAATATCACATTGCCTATGAGAGCGGCCTCGTCAGCGCCTGGAGCCGGCAGCCGCCCGCCCTTTTGACCGGTAGTCCGATCCGGACACTGCTGTCAGGCGAGGTGGAATACCTCTTGAGCGGCGACGCCTGTTCCGATCCGCGCTTTCATTTCGAAGGGTCGTTTTCAAGCCCGATCATCGAACTTAACCTGCATAGCCGCCTGCATGTGCCGATGAAGGTGCATGGCGACATTATCGGCGCGCTGAGTTGCTCCTCCCACCGGTCGGACGCCTATACGATGGAGGATGTGGCGAATGCCCGCGCGGTCGCAGATTTGCTGGCGCCCTATTTCTACGCCATCCGCGCCGCCGAGCAGGCCAAACGCTCCGCCATCGAGGAGGCGCGCGCCAATGCCCGCGAGGAGGGCCTGCGTTTAGGCGCGCTGCAATTGACCGAGGCGCTGGAGGCCGAACGGCAGCGCATCGGCATGGATTTGCACGACCAGACGCTGGCGGACCTGACGCGGTTGGCGCGGCGCATCGAGCGCATGAGCCATACCCCCGACCTGTCAGGCGAGATGCTGGAGCCGGTGGTGCGCAGCCTGCAGCATTGCATGCAGGATCTGCGCGAGATCATCGAGGAGGCGAAACCTTCGATCCTGCAATTGTTCGGTGTCGTTGAAGCCATCGAGACCTATGTGGACCGCTCCGTGCGCGACAGCGGGTCGGCAATCGACTGGTCGGTGACGGATGAGACGGACGGGCTGGTGGAAAGGCTGGACAAGACGGTGGCCATCTCGCTGTTCCGCATCGTGCAGGAGGCGGTGAACAATGCCATTCGCCATGCCCAGCCCGAAGCGATTGCCGTGAAACTGACCGCAATCGACGGCGGGTTGCGGGTGACGGTCAGCGACGATGGCAGCGGCGGCGGCGAAGGCGGGGCCTCCGGCGGCCTCGGCATCGGCAATATGAAGACGCGGGCGCGGCTGATCTCGGCGAGATTCGATATTGGCCGCAATGGCACGGGAGCGGGAACCCGCATCACGGTGACGTTGCCGGCAGGCGCTTGCGACCGGCGGGAGGAGTTGTGACATGGACGTGCTGATCGTCGAGGACGATGCGCTGCACCGCGCCTATCTGAACGAGGCGGTGCGTGCCGCGCTGCCGGAATGCGACAAGGTGCTGGAGGCGGCAAACGGCAGAACCGGCGAAAAGCTCGCGCGGGAAAACCGGGCCGCCCATATCGTCATGGATTTGCAGATGAACGAGCGCAACGGCATCGAGGCGGCGCGCACCATCTGGAAGGAAAGGCCGGATACCCGCATCCTGTTCTGGTCCAACTATTCCGACGAGGCCTATGTGCGCGGTGTTTCCCGCATCGTGCCGGAAGGGGCCGCCTATGGCTACGTGCTGAAATCCGCCTCCGATGACCGCCTGCGGCTGGCGCTGCGCAGCATCTTCATCGAGGCGCAATGCGTGATCGACCGGGAAGTGCGCGGCCTGCAGGAAAAGAGCCTCGGCAAGGCGCATGGCTTTACCGATTCCGAATATGAAATCCTTGTCGATGTCGCGCTAGGGCTTACCGACAAGGCGATTGCCCGCCGCCGTAACCTGTCGCTGCGCAGCGTGCAGAACCGGCTGCAAAGCCTCTATGAGAAGCTGAATGTGCATCAGGCCGCCGGCGATGACGAGGCGGAAGGCCGGTATAATCTCAGAACCCGCGCTGTTACCGTCGCTTTCCTGCGCAAGCTGCTGAATTACAGCGCGCTGGAAAGAGCCGAGCGGGAGCTGGCGGAATGGGCGGGCAGCCGCTGATCCTCAGGGCAGGAAGGCAAGCAGCCGTCTTTCATCCGCCCTGAGGCCGGAGACGGGCTTTGCCCCGACTTTCAAGATGCGGCCAAGCTTTTTCTGCGCTTTCTCTTCCGTCGCGATATCGAGGACGGCCGGGTGCACATAGCTCTTGCGGCAGATGGCGGGCGTGTTGGAAAGCTCCGCCGCCGCTGCCTCGCACATGCCCTTCATGCTCGGCTTGTCGCCCGCCGCCACATGTTCCATGGCGTTGCAGAAGGCGGCGAGCGTTCCGCCCCAGGTACGAAAGGTCTTGGCGGAAATGCCTTGCCCGCCGATGCGGGAGAGGTAAGCGTTAAGGTCGCTGGAATCGACCGAATGCACGCGGTTTTCACTATCCTGCCAGACGAAGAGTTCCTTGCCGGGCAGATCGGCGATCTCCTCGAGGATTTTCTGAAGGCGGGGGTGGCGCAATTGTCGTTTCACCTTCTGCCCGCCCTTGGCGGCAAACCGCAGCTCGATGGTTTCACCGAAGGAGACGTGCCGCTTGAGCAATGTCGTTGCACCATAGGTGCCGTTGGTTTCGAGATAGGAGCGGTTGCCGACGCGCAGATAGGCGGCATCGAGCAGCAGTGTGAGCGCCGCGAGCGTCATTTCCGGCCCATGATCCTGTTTTTCTATATCGGCGATGGCGCGGCGGCGGATGGCGGGCAGCGCCCTGCCGAAGCTTTTCAGCTGGAAGAATTTCGTCTCGCCCCGGAGCGCGTGCCAGTCGGGATGATAACGATATTGTTTTCGCCCGCGGGCATCGAAACCCGTAGCCTGCAGATGGCCGGCGGGGTCGATGCAGATCCACACGTCCTTATAGGCGGGCGGCACGCCGAGCGCTTTGATGCGCTTCAGTTCGACGCTGTCGGACAGAAGTTCGCCGCCCGGCAGACGGTAACAGAAACCGCGTCCGCGTTTCTCGCGGGCAATACCCGGCTCCTGATCGTTGACATAGGCAAGTCCGATTTTGGCAAGAAGGCGGGTGGGCGGCTGTGGCATGGTTTTTTCCGGCAGGTTTCACGCTGCGGCAAACGAAAAACAGGCCGCCTTCGTTCCGGCGGCCTGTCGTTCCAATCGTGAGTTTTCTCAGCCGGCCTTTTTAATCAGCCGGCCTTGGCGATCCGCAGAATCTGCGATTCACCGCCGCCGCGCTCTTCGGTCACGGCATAGATCGCGCCGTCCGGACCGACCTTCACGTCGCGAATGCGCGCTTCCAGCGGTAGCCGGCTTTCGATGGCGACCCTGTCGCCATCGATATGCAGGATGACGAGACCCTGACTTACCAGACCGCCGACAATGAAAGCGCCCTTCCATTCGGGAATCTGGTCGCCGTCATAATAGGCCATGCCGGAGGGGCCGATGACCGGATCCCAATAATAAACCGGCTGTTCCATGCCTTCCTTTGCGGTAACGCCTTCGCCAACCGACCTTCCGCTATATTCGACGCCATAGGTGATGACCGGCCAGCCGTAGTTCAGGCCGGCTTTCGGCATGTTCAGCTCATCGCCGCCGCGCGGGCCGTGTTCCACGGTCCAGAGCCTGCCTTCTCCGTCCAGCGCTGCCGCCTGCAGGTTGCGGTGGCCATAGCTCCAGATTTCGGGGAGGGCGTTTTGTTGGTTGGCGAAAGGATTGCGTTCAAAGGCCTTGCCCTGTGTATCGATGCGGAAGACCTTGCCGAGCCCGCTCGACAGGTCCTGCGCCTGCACGCGCGGCTTTGAGTCGGAACGCTCGCCGACGGTGACGTAAAGCTCTTTGTTCGGTCCGAAGACGAGGCGGGAGCCGAAATGCTTGTCGCCGTCATAGGTCGGCATCTGGCGGAAAATCACCGCGACATTGTCCAGCTTTGCCGCGCCTCCCTCCTCGGTCAGTTTCGCCGAGGCTACCGACGTGCCGTTGCCGCCATCGCGCGGTTCGGAGAAGGAGAAGAAGATGGTGCGCGATGTTTCGAAATCAGGAGCCAGCGCGATGTCGAGAAGTCCGCCCTGTCCGTCGGATGCCACCTCCGGCACGCCCGCGATCGCCGGGCCGGCCTTGCCGTCGGCGACGATATGGATGGCGCCTTCCTTGGCTGCGACGATCATGCGGCCATCGGGCAGAAACTCCATCGACCACAGATGCGGCAGGCCATCCGCGATCACGGTTTTTTCGACGCTTGGCTGGGTGGCGGCCTGTGGCGCGCGGGTCTGACCCTCAAAAGCCGGTTTCTGATCCGGCGCATTCGGCCGTTTCGTTTCGGCGGCCGGGGCCTGGGCCTGCGCAACGCCGGCAAGCGGCACGGCGAGCAACGCACACAGGATCGTCGAACTCAGAAATCGGTTGTTATGGAACATGGGTCTCCCTTCCTTCGTTTACGTCAGGCAGAGAACCATTTGGGGAGGATTTCGTTTCCTGCGATAGTTTCAAGAAAACTTGATCACTCCGTGTGCAGGCGGCACGCTCTTTTCTCATCCATGCGAATTCATAAGGAACCGACGGCCTGCGGTCACGTTTTCCCCTTTGTTACAAGGAGGGCGCCATGCAGATCATCGACAACAAGACCATAGACGGGAACAGAACCAAGCCGATCCTCAACGTTGCGGAATTCTGCAGGCGTTACCGGCTGGACAAGGCCGAGGAAACCCGGCTCCGAAAGCTGTTCGGCGAGTTCGCCTCGCGGCACGAGCTTCTGATGAATGCGCAGCGCAAGCCGAGTTTCCGTTGATCATTCCTCCGGGTCGATAGATTTTCCGAATATCATGAAGACATCATAACGGGTGTTCTTGCCCATTATCTGATGCGAAGGCTTGCGAATGCCCGGCATCGGCTCGGCGCGCAGGGGCCATTTCAGAACCACCCGCTTCGTCGCATTCTCCAGCGCAGCCTCCATTAGCTCCACCTGATCCGGGTCGGAGCCAACCAGTTCCCTCAGCACCCGCATCTCCTTTTTCACCAGCGCCGTGTTGTGGCGCGGCGGATGCATGGGGTCGACAATCACCACCTCCGGTGAAAGCTCTTTCAGCAACTGGCGTGAATCTCCGTGAAGAAGCGTCATGCGTGCTGCCGCCTCGGCATAGGCGCCCCCAGCCTCCAATGCGCGGCGAATGCCGTCCGCAAGATGGGCATGCATTCCCGGCGAGCGTTCGATGAGGGTCACTTCCGCTCCCAGTGAGGCCAGCAGAAAAGCGTCGCGCCCGAGGCCTGCGGTCGCATCCACGATCTTTGGCGTGCGGCCCTTTGTGAAACCCGCGGCTTTCGGCAGGGCCTGTCCGCGCCCCTCGCCGGAGCGGAAACGGTGGCCAACTGCACCGCCGACAAAATCTACTACGAAGCTTTCGTCTTTTTCTTTCATCGCAGGCCTCAGAAGGGGCAGGGCACGGTATAGGTGACGTCCCGGCCATCCGGATGGCGGAACCCGACCTCCTGCGCATGCAGCATCAGGCGCGGCGCGGCGGCAAGCGCTTCGCCCTCGGCATAAAATTCATCGCCGAGAATGGGGTGGCCGAGCGCCTTCATATGCACACGCAATTGGTGGGTGCGGCCGGTGAGGGGGGTCAGCGCCAGCCGCGTTGCCGGAAGCGGCAATCGCTCCAGCACCCGCCAAAGGCTCTGCGCCGGCTTGCCGTTTTCGTGGTCGACCCGGTGGCGTGGCTTGTTTTCGGGATCAATGGCGAGCGGCAGGTCCACTTCTCCCGCTTCTCCGGCGACCTCTCCCCAGACAATGGCGATATAGGATTTGCGTGTCTGACGGTTTTCAAACTGCGACGCAATCGCCGCATGCGCCTTGCGGTTCAGGGACATCAGCACAATGCCTGACGTGTCCTTGTCCAGACGGTTGATCATCAGCGCTTTCGGGAACTGTTTCTGCACCCGCGTCATCAGGCTGTCCGAAAGCGCCGGATCGCGCCCCGGCACCGATAAAAGCCCGCTTGGCTTGTCGAGCACCAGCAGATCGTCGTCGCGGTGCACGATGGTGAGCCAGGGGTCGAGTGGCGGATGATAGACGGGGTTGGAAAGCTCGGATGACATGTCGCTTCCTTAGCACGAATTACGCATTCGGACAGGCGCTGGAGCATTTCCAGGAAAAGTGGACCCGGTTTTCCGTCCGGAAATGCGCCAAAACAAAGAGTTAGAGTGTTTTCACGCTTCGAAGAAAAGCGAAAACACTCTAGTCGGGAATGTGGAGATTGACGCGTCCGCTGGTCAGGTCACTTAAAAGCCGGGTGAGCCGTTCGGCTTCCTCTGCCGGAACCGAAAGCAGCATATCCGCGCCGGTTCCGGTGAAATCTTCCTTTTCCACCCGCAGGTTTTGTGTGGCGGAAAGGCGCGATTTCACCAGCGCCAGATCGGAAAATGGACAGCTCAAAGTCGCGCTGACATAGGCGATGACCGGCGAGGTTTCTCCAAGCCGAAGACACGCCGCCGCCGTGCCGCCATAGGCGCGCATGAGACCACCGCTGCCGAGCAGGATGCCGCCAAACCAGCGGATGACGAGAACGGCGACATTGTCCAGCGCCTG
Source organism: Agrobacterium leguminum (assembly GCF_005144435.2). Classification (NCBI taxonomy): domain Bacteria; kingdom Pseudomonadati; phylum Pseudomonadota; class Alphaproteobacteria; order Hyphomicrobiales; family Rhizobiaceae; genus Agrobacterium; species Agrobacterium leguminum. The sequence goes on from NZ_CP120212.1 coordinate 1,456,583, forward strand.
GCCGTCTATCGCTTGAAGGATCGGTTTTCCCGCCGTGCCGGAAGGTTCGCCGTCATCGCTGAAACGATAGGTCTGGCTGCTTCGCCAGGCCCAGCAATTATGGTTCGCATCCGGATCGGAATGCGCCGCTAGAAAGTTTTTCGCGTCCTCTTCGCCCGTCACCGGTGCAGCAAAGGCGATGAAGCGGCTTTTCTTGATATCCTGCGAAAAGGTGACGGGGCGGTCGAGCGTGAACATGGGCGTTTCAATATCGCATATATTCGCATGCGGAAATCGGTATAAGGCTCGGAATGGCGAAGATGGCGATGGAGAGGGTTTTGGCAAAGGCGAGGCAGGTCGCGATTATCGGCGGCGGACCGGCGGGGCTGATGGCGGCCGAGATGCTCTCGGCCGCAGGCCATGCCGTGACGGTGTTCGAGGCGATGCCGACCGTGGCGCGTAAATTGCTGATGGCCGGAAAATCCGGCCTCAACATCACCCATGCCGAAGATTACGACAGCTTCCGTCACCGGTTCGGCGATGCGGAACCGAGACTGCGCGCCGCTCTCGATGATTTTACGCCGGACATGCTGCGCGACTGGGCGCAGGGGCTGGGGCAGGAAACTTTCGTCGGCACTTCGGGCCGGGTGTTTCCCACCGTCATGAAAGCCTCGCCGTTGCTGCGGGCATGGCTTGCTCGGCTGGAGGTGCAGGGAGTGACCATCAGGACGCGGCATCGCTGGACGGGTTTTTCCGGTGAGCACCTGGTTTTCGCGACACCGGAGGGCGAGATCACCATCAAGGCCGATGCCGTTCTTCTGGCGCTGGGCGGCGCAAGCTGGCCGCGTCTCGGCTCCGATGCCGCGTGGGTTCCGGCGCTGGCGGAGAAAGGCGTGGCGCTTTCCCCGTTCCGCCCCGCCAATTGCGGTTTCGACGTCGACTGGAGCGATGTCTTCCGCGCGCGTTTTGCGGGTGAAGCGGTGAAATCCACCATCACCATTTCGCCGGCAGGGGCTTTTCAGGGCGAATTCGTCATTACCAAGCATGGTATTGAGGGCAGCGTGATCTATGCCCATTCCGCCGCGCTGCGCGACCGGCTGGAAGAGGTGGGCAAAGTGTCGCTCGCAATCGATCTTGCGCCGGGACGTACGGTGGAACGTCTCAGCCGCGATCTGGCGAAACTCGGGCGGAAGGAGAGTTTTGCAAACCGCATGCGCAAGGCGGCCGGCTTATCGGCTGTGAAGGTCGGGCTTCTGCGGGAAATCTTTCCCGATATCGCGGCCATGCCGGATGAGTTCGTCGCCGCGAGAATAAAACATGCCGAGATACCGCTTTTGCGGACGAGACCGATTGCCGAGGCAATTTCGTCCGCCGGCGGTATCGCGTGGAGCGGCCTTGATGAAAACTACATGCTGGAAAAGCTCCCCGGCATATTTGCTGCCGGGGAAATGCTGGATTGGGAAGCGCCGACCGGCGGTTATCTCTTGACCGCCTGTTTCGCCACCGGCAGGGCCGCCGCAAAGGGCATGGCCGCGTGGCTTGAAAGCTCAGCCTGACAAGCGTTCAGCCGTGCCTGCTTCTTCACCATGTGCGGTTCTGACGAGGCAGCGCATGATGGCATCGGTGGTGACGGCGCCAAGCGGTTTGCCGTTTTCACCGACGACTGTGGCGCTGCTGACATTTTCCCGGACGAGGGCGCGCAAGCCCTCTTCGACCGTCATATCCGCATCGAGCTGAAGCCGCGACTGGCCGGAAAATTCCGGCTGGACGATGGCGCCGAGGCGAATGACCCTGCCACGATTGACCTCCTCCACGAAGGCTTCGATATAGCTGTCAGCCGGCGACATGACGATTTCGGCGGCAGTGCCCTGCTGGATGATTTCGCCGTCGCGCAGAATGGCGATCTTGTCGCCCAGCCGCAGCGCCTCATCGAGATCATGGGTGATGAAGACCACGGTTTTTTTCAGTTCTTTCTGCAGTTCCAGCAGCACCGTCTGCATATCGACGCGAATGAGCGGATCGAGCGCCGAATAGGCCTCGTCCATCAAAAGGATTTCGGCATTGTTGGTGAGCGCCCGCGCCAGACCCACACGCTGCTGCATGCCGCCCGAAAGCTGGTTCGGATAATGGCTGGAGAAGCCTTCCAGCCCCACGCGCCTGATCCAGACTTCCGCCCTTTCCTCCCGCTCGCGCTTGTCGACACCCTGTACCTCGAGACCGTAGACGACATTCTGCAGTACGTTGCGGTGTGGCAGCAGCCCGAATTTCTGGAACACCATCGCCGTCTTGTGGCGGCGAAACTCCAGAAGCTCGGCTTCGTTGAGGCGACACACGTCCGTGCCGCCATAGAGGATTTCGCCGGCGGTCGGGTCGATCAGCCGGTTGACGTGGCGGATCAGTGTCGACTTGCCGGAGCCGGAAAGGCCCATGATGACGGTGATCTGTCCGCCCGGCATGGTGATGTTGATATCGCGCAAGCCGAGCACATGACCATGTTTGGCGTTGAGATTCGCCTTGGACATGCCGGCCTTGACGGGTTCGACATAGTCGGCCGCTTTGGGGCCGAAAATCTTGTAGAGGCTGCGAATTTCGATCGATTGACTAGCCATGCGCCACTTCCCGGTGTTTTTGCAGGCGAAGGCCATAGGCCTGGCTGATGCGGTCGAAGATGATGGCGATGCCGACGATGGCAAGCCCGTTGAACACGCCGAGCGTGAAATACTGGTTGGCGATGGCCTTCAGCACCGGCTGACCGAGGCCCTGCACGCCAATCATGGAAGCGATGACGACCATGGCGAGCGCCATCATGATGGTCTGGTTGATGCCGGCCATGATGGTGGGCAGTGCGAGCGGCAGCTGCACCTTGAAAAGCTTCTGGCGCTTCGAAGAGCCGAAGGCATCGGCAGCCTCCAGCACGTCGCGGTCGACCATGCGAATGCCGAGATTGGTAAGCCGGATCATCGGCGGAATGGCGTAGATGACGACGGCGATGACGCCGGGCACGCGGCCGATGCCGAGCAGCATGACGACGGGAATGAGATAGACGAAACTCGGCATCGTCTGCATCACGTCGAGAACGGGATTGACCACGCTCTGCAGGCGGTTGGAGCGCGCCATGGCGATGCCGATGGGCAGGCCGACGACGATGGACAACACGGCGCAGACGAAGATCATCGAGACCGTCTTCATCGTGTCTTCCCACATGCCGAACCAGCCGATGGCGAAGAGAATGCCGCAACAGAGCGAAACAATGGTGGCGCTGCGGCTGCCGAACCAGGCAAGCGCGCCGACAATAAGAATAACGACCGGCCAGGGTGCGCCGATCAAAAGCCTTTCCGCCCAGATGAGGAAGCTCTGAAGGGGAGTAAACAACCCCTCGATCGCGCCGCCATAGGTTCGGGTGAAAGCCCGGAACCCCTCGTCGATGACTTTTTTCAGCGCGCGCAGAGCATCGTCATTCATGGTCGGAAATTTGAAAAGCCATTCCATATCCTGTTCTCCATGACGAACCGGAGGCGGGGATCGATATCCTCCGCGCTCCGGGAGTAAAATCGTCAGAGCGCCGCGCGTCCGTCAGGACGCAGGGCGGAACGCTCTGTTGAACCGGCGCATCGTCACCGGAAAGCCGGGAGGCATTCCAGGGCCGATGCGGGCGCGGCGTCGCCGCTGGCGGACGCCGTTTGCCGGGCAGATATGCAGGGACCGGCTATTAAAGGGCGGCCTTGACCTTTTCCGCGACGTCAGGAGATACCCAGCCCGTCCACAGCGCCTCGTTTTCCTTCAGGAAGTGCTTGGCGCCGTCTTCACCGGTCGCCTGGTTGTCCGTCATCCAGGCAATCAGCTTGTTGACGGTGTCGTTGGTCCAGGCGCGCTTGTTCAGATAGTCCATGGCCGGGCCGGCACGATCGGCGAAGGTCTTGCTCACCAGCGTCTGCACGTCATCCACTTGCCATGCGTTCGGCTTCGGGTCCGCGCAGTCGGCGACGGATGTGCAGCGCTTCCATTCAGCCGCATCGTAGTCGGCGCCGAAACCGAGCTTCACCATCTCATATTTGCCGAGCAGCGACGTGGGCGCCCAATAATAACCGACCCAAGGCTGCTTGGCTTCGTAAGCCTTGGCGATGGAGCCGTCGAGACCTGCCGCGGAGCCGGTGTCGACAAGGGTGAAGCCGGCCTTTTCACCGCCGAAAGCTTTGAAAAGCTGCGCGGTGACGACAGTGCCGCCCCAGCCCTGCGGGCCGTTGAACACGGCGCCCTTAGACTTGTCTTCGGGCGAGGGGAAGAGTTCGGGATGTTTGAAGAGATCCGGAATGGTCTTGAGATCGGGATTGGCGTCGGCGACATATTTCGGAATCCACCAGCCCTGGACCGCGCCGTCCGAGAGGATCTTGGCGGCCGCAACGACCTTGCCGCCTTCCAGCCCCTGCTTGACGATTTCCGGCTGCAGGCTGACCCATGCCTCAGGCGCGATATCCGGTTGGCCTTTTTCGGCCATGGAGGTCAAAGTCGGCACGGTGTCGCCGGTGACGATTTCGGCGGAGCATCCGTAGCCCTTTTCGAGAATGAGCTTGTCCAGATTGGCGGCGACTTCGGCGGATTGCCAGTTCATGCTGGCGATCGTCACGTTTCCACAGTCGGCGGCATAGGCCGCGCCGCCTGAAAAGGCGAAGCCGGCGGAAAGAATTGTGGCACCCAAAAGTATTTTCATTGTTGTTCCCTCTGGTCGCGGTGTGGCGAAGACCCGGGCGCTGACGGCACCGCGACCGCCAGCACCCTTATTGAGGCTTAATAATTCCTTTGTCGCCATCCCGTTTGCGGCAATTTCTGGCGTATTGAGGATGCCAATTGTCAAACGAAGGCGGGGTCGTAAGGATATATTGGAGAAATTTCTCGCACGAAGGTCCTGAAATGTCTGATGGTTTAGCACTCGCCTTGCGACATTTACGCCGCGATGGAACTTTTTCAATTTTCTGAAAAGCTTGGGAACAATAAGCGGAAGTTTCTGTTTTCTTGGACTTTTATCCTGTTCTGTATTACGGGAGATTTTCTCTCGGTTTTTGTGGTGATGTTGAATGACCAATCTTGGTGCTGCGCCGGTATGGCCGATCGGTGGCGGTGAAACGGGTGAGCTTGTGCGCCGCTTCGACTGGTCGAAGACATCGCTCGGTCCTATTTGCGACTGGCCGCAAAATCTGAGGCAGAAAGCCAATTCCGTCGTCAATTCCCCCATTCCGCAGGTGCTGATGTGGGGCAGGGATCATGTGATGATCTACAATGACGGCTATGCGGAGATCGCCGGCAATTATCACCCGCAGGCGCTGGGCGGAACCGTGCCCGGCATCTGGCCGGAAATATGGGACTGGAACAGCCGCATTCTCGAAGCCGGTTTTCGCGGTGAGGTCATGGCCTATCGCGACCAGCCGATGACGCTGATGCGGCATGGCCTGCCGGAAGAGGTGATCTTCGATCTGTTCTACACGCCGATCTATAATGAGGGCGGCACGGTAGACGGCGTTTTATGCACCGTGCTTGAAAATACCGACAAGGTGAAGGCCGTGGAGGCGCTGGAACAGAGCCGCAAGGAACTGAGCCGGCTTACCAATGCCCTGCCCATTCTGGTCGGATATGTCGACCGTGACTACGTTTATAAATTCGCCAATGACGGCTATCTGGAATGGTTCGGTCGCCGCGCCGAGGAAGTGATCGGCCGCAGCGTTCCCGAAATCGTCGGCGAGGCGTTTTTCGAGGCCCGCAGGGCCTATCTCGACCGCGCACTCAGCGGTGAGAAGATCGTTTCGGATACTGTGATCAGCAGACCGGACGGCAGCACGCGCGCCGCCGAAATCCGCTATGTTCCGCGTTACATTGCCGATGGCTCCATCGACGGCATCTATGTGCTGATCATCGATATCGAGGAGCGGAAACGCTCGGAGCGGGAAATCCTCATCAGCAACAATCGTTTCCGTGCTGCGGTGGATGCCGTGCACGGCGTGCTGTGGACCAACAGCGCCGAAGGAATGATGCTGGGCGAGCAACCCGCCTGGAGCGCTTTGACGGGTCAGACTCCGGAAGACTATCAGGGTTTTGGCTGGGCGGATGCGGTTCATCCCGAGGACAGGCAGGGGTCTGTCGACAGCTGGAACAAAGCGGTTGCGGAAAAGTCGACCTATATCTGGGAACATCGGGTGCGCCGCCATGACGGCGTCTACCGCACTTTTGCGATCCGTGGTGTGCCGATTTTCGACAAGGCCGGCGCCATTGCCGAATGGGTCGGTGTCCATACGGATGTCACCGAACAGCGGCGGGCCGAAAACACCCTCAAGGAACATGCGAGCAATCTAGAGCGCGAAATTCGTCACCGCATCCGGGCGGAAGAGCAGCTTCGGCAATTGAACGAGAGCCTCGAGGCGCGTGTCGAGGCGGAAATGGCCGAGCGCCGCCAGACTGAAAAGGCGCTACAGCAGGCGCAGAAAATGGAATCCATCGGCCAGCTCACCGGCGGCGTGGCGCATGATTTCAACAATCTGCTGCAAGTTATCGCCGGCAATCTGCAATTGCTGTCGAAGGATGTGATCGGCAATGAACGTGCGGAGCGGCGGCTGGAAAACGCGCTTGCCGGCGTTCATCGCGGCGCAAAGCTGGCCAGCCAGCTTCTGGCCTTCGGCCGCCGCCAGGCGCTGGAGCCGCGCGTCATCAATATCGCCCGTTTCGTAACCGGCATGGACGATCTGCTTCGCCGCTCGCTCGGCGAGGCGATCGAGGTGGAGGTCATCACCTCGGGTGGTCTCTGGAACACCTATGCCGACCCCAACCAGGTGGAGAACGCTCTTCTCAATCTGGCCATCAATGCGCGCGACGCCATGGAAGGGCAGGGCAAGCTGACCATCGAGGTCGGAAATGCGGTACTCGACCGCGATTATGCTCGCAAGCACTCGGAAGTTTCAGCGGGGCAATATGTGATGCTCGCCGTCACCGATACGGGTTCGGGCATGTCGCCGGAAATTCTCGAAAAGGTCTTCGAGCCGTTCTTCTCGACAAAGCCGGAAGGCAAGGGCACCGGCCTCGGGCTTTCGATGGTCTATGGTTTTGCGAAACAGTCTAGCGGCCACGTCAACATCTATAGCGAGGTGGGGCAGGGCACGACGGTAAAGATGTATCTGCCGCGCTCCGCCGCCGATGAGGACAGGGAAGTGGTGATGCCGACCGGCCCCGTGGAGGGCGGCACGGAAACCATTCTTGTGGTGGAAGATGACGAGGAAGTGCGCAACACCGTCGTCGAGACCTTGAGCGATCTCGGTTACCGCGTGCTCACCGCCCGCGATGCGCAGGCCGGTTTGACGGTGGTGGAAAGCGGCATTCCGATCGATGTCATCTTTACCGACGTGGTGATGCCCGGACCGTTGAAAAGCCGGGAAATGGCGCGCCGCGCGCAGGAACGGCTGCCCAACCTCGCCGTTCTCTTCACCTCGGGTTACACCGAAAACTCCATCGTGCATGGCGGCAAGCTGGATGCCGGGGTGGAACTGCTTTCCAAACCCTATACCCGCGAAGCGCTGGCGCGGCGCATTCGCCATGTGATCGCCAACCGCAAACAGGTGTCGCTGTCGAGAGCGCGGCCGACATCGGCGCCGGGTTCTTCGAAACCTTCCGAACCGGTCAGGGCGGTCGAAAATCAAAACCGGTCCATACGCGTTCTTCTGGTCGAGGATGACGAGTTGATCCGGATGAATTCGACGGAGATGCTCTCGGAGAGCGGCTTTGCCGTCGTCGAGGCCGGAAATGCGGCGCAGGCGCTGAAGGCTATCGAAGCGGATCAGATCGACGTTCTCGTCACCGACATCGGCCTGCCGGACATGAAGGGTGGCGAACTGGCGGTGGAGGCCCTGCGCCGCAAGCCGGGACTTGCCATTGTGTTTGCGACGGGCGACAGCCATTTGCCGGAAGGAGCGCCGGCAAGCGCGGTTCTCTTGACCAAACCTTATGACGAACAGCAGATCGTCTCCGCCGTTGAACAGGCCCATACGGGCAAGTCGGTGGCGGCCGAATAGGCCGCCTTGCCGCCGTTCAGTAACCGCGGGCCATGTCGACCGTCTCCGGCAGCCCGCCCGTTTCCCGCCATGTGCGGACATTGCCGGCCACGATCCGGGCAGAACTTTCCCGGCTTGTCGGCGCGGAAATATGCGGCAGGACCGTAACTTTGGGATGTTGCCAGAAGGCGGAAGCGGCGGGCAGCGGCTCCTGCTCGAAGACATCGAGAACAGCGTGCGAAAGCCTGCCGGAATCAAGTGCCGCAATCAGGTCATCGGCGACGATGACCGCGCCGCGGGCGAAATTGATGAGTGCCGCGCCCTGTTTCATTGCGGCGAGACGGGTGGCATCAAGAAGACCGCGCGTCGCATCGGTAAGCGGCACGAGGCAGACGAGAATGTCGCTCTTTTCCAGCAATGCCTGCAGCCCGTCATCGCCGGTCAGTGTTTCCACGCCCTTTATCGCCTTGGCCGAACGGCTCCAGCCAGCGACGTTGAACCCGGCATGGATGAGGCGCTCCGCCGCAGCCGTGCCGAGCGCTCCGAGGCCGAGGAGACCGACGGTCATCTCGCCGGGGTGGCGATAGTCCAGCTCCTGCCAGAGCGCCTTTTTTTGGTTTTCGCGATAGGCGGGCATGTCGCGCTGCAAATAATAGGTCCATGCCAGCACGGCTTCGGCCATCACGCGGGAAAGCTCCGGGTCCTTCAGCCGAACGATGGGAGGTGCCTTATCGCCCAGTTCCAGCACCAGCCGCTCGACACCCGCCCACAGGCTGTGGATCCATTTGAGGCCCGGAAGTGCCGCGATATCGGCCGGATCGGGATTGGCGACGATGGCGAAATCCACTGCCCGGCGCTGTTCGCCCGTCAATTCGGAAAAGGAGAGGATTTCCTCCTGGGGCATGGCGGCGCGCAGCGCCTGTTTCCAGACGGCTTCCGTTTCCGCATTCATCCGTGAAACAAAGGCGATGGGTGATGGCATGGGACTGATCCTGCTTGCGATTTTAGCTTCATGCCATAAATGCGCAATTTCAGGGGGCAATGCCATGGGTGGAATGGGGGAATTTGTGATTCTTCCGTCATGCCGGACTAGATCAAGCATCCAGCCGCCGCGCGTCTGCGCGGCGCCAAGACTTCTTTTCAGCCCAACGACTTGGGCTGGCTGGACCCCGGCTCGGGGGCCGGGGTGACGGAGTGTGGATGCAACCGGCCTGTTAAATCTCCACCATTACGCATCTTCCTTTACCGGCGGCTTCGCATCGCCGTAATAGGCCGAGAATTTCTCGTGATAATGCTCCGAACCGCCGGGACCGGCATAACGCTGCAATTCCGTCATGTCGGTCTTGTTCAGCACGATGCCGAGCGTCTTGTTGGCGATCTGCGGTTCGTTGGCCATCAGGTTCTGCACCATCTGGATCGGCGTCTTGCCCCATTCGGTGACGAAGACGAAACCGTCCACCTGCGGCGCAAAGGCCTTGGCGTCTATGACGGGAACCACGGGTGCAAGGTCGACGATGATGTAATCGCAGGCCTCTCGCGCCGAGTCGATGAATTTGCGCATGCCGGAGGAAGACAGAAGCTCGCTCGAATGGGCGAACTGGTTGCTGGTGGAAACCGGCAGGATGCCCATTTTCGTGCGCGTATCCACTTTCACAGCCTGCGTCCATGGAACTTCATCGAGCACCACTTCGACGAGGCCGGCGGATTGCCGTGTCGTCAGCATGCGGCTGAGGCCGGGATTGCGGATATCCGCATCCACCACCAGCGTGCGCTTGCCGGTGGAGGCGATCAGCCCGGCGAGATTGAGCGCCACGACCGACTTGCCTTCGTTCGGCAGGCAGGAAATGACGCCGATGACCCGGCACTGGCGCTCCTGAATGACGACATCCGCCGTGAGTTTCACGTTGCGGAGCGTTTCCGCAAAGCTGGAGCGCGGGCTGTCGACGGCAAGGCGCAGCATTTTCTGGAACGAGACCTGTCCGCTTTCGTCAAGCGTCGCATTCTCGCCGCCCGGGGTGGCGGCGCTGTTGCCCGGCTTGGCGTTTTCCACGCCCCTTTCACCGATGAAGGGCAGGTAACCGAGAAAACGCATGCGCAGATTGTCACGCACATCATTGCCGGTGTGGAAGAAGCGATCCCGGAATTCGAGAAGCGCTGCGATACCGCCGCCCAGCATCAGGCCGAGAACGACCGAAAGCGCCATGGTCATGGTCTTTTTCGGGCTGGAAGGCGATGTCGGCAGGCCGGCTTCGGAGATGATGCGGGCCTTGGCGATTGGCAGCGACTGCTTCTGGGAAGCCTCCTCGAAGCGGCCGAGATAGGACTGGTAGAGGGTGCGCAGCGCGGTTGCCCGCTGCTCGAGTTCGCGCAGCTGGACCATGGTGATGTTGGCTTCGGAATTACGGCCAGCCACCCGGTCGATATTGTCGCGCAGCGACTGTACGCGGGAATTGGTGACGTCGTATTCGTTCTTCAGGCTGCCGGTAAGCTGCTGCAGTTCCTGATAGATCTGCCGCGAAACCTCTTTCTTCTCGGCGTCCAGCGCGACCGCCTGCGGGTGGTCGGCGCCGAATTGCTGGACGATGCCCTGCTGCCGGTCGGAAATGGTGATGTAGCGTTTGCGCAGATCCTGAATGACCGAATTATCGGTGTCGCGGGCCGAAACGACGGCATTGTCGACGGCCGCATCCGGCCCCCTGTCGATGATCGATTTATACTGGTTGTAACGGGCCGAGGCCGTCGCAGCATCGGCCTGCGCGGCAATCAGCTGGCCGTTCAGGTCGGCAAGCTGGCCTTCGGACATCAGCTCGCCGCGCGAGGAGACGATATTGTTGTCCGACTTGAATTTCTGCACCGCCAGTTCAGCCGCCTGGGCGCGCTGGTTCAGGTCCGTCATGCGTTCCTGCAACCAGACGGAGGCGCGTTCGCTGGCGTCGAAATTGGCGTTCAGCTGTTCGGTAAGATAAGCCTGCGCATAGGTCTTGGCGATCTGCGCAGCGAGCTGGCGGTCGGTCGAGCGGGTGGAGATGGCGATGACCGAGCTGCGGCCGACACGTTCCACCGTCAGCGACTGCTGCAGCACGGCGGCGGCCTTTTCGCGGCGTCCGGCGCGGATTGCGGCTTCGGAGACCGGCGGATCGCCCGGCAGGACGAGATCGAGGATGCCGCGCACGGAGGATTTGACGAGCTCGACCGGCGACATCGGCGGATTGACGATGGTGTCGTTCTCATCGAGCTTGGCCTTGTCGACCACCGTCAGCGCCATTTCCTTGGATTTCAAGATTTCCACGGCGCTGGCGATGCGGTTGTCGACGATCTGCGCGGCGGGCACCGGCGATTCCTCTTCCGCATAACGGGAAAGGCTTTCATCCAGGAGCACCTGCGTCATCGCGGTGTAAACGGGGGTCGCAAGCACCAGATAAAGGCCGGCCAGAACCACGGCGGCGATGACCGAAGCGGCAATGACATTGGCGCGACGCACCACGGCGGCCCACAGGCGGTCGAGGTCGATGAACGTATCGGAATCCTTGCCGGACTCCGGAAAACCGATGTTGGATTTAAAGGTCTTGTGGTGCATGGACCTACCTTGTGAATTAAAATGGTACGCGGGAAGCCGAACACATGCTCGCCTTCCCGCCTCCCGTTATTGGTGCGCCGGCCGCCTCCCCCGGCGGCGCGATTAAAGTCAGGCCGCCTGGACGCGGCTTTCGTGGTTCGCCACCAGTTCCTTCACCGAAGCGAGAACCTGAGCTTCCATGTCCGCGCGCAGCAGCGAGAAGGCGACGTTGGCGGCGATGAAGCCCTGCTTGCTGCCGCAGTCGAAAGTGCGGCCGCTATATTTCTGCGCATGGAAAGACTGCTTTTCGGCAAGGCGCTTCATACCGTCGGTCAGCTGGATTTCATTGCCCGCGCCGCGTTCCTGCCTGGCGAGAATATCGAAAATTTCCGGCTGCAGGATGTAACGGCCATTCAGGTAATAATTCGAAGGCGCCCTCGAAGGTTGCGGCTTTTCGACCATTTCGGTGACGGCGAAGCCATGATTGACCTTCTGGCCGACGCCGACGACGCCATAGGACGACACTTCTTCCGGCAGGCATTCCTCGACGCCGAGAATATTGCCGCCGACTTCATCGTAAAGTTCCATCAGCCCGGCAATGCAGCCGCGTGCGCCATAGGAAACCATGTCAGGCAGAAGCAGGGCGAAAGGCTCCTTGCCCACCAGTTCGCGTGCACACCAGACGGCGTGGCCGAGACCGAGCGGCACCTGCTGGCGCGTATAGCTGACGGTGCCGGCAACGGGCAGCATCTTTTCCAGCTGCAATACCTGCACGGTCTTGCCGGAGCGGGTGAGCGTGTTGATGAGTTCCGGCGCGCTGTCGAAATAGTCTTCGATGGCGGTCTTGTTGCGGCTCGTCACGAAAATAATGTGCTCGATGCCGGCCTGCATGGCCTCGTCAACGGCATATTGCACGACCGGACGATCCACGATCGTCAGCATTTCCTTCGGCATCGCCTTGGTGGCGGGCAAAAACCGTGTGCCGTTGCCAGCTACGGGAATGACGGCTTTTCTGACAGTTTTGTTCAGGTCCATCGCGTTCTCCTTCATCAAGGTTTGATCTGTCCCCAGTCCCCGCGCAGACATGGTCCGCGCGCAAATTTTATGAAATCTGCCTTTTCACCCCTGTATTCGCCGCGGGCGCAAACATGGCATCCCGCAGCCTCCTCAGCCGCACTGCAATCGGCATTCTTAAGTGCCCCAGCACGGCAGGATCTCTTATCGTGGTCTTCAAGGCGCCGAGTACCGAGCGGCTCTTGATGTTTTCCACCAATGTCAAAAAATTATGCGCCAGCCGCAGGCTGCGGGCTCTCGCCTGCTGCGCATCCATGGCGGCGGGCAGCAAAGTGTAATGGCTCAGGAATTCCTGATCCGCCCGCATCATCGCTTCGACGTGATGAAGTTCGAGCACGCGCGAAATCGAGCCTTCGCGAATATTGTAGACATAACCCGGCCTCGGTTCGATGACGCAGAGGCCGCCGGCGGCGAGCGCCGAGGCGAGCAGGATATAATCCTCGCCAATGCGGATATCCTCGCGGAAGCGCAGTCCCTCGACATTGAGGAAATCGCGCCGGAACATCGGTTTCATGTAGCCGAAATTGAAGGTGGCGCGGAAAAGAATGTTGGAGGAAATGAAGTCCTCAAGCGTGAGAACCGGCCGTTCCTCCAGAAATTCTTCCGGAAACATCGTCTCCATGGGCCTGCCGTCGGTATAGACGACATCGAGATTATCGACCGCAATCGCCGCATTGGCGGCTTCCGCCCGGCACATCATGCAGGCGGAGCGCTCCGGCCGAATGACATCGTCGGAATCGAGCACGGCGATCCAGCGTCCGGTCGCGGCTTCGATGCCGGCATTGCGTGCGCCGCCCGGACCGAGGTTTTCGGCAAGAGCAAGCAGGCGGACGCGCGGATCGATGATGGCGATAGCTTCCACGAGCGCAATGGTGCCATCGGCGGAGCGGTCGTCGACGACGATCACTTCCAGCGTTACACCCTGCTGGTCGAGTGCGCTTTGAATGGCGGCTTCAATCGTATCGGCGGCATTATAGGCGGCGATGACGAAGCTGATATCGGGCGGCGAGGCAAGGTTCTCCATCAGGTCGCCTCCACCGCGCCATACTGGCGGATTTCACGCACGCCGAAAGCGCCGCTCATCGAGCCCATATGCAGTGCGCCACGCAGCGCATAACGGTTGCGGCGCACGGCGTTGAAACCGTTCAAGGCGGCGAAGACGGCGCAATACAGCACTTTCGAACCTGCCTTCAGCACCTGCACCACGCGGCGTATACCGGGTTTCCTGTCCGCCAGCACGCGGCCATGGGTCTGGCCGGAGCGGAAGCGGCGTTTGGCAAGCCACATGAAGCTTGTGCGATTTTCCGGCACCGGTTCGGACAGCATGGCATCTTCTGCAAAGACGATACGCCCGCCGGCGGCGTGAAGATGCGAGAAGAAATGGGTGTCTTCGCCGCCGCTCTGGCCGAGCGCCAGCGCGAAGCGCCGGCCCTTCACCGAGGGGGCATCCATCTTGAGCAATGTGTTGCAGGTATAGCCGGTGATGATCTCGTCGTTCACCCAGACCGGAACGGTCGAGTGGAAATCGCCGCGTTTCATCCAGCCCGGCGCATTGTCCCGGTAAACCGCCGTTACCGGGCCGAGAATGGCTTCCGCACCGGTCTCGTCGGCCTTCTCCAGAAGGGCGGAGAGCCAGTGCGGCGGGGCGGTTTCGTCATCGTCGATAAAGGCCAGATAATCCGCCTTGCATTCCGACAGGCAGGCATTTCGGGCAATCGAAATATTCGATTTCGGGCAATGGGCATAGGTGATCTCGAAGGGGGCGGTTTCGCGCAGGCGATCGACGCTCGCCCTGGCGCTTGGCTCCTCGTCATTATCGGCAACAATCAGCCGAACTTTCACGCCTTCCGGCACATCCAGCTCGAAGAGTGACAGAAGTGTGGCGACGAGTGCGGGGCGTCTGTAGGTGCAGATGCCGATATCGACGGTTTTCGAATCATCTGTGCGGGTGACGGTGTTGTCGGTCATGAGACAGCCTTTCTTCCCCGGAATTTCAGGAGTTCCAGCCAGAAGCCGGTGGACCAGGCCAGATGCATCACCATTGCCGAAAAGGCGGCGAGCGGGCCGTATGGGTTTTTCTGACCTATTGCCATCCACAAGCCATAACCCACACATGCGGCGATCCAGAGGCCGAGCGGAATAAGTGCCGCCCAATGCACAAGCGACAGCAGTGCGAGGATGAAAACCGGCAGCACGGCGAGCGGGATCATCTGGCGGATTTTCGGGATCGAGCGATGTTTCAGGAGGTTCTTCGCCCGGCCGCGGCCATAGGCGAGATATTGCCTGAAGAGCGGCATGACGCTCGCGCGCGGATAATAGGTCATGCGGGTCTTGTCGGTCATCCAGATGCGGAAACCGGATTTGCGCAGGCGGAAATCCAGTTCGGCATCCTCATTATGGCTGAAGCTTTCATCATAACCGCCGACCGCGTCGAAAGCGGCGATCCGCATCAGCGCGTGGTGGCCATGGTCGATCCAGTGACCTTTCGCGCCTTCGCGGTGCTTGGAGCCGCCATTGCCGAGCTTGGAATTCTGGGCGATGGCCGTCGCCTTCTGAAACAGGCCGTGGCCAACGGTATCCATGGCGACGACGACGGAATCCGCGCCGGTGCGCTCGGCATCCTCGATCAGCCGCTGGCAATAATCGTCGGGATAATCGCCATGGGCGTCGATGCGGATGAGGTAATCGAAATCCTCGCCGAAGGTGGCGACGGCAAGGTTGATGCCGGCGCTCTGGATGCGCTTCGGATTGGCGAGAAGCGTCACGCGGTCATCCGCCGCCGCAAAGGCGGTAACGATATCGCGGGTTCCATCCGTGCTGCCGCCATCGGCAACCACGATGCGGAAAAGACGCCCCTGCATCGCGCCGGTGAATTTGACAAGCAGCCCCTCGATCGTCTTCGCCTCATTGAGGCAGGGAATGACGATCAGCGTTCTGATGCCGGAATGACCAAGACCTTCCATGATTTGCCCCCTACGCACTACACGGGTGAAAACTGCGCTTCGCGGGCATGGCCGGAAGCGGATTTGGCGAGAGAGGACAATTGCTGCACCAGCAGACGGCAATCGTCGCGGTCGGTCAGCCATTGTTTCCTGTCGAGTGCCGAGAGGGTGTTGAAGGCGTCCGCATAGGTTTGCGGGTTCATCCGGTTAAACAGCGCGGTGAGATCGTCAGCGCCCGCATGTTGCAGGACGAAGCCGATATCGCGCTTTTCGATGAAGCGGGCGGTTTCCGTGCCGGCAAGCGCAATCGGCAGGGTGCCATAAAGGCAGCCCTCGTAAAGCCGGTTGGGCAGCAGCCAGCTGGAATTCTGGCCTTCCTCGAAAAAGTCTATCGCCCAGGTGAACTGCACCTCGTTATAGATGGCGGCAAGGTCCTCGGGGTTCTTGTAAGGCCCATGGAAATGCACATGCGGGGCGGCGGCCACGAAGCCGTCGAAATCGGTAAATTCCGAATAGGCCGGCCGGCCGCGCAGGATGATTTCGACCTTGCCTTCCATTCGACGGGCGAATTCGGCGAGGATTTCCAGCGATTTGCGGCAGCGAAGCGCGCCGAACCAGCCGATTTTCCATGGTTCGCCGGAGGCGGGGGCGCGTGGCTGCGGCGTGGCGGCAACGGTGGCGTCGAGCGCTAGAACCTTGTTTTCCTGCAACAGGACGGGAAGGTTGAGGCCCGACATGGGCTTGAAATAGTGCTCCACGAATGCCGGAGAGCTGGTGATCAGCAGCTTGGCGTCGCGTGCGAAATAACGCTGCGCGGCATTCAGCATCTGTCCGGGCTTGCCCGTGTTGAGAAGCAGGCGGTGAATGTCGAGACACTCGTAAACCAGCGCCGGCTGCCCGGCATAGATCGACATGGCTCGCTTTGCCAGAGCGAGCATTTCCAGATTTCTGGCAAGAATGACATCAGGGGCGGGAATGCCGTTCAGGGTCTTGCCCAGCGAGAGACTGGCTTTCGCCACCGCCGCCATGCGCTGCAGAAACTGCCCGTCGGCGGTTTCCCCGAGCACGACGGGTAAGACGCCTTCGATCTCCGCCAGTCGGTTCTGTCCGCGCCGGAAGCCCGCCAGCGTCACCCGCGCCCCACCCGCAAGCAGGGTCAGCACCCGCCGACGAATGGCGGGGTCCGACAGATCATGCGCGAGATATAGAACATGGGTCATGCAAGGGTCCGGTTGGTTCATGCGTCAGAGACGCCGCGGATGACGGTTTGGTTCAAAAAAATCAGTTGAGGGCGCAGGCAATGGATTCCGGGTACTGGCATTTGTCGCCGAGCGCCGTGAAGGCAAACCGGTCGACGATCATTTGCGTTGCGCCGGAATAGGAGAAGGCGCCCATCCAGTCCTTCAGCGTATCGGTGCCCCACAGACTGAAGAAAATCTTCTGGGCATTTTGGGGAATTTTCGACTCATCCGTCACTTCATGGACGAGCTTGCCGTTGACGTAATAACGCAGGCGCTGGGGCTCCCAGACGAAGGCATAATCGTTGAAGCCGGCATCGGCGCCGCCTTCCACCGGCACCAGCTTCTCATTGCCGCCCTTGGCGGAAATATACTGGTTGAGCTGCACCTTGCCCGTGTTCTTGCCCAGAACCTCGAAGTCGATTTCATCGTGCGGCTTCTTGTCGGTCGGGCCGATATAGGTGAAGAAGGCGGAGTTGAGGCCCGAGCCGGTGGCGGCCTTCATGCGTGCCTCATAGGTGCCGTAGCGATAACGCCCCTTGGTCTGGATTTCACCGCAGGCGAATTTGCGGTCTCCAGCCTTGGCTTCTTCAAAACCGAGCGTCAGCTGGCCGTTTTCCACTGTCGCCAGTTTCTTCGACCAGGTGCAGTTCTGATGCGCGCCGTTGTTCCAGCCGTCGGACACGTACCAGAAGCTTCTGTCCATGGAATCGAAGTTCTCGATGAAGGATGCGCCATTGCCTTCCTGTGCGTGGCCCGGCGTCGCAAAGGGAGCGGCCAGAAGGGCTGCGGCGAGAAGAATGCGTGTCTGAACGCGGGTGACAAATGTTGTCATTGGTTCACCTCTGTCGTTGCGAATAAAGCGTTTCGGATGTCGGCGGGCCGATCATGGCGGCCCGTTTTGCCGCAAAATCGGCCTTCGTCTTGCCTTTGCCGCTGCGGCTTCCGGTCAGCACGGCATAGACGGCCGGCAGGTATTTGCGGGTCTGGGCATTGCTGACCACCAGAATGACGAAGGCGGAAAGCGTCGCGCTGATATAGAAGGCGGGGTAGAAATCCGGCCCGCCCTTGTTCCACACCATCCACATGATGACGAGGAGCGGATAATGGGCGCAGAAAATCCAGAAGCTCAGGCTGCCGGTTTCGGCAAGTCGCTGACCAAGCCGGCTGCGGATCAACAGGGCGGAAGACGCCCAGAAACCGAGCGCGCCGAAAACGGCAAGCAGATTGCGCGACATGTTGAGCCAGAAGGTGAATTCCGGGCCGGTGAAATAAAGTCCCGTCGCCAATATGGCCGAGGCGGCAAAGGTCAGCGCCATGATCGGCACGGCATAGGGGTCGAGCGCCTTGACGTCGATACGATGAAGCGCGAGCGCAATGCCGAGCGAGAAGCTGAAAAGAATGGATTTCTTCTGGACGATGAAAATCGTCAGGTCTGGCATGGCGGTGATGAAGAGCAGGATGGCGAGCGTCGGCAGGGCGAAACGGCGCATCAGAAAGGCGAGCACCGGCGACAGCAGGATGCAGACGAAAAGGTCGCGCAGGAAATAAAGCGGCACATTCACCGGCAGCTCCTCAAGCGCCGTACCATGGCTGATGATTTCACGCGGGCTGGCATTCCACAGATCGGGGAAATACCCCACACCGACATCGAAGAGCTGGATCAGCAATACGGCCGCAAACAGCGCGCCGTTCCACAGAAGGAAGGGCAGCAGCACGGTTTTCGACTTGGAGCGGATCGTCGCCGGATAATCGAAACCGCTCATGCCGCGGCGAAACAGCAGATAGCCGGAAATGGCGCTGAGACAGGGCACGCCGATGCGAAACAGTGCATCGCCCAGGAAAACCCGCAGCCAGTCGAAGAAGCCGTAAAGGCCGAGAAAAGGGCTGGTTTCGGCGTCGTGCGGCACATGGACGAACACGATCCCGGAGATCAGCAATATGCGCATCAAATTGATACGGGAGGATAGGTTCTGATCGACAGTCACATCAGTCACCCCTATTGGGCGGCGTCCACCCACGCCGCGTTGCAACCAGAGCGAACTTAAGCCCGCACTGGAAAGTCTGGTTTCGACTTTGGGATAAAATGTGGCGACGCGGGAAAAACACAAGCTTAGATTTTGCGGGTGAATGTCTGGCGTTCCGGTCATTCTTGTCGCCGTAAAAATTCAAATATATGAAATTACTGGTATTTTTCTAAATCTGGCCATCGTTAAAAATCGCCCAACCGTGTGAAATTGTCATTTGTCGTGATGTTGCGCTGCAAAAAGAACCGCCATCCGGCCCTGCCGCGGCGAGGAAAATCACCGCGGAAAAGGCCGGTTAACGGCGGAAATGAGGCGCGTTTTTCTACGGTTGAACTAACCTTGGGTTGCAGTATCCCGCATGCGCCGCGATTTGACCATTCCGAGAATTTTCCCGAGCAGCGCCCGCTCGGTCAGCAGGATAAGCACTGCATAGATGAGGCCGCCGACGGCAGCGCCGATGAGAACCTGAAGCGTGGCATTGGGAACGCGTTCAGCCAGAAGGTGAAGCAGATAACGCACCGCAACGGCCATCACCAGCGCCGCGATCATCGGCCGGCTGCTGACATAAAGGCCGCGGAAGAAGGGCGTATCGCTCGCCTTGAAGACGGCCCAGGAATAGGCGACCAGCGTTACCGCATTGACGATGCAGAGCCACACCATCGCGTCGATCAGGGTGCCATAAAGCGCGGCAAGCCAGACCGCGACGGTGGTGACGATGGCGCGGATGGTCGCCGACCAGAACAGCACGCGGCCGTAACCTGCTCCCTTCAAATACGGGATGAAGGTACTGCACGGCGTCAAAATGGCCTTGGACAGGGCGAGCAGACCGAGAACAGGCCAGGCATAGGCCCAGTTCTGCCCGAAGATGACAAGCATGGCCGGCTCCGCCACGGCCCAGAGGCCAAACATCATCGGTGCCAGGAGCACGGTCAGCACCTGCGTACTGAACATCAGCGCATCGCGCCGGCGCTGCGGGTCGTCCATCATGCGGCTGAAGGCGGGAAACAGGACACCCATAACGGCCGACAGAACCACCTGATTGGGAATGCTGGCAAAGCGGTTGGAGGCGGAATAGGCGCCGGCATCCGCCAGCCCAAGATGCCGGGCAATGACCACCATCGGCGACTGAAAGGTAACGAAATTGGCGATTTCCGAGCCCATCAGCCCCGAACTGAAGCCGAGAAGCGGCACCAGCCGGCGCGGTTTCATGACGAAGCGCGGGCAATAGCGGGAAACGGCATAAAGGCCGACAAGCCGGATGAGGGCTGCGGCAAAAAGCTGGATGATCAGCGCCCAGACGCCGAAGCCCATGAAGGCGAGCGCGACCGCGACGATGGCCGCAATGCTTTCCGACGCCATGCTCCAAAGCGCGTCCTTGCTGAAATTCATGCGCCGGGCGAGCAGCGAATAGGCGACATCGCCGGCAAGCTGCAGCGGAATGAGGAAGGCCATGATGCGCAGCAGGTAAGCGCTTTCCACCGCCCCCAGCAGCCCGCCGAAAAATTCCGCGAAGATGTAGAGGACGGCGGCCATGGTGCAGGAGATGGCGAGATTGGCCCAGAAGACGGTATGGATCGTATCCATATCCTCTTCCTTTTCGACGATGAGGGCAGAGGTCAGCCCCGCGCCGGCGATCATCGTCAGGAACTGTACAACCGTTAGTCCTACCGCAACCACCCCGAATTCCTCCGGGGAAAGCAGTCTTGCGAGAATTGGGACCGTGACAAATTTAAGCCCGAATGTCCCTGTTTTTGATAAAACGCTCCAGCCGACATTCGTGGTGATGGTCTTTACATTTGGCGCTGGGGGCATACAAGCATCCTGTTTCTGGAGGCCGGCGGGAGGAAAGCCGGTTGGGAGTTGCCGATACCATCGGGGCCGCTTTTAGGATCGGGCCCGACACTTCTTGATCAACGCAAGGGGCGAAACAATGGCAAGATTTACTGTCGTCATTCCCTACTACCAAAAGCAGCACGGTGTCTTGGGACGTGCACTCGCATCGGTTTTTGCGCAGACTTACCAGGATTTCGATCTTGTCATCGTCGATGACGAATCGCCATACCCGATCGATCAGGAACTTGCGGAACTTTCGCAGGGTGAGAAAGACCGGATTCTCGTCATTAAGCAGGCCAATGCCGGCCCGGGCGGCGCCCGCAACACCGGTCTGGACAATGTGCCTGACGGTACCGACTATGTCGCCTTTCTTGATTCCGACGATATCTGGACACCCGATCATCTGCAGAATGCGGCCTTCGCGCTTCAGACCTATGGCGGCGAGTGCTACTGGGCATCCATGCAGGCAAGTGACGAATTTTATTATCATTTTGCCATTTCCGAACTGGAGAAGAATGAGGGCGCGGCAAGGCTTTCCGAGAAGCCGCTGGTGATCGAACTGCCGGATCTGGCAAGTGTGATGCTGCGCAACTGGAGCTTCCTGCATCTCTCCTGCATGGTGATCGGCCGTCCTCTTTTTGAGAAAATCCGCTTTGACCCGGCGCTTCGTCTGGCGGCGGAAGACGTGCTGTTTTTCTGCGATTCCATCCTGGCATCGAAGCGCACGCTTCTCTGTGACGACGCCGGCGCGATGCGCGGCATGGGCGTCAATATCTTCCACAGCATCGACAATACCTCGCCGGAATTCCTGCGCCAGCAGTTCAATACCTGGGTGGCGCTCGATACGCTGGAGGGACGTTTTTCACGCCGGCCGGACGATGTCGCCTCCATCGCTTCCTATAAAAACACGGCGCGTAAACAGGCGCTGTGGAGCCAGGCGGGCAATCTGAAACGGCGCAAGGCGCCCGAATTCGGGCTGCTCCTGAAATGGGCGATGCGCGATCCGGCACTGCTGCGCGCCGCTTTCGAGCTCGGTGCTGGAAAAATCGTCCGCTCCAGATGAGCGAATTCTCGCCCGCAAGAATTTATATGTTTTTTCACCCAGGAGTGACCTCATGAAACCTTACCACTGGGAATCTCATCACGGAAATTTCGGTGACGATCTCAACCTGTGGCTGTGGGATTTTCTGCTTCCGGGCCTGCGCGATGTGCATGATGACGTCATGCTCGTCGGCGTCGGCACCGTGCTGAACGATGTTCTTTTGCCCGCAAAGCAGCGCAAGCTGGTGATCGGCAGCGGTTATGGTTATGGCGCGGTGCCGGATACCAGCACCGAGTTCTGGGATATTCGTTGCGTGCGCGGCGAAAAAACCGCCGCCAAGCTGGGGCTCGCGCCCGAAAAGGGCATTGTCGATCCGGCCGTCATGGTCACCGAGATGCCCGATTTCAAAGGCCTGCCGAAGCTCTACAAGAAGACCTTCGTTCCGCACTGGGAATCGGCGGAATTCGGCATGTGGGAAACCGTCTGCGAACCGGCGGGACTGACCTATCTCGACCCGCGCGGCGAGGCGAAAGCGGTGATCCGCGCCATCGCCCAGTCGGAATTCATCGTTGCCGAATCCATGCATGGCGCAATTCTTGCCGATGCCTTCCGCGTGCCATGGGTCGCGGTCAGCACCTCGCCGTCGATCAACAGCTTCAAATGGAGCGACTGGGCCGGCAGCGTGGGTGTCGAATATCAGCCGCGCTATGTGCCGGTTTCGACCCGCGCCGAGGCGGCAAAAAAGGGCTCGCGCTTCTGGGGCATGAGCTTCCCGCCGCCGCCCGGCCCCGTCATTGCCGAGGCCGGTTCCGTTCCGACACATGAAGGCCCGGCGCATGAGGGTGACGTGCTGGTGCGGCCGCAGGAAACGCAGCCCCGGTCATTGCGCAAATTGGCCAAGCAGGTGCTGGCCGCGCCTTCCACGTTGGCGCTCTGGCAGGCAAGCCGCGCGGAGCCGCGTCTCAGCCCGGATGGTCGGCTGGAAGAGCGCAAGGAGCGTTTCGCCGCCGTTCTGGAAACGGTGAAGCGGGATTATCTCTGAGGGTCTACATAGTCTGCAGCGGTGCTTTTTTTCGCGCCACGGATAAGGTGCAGCGGCACCTATGCGTTTGGCAAGAGCGGAGAATCCGCAGGCCGTCACCCCGGACTTGATCCGGGGTCCAGCGCGATCAAGTCATTGATCGCGAAAGACTCTTTTCACGGCGCAGACGCGCCATGGCTGGATGCCGGATCATCCTCGGGCTAGTTCCGGGGACCGGCATGACGGAAGAGGGAAACGCGGACTTGTCGCGGTTCTTGCGGCAGTGGATCTGCCCCTACGAAACCGGCGTACCGTCCAGCAGATAACGCACATCCCGCACCGGTGGCGATTTACGGAACCGGGCGGTCTTGTCGCTCCAGATGCCGCGCGTGATGGCGGGCAGGGCGGGGAGCCGCGCAAGGGCGTGGCTCAGCGCGCCGCCCATGCCCTTCTGCTTTTTCGCATCGAGAAAATGGCGAAGCTCGAATTTGGCGCGGATGTGTTTTTCATGTTCGCGCAGGATCGCCGTTTCCTCTGCCGAGAGCCGGCAGCCGGCGAGAATGGCCTTGTCCGCCTCGTATAAGCGGCGAAGATCTTCGGTGCGATGGCGGCCGCTCAGCGAGTTACCGCGCACGATCGCGCCGTAGCCGCAATGGCGGATGACCTTGTAACGCGCACCGGCGGCCAGCGCCCGCACGTAAAGCTCGTAATCTTCACCGAGCCGCAGGCCGTCATCGTAACGCAGTGCATGTTTGTCGAGAAAAGCGCGGCGTATGACCGGCTTCAGAAACCCGGTTTCCCCGCGTTCGACGCCGGGCCTGGAAATATTGCCTTCCACGAATTCCGTCAGCGACAGAAACCGCGCCTGCGGTTCGAAACGGACCGGCTGCATGGAGGATGCGCCGGGGACCGATTGCTGGATGAAGGCGATATTGTCGGCCACCAGATCCCAGTCGTCGTCGGCCAGCATGGCCGCGAAACGGCCTCTGAAAAAGAAGTCGTCCGCATCGAGAATGCTGATGAGCGGCGCCGATGAAATCGAGATGGCGTGGTTGCGCGCAGCCGAAGGGCCTCGATTGACCTCGAATCGCACGACCCGCAGACGGCCCGTGCCGTCGTCCGCCGCATGCGCCACATCGCTCGTCGTGTCGGTGGAACCATCGTCGATCACCACGACTTCGCCGACCTCCGGCTCCACAAGGGCGGAACGTATGGCGATATCGATTGTTTCGGATGCATTTTTCGCAGCGATGATGACGCAAATGGGCTGTGAACCGCTCACCATGTATTGTCCTTCTGCTTTGACCAACCGTCAGGATTTGGCCAGCAGAAAGTGTCACGGGTATGGATGCAAGCGATTTTTTTGCGACGCAATAAATGAAGCTGCGTGAAAGCTCACATATCGGTCAGTTTTGCACCGTGCGGCGGCGGGCTTTTTACGGCGTCCGCCTGCATTGCCTCGGCGCCACGGTCCCGCGCGAAGGTTTCGCGCATGCGCCGTTTTTCCCGGGCGACCAGAACGAGAATCCCAACAAAATAACCGACTTGCAGAATGACCGCGCAGATGAGGGTCTGGATGAATGCCGTATAGAACGAGCCGTGGATGAAATATGTCGCAACCGCAAAGGTAAGCAATGCACCGATCATGCTGAAAAAAACACGAGGTGCATACATGGTGCTCTCCTCCCGAGAACGATTTCTCCATTTTTGACTGCGCTGCGGCATTTTTCTTCTTTGCAAGAAATATACGATGAGACCGGTGCTGTTTCAACACACATATACTTCTTCTAACGGTTGCGGCATGAAATTTCGGTAATCTTGATTGGTAAATTCCTCGGTAATCGATGACTTCCCCCAATCGGGGCTGCCTTACCAGGCGATTTCCTGCTTTTGAGAGGCGTAAAATCGTTCTCTTGCGGCCATTGTCGGCTGTCTTACGCCCTCTGCAGACTTCGTTAACCATCTCGCCTTTAAAAAGTCGGTATTGATTCCTCAGCAAGAGCAAGGTGCCCGCGTGACAACGAGTTCAGAAGTAATCGCCTTTCCGGCAAAGAACCGTATTGCCGACGTAAAAAGATGTGCAACCACGCTTGACCGGCTGCATGGTGTGGAGGCGAATGATTTCTGGCGCAGGGAGTGCCGTGAGCTGGCCGCCCGTCTGACGGCACTTGGCTATGAGGACGCCGCCATGCGGCGCGAGGTCATGGAATTTCAAAACGCCGTGCAGGCTGAATTGTGGGCGGGCGACGCCACGCCAGAGGCGCGCCGCGACAGCCATTGAGGCCTCAGCGTTTTCCATAAAAAAGCCGGCAGGTGTCAAACCTGCCGGCTTTTTTGTTCATGCCCGTTTGATCAGGAAGCGCTAGCGCCGCGTGTGCGGGCAACGCCGTCAAGTGCGGGCTTGTATTTCGGGTCGAGCCGGGCCGCATGGCCATAGGACTTGGCGGCCTTGGCCATCTCGCCGCGACGCTCATAGACCAGCGCCTGGTTGGCCCAGGATTCCGCCACATTGCCATCCAGCGAAATGGCGTGGTTGAAATCGGCGAAGGCGTTTTCATCGTCGTTCAAGGCGACATAGGAAAGGCCGCGGCCGTTATAGGGCTCCGGCGAGGTCGACGACAGCGAGATTGCCTTGGAGAAGTCCTCGATGGCCTGGGCATGCTGGTTGCGCAGCTGGTAGATCAGCCCGCGATTGTGCCAGGCGCGTCCGTCGGTGGTTTCAAGCTCGATGGCGCGGGAGAAATCGTTGAAGGCTTCGTTCACACGCCCGGACTGGCGGTAAAGATTGCCACGGCCGATCAGCGCCACATCGTAGCTCGGATTGATTTGCAGGGCGGCGTTGTAGTCCTGCAGGGCCTGCTGCTGCTGCCCGGAGTTGCGATAGACCAGCGCGCGGTTGGCATAGGCCTGATAAAAGCGCGGGTTGAGCTGCAGCGCCTTGTTGAAATCCTCGATGGCGCGGCGCGAATCGCCGGCGCGGCCGTAAGCCGAGCCACGGACGTTATAGCCTTCGGGATCCTGCGGATTGGCGTTGATGACCGAGGTGAGCGAGGCGATGTTTTCCTGCGAACCCTGGGCACGGTCGATCCTGAACACATCTTCCGTCTGGTTGGATGTCGCGCAGCCGGAAAGACCGGCAAGGACGGTACAGACGACCAGAGAAGCGCGGAACCCTCTGTTGTTTTTCAATGGCACCCGGCGCGTGGAGGCATCGGAGTTTTTCACAACACAGGCGTCGACAGCGATCATTCGGTGTGGGTTCCCTCGCAGGCCGGTCTCACGGTCGTTTTCAAGAGCGTTCTCCGGCCACAAACACAAAGAGCGGCGGCGAATTGATCGCCCCCGCCCAACAAGCATTCAAAAACGTCCAAAAGACGGCCTATTAACGGCCTGCGCGGGGGCCTGCAACCAGACCTTCGCGCTGTGCACGCTTGCGTGCCAGCTTGCGAACGCGGCGAACGGCTTCAGCCTTTTCGCGAGCGCGCTTCTGGGAGGGCTTTTCGTAGTAATCGCGCATTTTCATTTCACGGAAAATGCCTTCGCGCTGCATCTTTTTCTTCAGGGCGCGGAGCGCCTGATCAACGTTATTGTCGCGGACTAGTACCTGCACGTGAATCCCGTTCCTTTGGTTTGGTTAATTTGCTATGTGAATAAGGCATTCGCACGCAAATAAAAAATCGTTCGTTCGGCTGTCGAGCCGGGCGATTGGTGACGTGCAATAACAGATCATTTGCAGCAAGTCCAGCCGGTAGCGCATAATCACCCAGCAAAATGCGGCTTGCCCGGATTTCTGCCTGCGATGTCGAAACAAAATCATTGCGGCGTCGCAAAATGGATATTGCCTCCCATCCCGATTTGCCATGTGTATGATAAGGGCCGGAGCCATGTTTCCGGCTTCTGGCCGGTTCTTGAGGAGCAGATTGCGAATGCGCAAATATTCCGTTTTTGCCGTGGCGCGTGAGGCGCTCAGGGGTCATAAGGGGTGGGATGCGCAATGGGCCTCGCCCGAGCCGCGCAAGGACTACGATGTCATCATCATCGGCGGCGGCGGCCACGGGCTGGGGGCTGCCTATTATCTTGCCAAGGAACACGGCATTACCAATGTCGCAGTTCTGGAAAAAGGCTGGCTTGGCGGCGGCAATACCGGCCGCAACACCACCATCATCCGCTCCAACTATCTCTATGAAGAGAGCATGGATATTTACGAGCATTCCCTGAAACTGTGGGAAGGCCTGAGCCAGGATCTCAATTATAACGTCATGTATTCGGCGCGCGGCGTGATGATGCTGTCGCACAATATCCATGACCGGCAGTCCTTCAGCCGCCATATCAATGCCAACCGTCTTTACGGCATCGACAATGAGTGGCTGACGCCGGAGCAGGCGAAAGCCTATTGCCCGCCGCTCGATATTTCCGGCAATGCGCGGTATCCGATCAATGGCGCAGCACTCCAGCGCCGCGGCGGCACGGCGCGCCACGATGCGGTGGCCTGGGGTTATGCCCGCGCGGCCTCCGACCGCGGCGTGCACATCATTCAGAACTGCGAGGTTACGGGCATTCGCCGTGGGCCGGACGGGGCGGTGACGGGTGTGGAGACCAATCGCGGTTTCATCGGTGCGAAGAAGATCGGCGTTTCCGCCGCCGGTCATTCCTCCGTCATCATGAAGATGGCGGATGTGCGCGTTCCGCTGCATTCCAACCCGCTGCAGGCGCTGGTGTCGGAGCCGCTGAAGCCGATCTTCCCCTGCGTGGTGATGTCCAACACGGTCCACGCCTATATTTCGCAATCCGACAAGGGCGAGCTGGTCATCGGCGCGGGCACCGATCAATATAACTCCTATTCCCAGACCGGCGGCCTGCAGATCATCACCCACACGCTCGACGCCATCTGCGAGCTGTTCCCGATCTTCCGCCGCGTCAAGATGATGCGGCAATGGGGCGGCATTACCGACAACACGCCTGACCGCTCGGCGATCCAGAGCGTGACGCCGGTGCCGAACCTCTTCGTCAATTGCGGCTGGGGCACGGGCGGCTTCAAGGCGACGCCGGGTTCGGCGAACCTCTTCGCGCATCTCATCGCGCGCGGTGAACCGCATCGTCTGGCGGCGGGGCTGACGCTCGACCGGTTCCGCACCGGTCGCCTGATCGATGAGGCTGCCGCTGCCGCGGTGGCGCATTGATGCTGGCGGCGGCCATGCTTGCGATCAACATATCAGGCGCGGCCGTGGCCGTGCCCGTCGGCAGCGTCATTCCCGAGGCTAAGGATTTTCGCAGCCAGAAGATTGCGAAGATGCACGGTGAGAAAGACTGGCCTTTCGTGGCGGAAAAAGGCCTGCTTCTCTGTGCTCCGAGTCTCGCGAACAAGATGGTTTATTTTGTCGGCGAGAACGAAGATGGCGAGCAGGATTACCCCTTCGCGATCGACACCGACATGATGGCGGTTGCCATCGTCAATATGGGCCGGGCCTCGGCGCTACGCCCTTTCGATAATTTCGAGCAGCTTTTAAAGCGGCTTTCCCCTTTCGTAGCCATGGGAAAGCGGCTGTGTGACCAACCCGCCGGAACAGCGCTTCCGGAAAATTCTCTCTAGGTGGAGCGACGATGCTTCTGATCCATTGCCCCTATTGCGGGGAAGACCGTTCCGAACTGGAATTCCGCTGGGCGGGCGAAGCCCATATTGCCCGGCCGGAAAACATCGCCGATATTTCCGACGAGGCCTTCGCCGAATATTTCTTCATTCGCGACAATGACAAGGGCCTCGTTTTCGAGCGCTGGCGTCACATTCACGGCTGCGGCCGCTTCTTCAACGCCGCCCGCGATTCGGTCAGCGACAAATTCCTGATGACCTACAAGGCGGGTGAGCCGAAACCCGATACTGAGACGGTCCTTTCCGCAGAAAAGGGAGCCGGGCAATGAGCGGCGATTATCGTATCAAGGGGGCCGGTCGTCTCACCCCGGCCAGAACCGCGCGCTTCACCTTCGATGGCAAGATTTATCAGGCGCTGGAGGGGGACACGGTCGCCTCCGCGCTTCTGGCCAATGGCGTGCATCTGATCGGCCGCTCGTTCAAATATCACCGGCCGCGCGGCTTCCTTTCCGCCGGGCCGGAAGAGCCGAATGCGCTGATCGACGTTTCCCGCGACAGCCTGCGCAAGCAGCCCAATGTGCGCGCCACAGTGCAGGAAGTGTTCGACGGCGCCATCATCGCCTCGCAGAACCGTTTCCCGTCGCTATCCTTCGATCTGAGTGCGATCAACGACCTCCTGTCGCCGATGTTCGCGGCCGGGTTTTATTATAAGACCTTCATGTGGCCGAAGGCCGCCTGGCACAGGGTTTACGAACCGCTGATCCGCCGCGCCGCCGGTCTCGGCAAGGCGCCGAGCGAGCCGGATGCGGATCATTATTCCGGCCGTTATGCCCATTGCGACGTGCTGGTGGCCGGCGCCGGTGTCGCTGGTCTGACGGCGGCGCTTGCTGCCGCGAAAACCGGCGCCAGCGTCATTCTGGTCGATGAAAATGCCGAAGTCGGCGGCGCGCTGCGTTTCGACACCGGTACTGTCATCGACGGTCTGCCCGGTTACGAATGGGCGCAGAAGGTTTTTGCCGAACTGAAGTCCCTGCCCAATGTGCGGGTTCTGACCCGTACCACCGCTTTTGGTTATTACAACCACAATTTCGTGGCGCTGGCCGAGCGGGTGACCGATCATCTCGCCACGCCCGCCAGACACCAGCCGCGCGAGCGACTGTGGCAGGTGCGCGCCAAAAAGGTCGTGCTGGCGGCGGGTGCGATCGAACGCCACATGGTCTTTGCCAATAATGACCGCCCCGGCATCATGCTGGCCTCGGCCGCACGCATCTATCTCAACCATTACGGCGTCGCCGTGGGCCAAAATGTCGGGGTCTACACCGCCCATGATTCGGCCTATGAGACGGCCTTCGATCTCAAAAAGGCCGGGGTGAAGATCGCCGCCATCGTCGATTGCCGCGAGAACCCGGATCAGCGCCTGCTGGATGAGGCACGGGCGCTCGGCATCGAAGTGCTGGCGGGCCATAGCGTTTACAATACCGCCGGCCGCCTGCGCGTCTCCTCGATGACCGTCGGCCGCAATGGCGGCTCCAACAAGCGCAAGATCGCCATCGATGCGCTTGTCGTTTCCGCCGGCTGGACGCCTTCGGTGCATCTCTTCTCGCAATCGCGCGGCAAGCTGAAGTTTGACGCGGCTAACCAGCGTTTCCTGCCGGATATCCATGTGCAGAACGGTGTCTCCATCGGCGCCTGCAACGGCACGGACGATCTCGCAGCGCTGATCGCCGAGGCTGCGGCTGCCGGCGACGGCGGCGTGGAATTTTCCGGCGAGAATGCGCGGACCTGGACAGGCGGCATGATCGGTGCGGCAGAAGGCGCGGGTGAGGGAACCGGCGTCAAGGCCTTCATCGATTTCCAGCACGATGTCTGCGCCAAGGATATCCGCCTTGCCGTGCGCGAAGGCATGCATTCCGTCGAGCATATCAAGCGCTTCACCACCAATGGCATGGCGTCCGATCAGGGCAAGATGTCCAACATGCATGGCCTTGCCATCGCATCGGAGGCGCTCGGCCGGGATTTGCCCAAGGTCGGTCTCACCACCTTCCGCCAGCCCTATACGCCGGTCACCTTCGGTACGCTCATCAACCATTCGCGCGGCGCGCTGTTCGACCCGGCCCGCAAGACGCCGATGCACGAGGAAGAGCTGGCTGCCGGTGCGGTGTTCGAGGATGTCGGCAACTGGAAGCGCGCCTGGTTCTTCCCGCGGGCGGGTGAGGACATGCATGAGGCGATCAACCGCGAATGCAAGACGGTTCGGACAAGCGTCGGCGTGTTCGATGCCTCCACGCTCGGCAAGATCGAAGTGGTCGGCCCGGATGCGGCGAAGTTTCTGAACCTCATCTACACCAATGCCTGGGACACGCTGAAACCCGGCCGCTGCCGTTACGGCATCATGACCCGCGAAGACGGCTTCGTTTACGACGACGGCGTCGTCGGGCGTCTTGCCGAAGACCGTTTCCATGTGACGACGACCACGGGCGGCGCGCCGCGCGTTCTCCAGCACATGGAAGATTATCTCCAGACCGAATTCCCCGATCTCAATGTCTGGCTCACCTCGGCCACCGAACAATGGGCTGTGATTGCAGTGCAGGGGCCAAAGGCGCGCGAGGTTATCGCGCCCTTCGTCGAGGGCATTGATTTGTCTCCGGAAGCCTTCCCGCATATGGCGGTGGCCGAAGGTACCTTCTGCGGCGTACCGACACGGCTCTTCCGCGTGTCATTCACCGGCGAACTCGGTTTCGAAATCAACGTTCCGGCCGATTACGGCGCAGCCGTCTGGACCGCGATCCGCGAAAGGGCGGAAGCCGTCGGCGGCTGCCTTTACGGCACCGAGACCATGCATATTCTGCGTGCGGAAAAGGGCTATATCATCGTCGGGCAGGATACGGACGGTACGGTGACGCCTGACGATGCGGGGCTTGCCTGGGCCGTTTCCAAAAAGAAGACGGATTTCGTTGGCATTCGCGGGCTGAAACGTCCCGATCTCACGCGCTCCGGCCGCAAACAGCTTGTCGGCCTGAAGACGAAAGACCGGCTGATCGTTCCGGACGAGGGCGGCCAGATCGTTGTCGATCCAAACCAGCCGAAGCCCATGACCATGCTCGGCCATGTCACCTCCGCCTACTGGTCGGAAAATCTCGGCCATTCCATCGCTTTTGCGCTGGTGGCGGATGGCAGGGCGCGCATGGGCGAAACGCTCTATATTCCGCTCGCCGATAAAACCATTGCCGTCGAAGTGACCGACATGGTCTTCCTCGACAAGGAAGGAGCCCGTCTCAATGGCTGACAAACTTCACGCAAAACGCAAATCCGTGCTCGAGGATTTTCACGGGGGCTCTCCCTTCGTTTCGCTGAAACCCGCTGCTTCCGCATCGCGGCTGTCGCTGCGCGCCCGGGAAAGCGCCCTGCCGGCACTTTCGCAAGCGCTCGGTCTTGCCCTGCCTGCCCGCCCGAAAAGCTCCGTCACCTCGGGCCTGCGGTCCGCTCTGTGGCTCGGCCCGGATGAATGGCTGGTGATCGATCAGGGCGAAAGCGACCTGGTGGCGGCTCTCGCCGGCGTTTCCGGCCTGTTTTCGGCAACCGATGTTTCCCATCGAAATACGGCCGTCATCGTCTCCGGCGCCGGTGCGGAAGCGGCACTCAATGCCGGCTGCCCGCAGGATCTTTCTCTCGCAAAGTTCCCGGTCGGCGCGTGCTCACGCACCGTTTTCGGCAAGGCGGAAGTGGTGCTGCTGCGCACGGCGGACGATACGTTCCGGGTGGAATGCTGGCGTTCCTTTGCGGAATATGTCGGCGGGCTGTTGCAGGAAGCGGCTGAGGACGTGGCGGTTTAACCCGCCATCCAGCCCCGCCATTCCACCCATCGTCCATGGAAATCGGCTCGGCCGATTTCCTGTTTCTCGCCGGTTGGCCAGATCTGCAGGGTAGTGGCGGCGCTGCCCGGCGTCGCGTCCGCCTCCATTTGCAGCCGGGCAAGCGGGGCATCCGGCGTGGCGCGGGTTCCAGCTTCGGCAATCACAGCCTCGCCTGCCTGTTTCAGTCCATCGGGCAGATATTGCCAGGCGACGGAATGATAGACGACGTGGACAGCACCCGCATATTGCGTGGCAAGGCGGCGTTTCAGCCAGTCGACCGCGTCCGCCTTCTCGACATGCAGGCCATGCTCCACCGCTATCCGCAGGGCGGCGGCGGTTCGCTCCAGCCGGTCTGTCTGATCGGCCCAGACATAGGACATCAGCCGCAGGCGATCTTCGGCGGATGACGGGTCGAGCGGATTGAGATCGCAGCCGGCGCGCTCGATAACCTCGATCTGCTCATGGGCCGGGGTGTCGCCGCGCCATTCCGGTGACAGGAAAACATCGGATTGCTCACCCCAGGCGAGGTCGCCGAGGCGATATCGGTAACGGTCGAATTGCAGGTTGAGGCCAGCGCTGGCTCCGACTTCGGAAAGCACCAGCGGCTTGCCGGTTAATTTCGCAATCGAAAGAAAGCCCGGCAGCAGAACGGCGGAACGGCGAACCTCGTTGGTCTGCGGCGGTGATTTCAACCGGTCGATGATGAAGGCGGAATGAAAACGCAGGGCGCTGGCGCAGGCCTGCCAGAGCGCTTCTTCGTCTTCCGGCGGGATTTCGGCAAGCGGCGCGATCTTTTCCTCTATGGCGAGCGCATGCAGGGCGCCCGCCAGCCGCAGGGGAACGGAATCGCCCGAGGGGCCGACATCGCCTGGCCAGGATAAAATGCGCTCGCCCACCTCGGTATGGCGGTCGAGCCTTGCTGCCATGGCGCGGCAAAGCCGTGCGGTAAAGGGCGAGCCGAGGCTGTCGCAGGCTCTTGCCTGCACGAGAAACGCATTCCTTACGGCTTCGTCATGCATGCGGTCTCTCCCTTGCGGCAGTTTCAGGCGTCTTCCGGCCTGTCCTCCGGGTTGAACTGGCTAATGGTGGTCCAGCGGGCGGTAAGTGCTGGCTTTTTCTCGTTTTCGATTTCCACCGTCACGTCATAGGTCGTCATCAACATGGCAGCGCCGCGAAAACGCGCCTCCGCCAGCGTGAAGCGGCCGCGCACCCGCGCACCGCTTTTGACCGGCGTAACGAAACGAACAGCATCGAAGCCGTAATTGATGCCCATGGTCTGTTCGCGAATGCGGGGCAGGGCATCGTAATTCAGCGCCGAAAGCAGAGACAGCGTCAGGAACCCATGCGCGATGGTGCCCCCAAAGGGGCTTTCCGCTTTGGCGCGCTCCGGGTCGGTGTGGATGAACTGTTCGTCCAGTGTCGCCTTTCCGAAGGCGTCAATCATCGTCTGGTCGACGGTGATCCAGTCGGAAACGCCCATTTCCGTGCCGACCAGATTTTTCATCTCCGCCAGCGCAATTTCTTTTGTCATGTTACCTCGTCCGCATTGTTTCCAGGGACTTATACGGCTGGCGACGCGAAGGGATCAACTGCGCAGATAAAACACCACGGAACGGGCGGGCAGGAAGGCGGGATTGCCGAAATCCGTGCCGATCGCATGCCAGCCATTGCCGGGCAGCGTGAAAGGAACGACGTCGCGACCGCGATTGATGAGAATCGCAAGCTCGACCTCGTCGCCCGTTTCCCGGTCCGCCGTTGAAAGCACCATGGCGAAGGCCGGTCCATTCGGGCTTTCCCAGTCCGCAATCGTCATGGGCTCCCCGCCCGGCGCAAGCCATGTCACATCGCCGCTGCCGGAAAAGAAGCCGGTCTCGGAAAAGATGCCGAAGCGTTTGCGAAGCGCTGCGAGAAATGCGGTGTGATCGATCAGTTCGGGGACAAGCGAAGACCAGTCGACCCAGGTAATGTCATTGTCCTGACAATAGGCATTGTTGTTGCCATGCTGGCTGCGGCCGCCCTCATCGCCGGCGGTCAGCATCAAGACGCCGCGACTGACGAACAGGGTGGAAAGCAGCGCCTTTACATCCGCAATGCGGGCGGCGACAATGGCAGGATCATCCGTCAGGCCTTCGAAACCATTGTTCCAGGAGTGGTTTTCATTGTGGCCGTCGCGATTGTTCTCGCCGTTTTTCTCATTGTGCTTGTGTTCGTGGCTGACAAGATCGAACAGGGTGAAACCGTCATGGGCGGCGAGAAAATTGACGCTGCGGCTGTTTAGGCGGCCATGGCGGGAAAAGATCGGCGAAGACCCGGAAAGCGCATCTGCCAGCGCCCCGGTGGTGCCGGCGTCGCCGCGCCAGAAGCGGCGCATATCGTCGCGGGCGCGGTCGTTCCACTCCAGAAAGCTCTCGGGGAAATTACCGAGCTGATATCCGCCGGGGCCGATATCCCATGGTTCAGCGATCAGCAGGCGGTCGTAAAGTACCGGGTCCGAATGCATGGCCGCGAGCGTTTCGCTTGCCATGTCGAAGCCATTGGCCGTTCGCCCGAGCACGGGCGCGAGATCGAAACGGAAGCCGTCGACGCCGGCATTCAGAACGAAATGTCTGAGGGAATCGACGATGAGTTGGCGAATATAGGGATGGTCGCAGGCGACCGTGTTGCCGGTACCGGTATCGTTGACCAGCACACCCGGCTTTCCCGGCGGGTGGCGGAAGGCGGTGAGATTATCGAGCCCGCGCAACGACAGGATCGAACCTTCTATATCGCTTTCGCCGGTATGGTTGAAGACCAGATCGAGAATGACGCCGATGCCTTGCGTATGCAGCGCCGCAATCGTGTCGCGCAATTCCCGCACGCCGCCGGGGCAGAGGCGCGGATCGAGCGCCATGAAGCCGACGGGATTATAACCCCAGGCATTGGAAAGGCCGAGCGGCGGCAGGTGGCGCTCGTCGATCCAGGCGGTGATCGGCATCAACTCCACCGCATCGACGCCGATTTTTTTCAGGTGCGCGACAATGGCGGGATGGGCAAGTGCGGCAACGGTGCCCCTGATCTCTTCCGGCACTTCAGGATGCAGCCGGGTGAAGGATTTGACGGCGAGTTCGTAAATCAGCCCGCCTTCGGCAAAAAGCGGCGGTTGACGCCGGACTGGCTCATGCTGCGAAAGAATCGCTTTCGGCATGATCCCGCCGGTATCCGCACCAAAGGCGTAAAGTGCGGGATCGTGCCGGAAGGGGCGGTCGATCTCCGTGGCATAGGGGTCGAGCAGCAGTTTCGCAGGATCGAACCAGAGGCCGTGTTCGGGGGCGTAAATGCCGTGAGCGCGAAAGCCGTATCGTGTGCCGGGGCCGGCATCGGAGACGGTCAACCGGTGAACGTCATCTTCGCCGCGCGTCATCGGCAAACGCGCCGTTTCTTTTTCGCCCTTCGCATCGAAAAGGCAGAGATCGATCTGCGAGGCGTGCCGGGAATAGACCGTGAATTCCGTTCCGTTTTCCGTGTGGATTGCACCTTTGGGGAAAACGGAAGGTGTCTGCATGGTCTGTCTCTCCGGGGAACGGTGTTTCTCTTCCAGAATGGAAAAGGGAGGCAAGGCCGAGTGAGGGACGCTTTCAGTGCGTCCCTCATGAGCGGGCGGCAAGCCCTTACGTAATAACGCTCGGTGCGTTGCGGCCGGTATGGGCCTTGATGCCGGCGATGGTATCGGCAACGGAAATCAGGTCGGCGAGCGCCTCCTGCGTTTCGATGCCGTGACGGGCTGCATCCGGCTCGTAACGCTCGACATAGAGGCGAAGCGTGGCGCCCGCAGTACCCGTGCCGGAAAGGCGCAGCACGATGCGCGAACCACCTTCGAACAGGATGCGGATGCCCTGATTTTTGCTGACCGACTGATCGACCGGATCGTGATAGGCAAAATCATCCGCCGCCGCGACCTTCAGATTGCCGTAGCTGGTGCCGGGAAGTGTGGCGAGTTTTTCGCGCAGGGTTGCGACCAGCGTGTTGGCGGCGTCCGAATCCACTTCCTCATAGTCATGGCGGGAATAATAGTTGCGGCCATATTCGGCCCAGTGCTTTGTGACGATGTCCTTCACGCTTTCCTTGCGCGCGGCGACGATGTTCAGCCAGTAGAGCACGGCCCACAGGCCGTCCTTTTCGCGCACATGGTTGGAGCCGGTGCCGAAGCTTTCTTCGCCACAGATCGTTACCTTGCCGGCATCCATGAGATTGCCGAAGAATTTCCAGCCGGTCGGCGTTTCATACATGCCAAGGCCGAGCTTTTCGGCCACACGGTCCGCCGCCGCACTGGTCGGCATCGAGCGGGCGATGCCGGAAATGCCGGCGGCGTAACCGGGGGCCAGTTTGGCATTGGCCGCGATGATGGCGAGGCTGTCGGACGGGGTGACGAACATGCCCTTGCCGACCACCATGTTGCGGTCGCCATCGCCATCGGAGGCGGCGCCGAAATCGGGGCCTTCCGGGCTCATGACGTCGTCATAAAGCTCCTTGGCGTGGACAAGGTTCGGGTCTGGATGGTGGCCGCCGAAATCCGGCAGCGGCGTGGCATTGCGGACCGAGCCCTTCGGCGCGCCGAGACGCTTTTCGATGATCTCCACGGCGTAGGGGCCGGTGACGGCGCTCATGGAATCGACCACGACCCTGAAGCCGCCGGCGATCAGGGCGCGAATGGCGGCGAAATCGAACAGTTCTTCCATCAAAGCGGCGTAATCGGCGACCGGGTCGATAACCTCGACCGTCAGCTCATCCACCTTGAAGCTGCCCACCTTGTCGAGATCGATATCGGCGGCGTCGGAGATTTTATAGCTGTCGATGACCTTCGAGCGGTCATAGATCGCATCGGTGATCTTTTCCGGTGCGGGGCCGCCATTGCCGATATTGTATTTGATGCCGAAATCTTCGTTCGGGCCGCCGGGATTATGGCTGGCGGAAAGCACGATGCCGCCGAAGGCCTTGTATTTGCGGATGACGTTGGAGGCGGCAGGCGTCGAGAGAATGCCGCCCTGACCGACCAGCACCTTGCCGAAACCGGCGGCGGCGGCCATCTTGATCGCCTTCTGGATGACTTCGCGGTTGTAATAACGGCCATCGCCGCCGATCACCAGCGTTTGGCCCTGAAAGCCCTCAAGCGCGTCGAAGATCGACTGGATGAAATTCTCGGCGTAATTTTCCTGGGCGAAGACTGGCACCTTCTTGCGCAGGCCGGATGTGCCCGGCTTCTGGTCCTGATAGGGCTTCGTCTGAACGGTCTTGATCATTGTTTCAATGGCCTTTCGAAATAAGCTGGCTGTAAAGCGCGGCGTAAAGACCGGCGCTTTTTTCCCAGGAAACATCGGATTTCATTCCGAGTTTCTGCATTTGTGTCCATAGTTTCGGGTCGTGGTAATAACGGACGGTCCGGCGGATCGCCTGTTTCAGACCATCGAGCGTGACGGGTGAAAATTGCACGCCGGTCGCCGATTTATTGGCGATGGCGGCATGGTTGGCGTCGATCACCGTGTCGGCAAGGCCGCCGGTGCGGGCGACGACCGGAATGCAGCCGTAGCGCAGCGCATAAAGCTGGGTGAGGCCGCAGGGTTCGAAACGCGAGGGAATGATGATCGCATCGCAGCCCGCCTGCATCAGATGCGACAGCGGCTCGTTATAACCGACGGCAACGCCGACGCGGCCATGGTGGCGGGACGCCGCCGCCAGAAGCGCGCCTTCCAGCGCCACATCGCCGGCTCCCAACACTACCAGACGGCCGCCGAGGGAAACGATCTCGTCCACGGCTTCCGCCATGAGGTCGATGCCCTTCTGCCAGGTGAGGCGGGAGATGATGCAGAAAAGCGGGCTGTCATCATCGTCGATGCGGAAATGTTCGGCGACCGCCTTCTTGTTCAGCGCGCGGTTCTTGAGATTGGCGGCTGAATAATTGTCGTGGATCAGATGGTCCGTCGCCGGGTTCCAGACATCGGCATCAATGCCGTTGACGATGCCGTGCAGCACATGGGCGCGGCTGCCGATCACTCCTTCCAGCCCCATGCCGAATTGCGGGGTGAGGATTTCCTCGGCATAGGACGGGCTGACGGTGCTGAGCGCCGTTGCCGTCTGCAGGCCACCCTTCAGGAAGCTCACATCGTTGTAATATTCGATGCCTTCCATGCCGAAGGCATGGGCGGGCAATGCAAGCTTGCTGAAGATATTCGCGCCGAACTGGCCCTGAAAAGCGATGTTGTGGATGGTGAGAAGGCTCGGAATCTCCGGCGTTTCGGCATAACGCATATAGACCGGCGCCATCGCGGCCTGCCAGTCATGGGCATGCACCATATCCGGTCGCCAGCCGGGAAGCGCGCCGGCGGCAATGCGGGCCGCAGCCAGCGACAGCGCCGCGAAACGCTTCCAGTTGTCAGGGTAATCCTTGCCGGTCTGGTCGAGATAGGGGCCGCCGGAGCGCTCGTAATAAGCGGGCGCATCGAGAATGAGGAGGTTAAGCCCCTCATGCCGCACTTCGAGCACATCGGCTTTTTCGCCGAGCAGATCGGTAAATTCGAAACATTTGACGGGGTCCGTCACGGCGGCTTTCACCGCCGGATATCCGGGTATCAATGTGCGCGTCGTGACGCCATGGGCTTCCAGCGCGATGGGGAGCGCGCCGGCAACGTCGGCGAGCCCTCCGGTCTTGATCAGGGGATAGATTTCGGATGAAACCGAAAGGACATTCATGGGCTCTACAGGTCCAGCTTGTCGATCATCGATTGGGTGATAAGGCAAATGCCGTTTTCGGTGCGGCGGAAACGTTTGGCATCCAGTTCTGGGTCTTCTCCTACAATCAGTCCTTCCGGAATGACCACGCCATGGTCGATGACGACATTGCTGAGCTGGGCATGACGCCCGATCTTCACACTCGGCAGTACTACGGCATTCTCAAGGCGGGAGTATGAATTAGCGCGCACCCCGGTAAACAGCAGGCTGCGCTGCAGGGAAGCGCCGGAAATGATGCAATCGCCGGAGACGACCGAAGACACGGCCGAGCCGCGGCGGTTCTCGTCATCGTGCACGAATTTCGCCGGCGGCGTGATTTCCGCATAGGTCCAGATCGGCCAGGACTTGTCGTAGATATCGAGGTCCGGCACCACATCCGTCAGGTCGATATTGGCCTGCCAATAGGCATCGATGGTGCCGACGTCGCGCCAGTAAGGGCCATGCTCGAAATCCGAACGCACACAACTATCGGCGAAGCGATGGGCGACGGCTTTGCCGTGTTCGACGATATAGGGAATGATGTCCTTGCCGAAGTCGCGGCTGGAGGTCGGGTCAGCGGCGTCGCGGCGCAGGGCTTCCATCAGGAATTTCGTGTGGAAGACGTAGATGCCCATCGAGGCGAGAGCGAAGCCTTCATTGCCGGGAATGCCCGGCGGATCGGCCGGCTTTTCGATGAAATCGATGATCTCGTCTTTTTCATTCACATGCATCACGCCGAAGCCGGTCGCTTCCATGCGCGGCACTTCAAGGCAGCCGATCGTCACGTCGGCGCCGGAATCGACATGCTGCTGCAGCATGTATTCGTAATCCATCTTGTAAATATGGTCGCCGGCGAGGATGACCATATATTCCGGCGCATAGGGCTCGATGATGTCGATGTTCTGGTAGACGGCGTCGGCCGTGCCTTCATACCATTGCGTTTCGGAAACGCGCTGGGAGGCCGGCAGAATATCGAAGCTTTCGTTACGCTCGGGACGGAAGAAATCCCAGCCGCGCTGCAGGTGGCGGATGAGCGAGTGCGCCTTGTATTGCGTGGCGACGCCGATGCGGCGAATGCCGGAATTGAGCGCGTTGGAGAGCGCAAAATCGATGATGCGCGCCTTGCCGCCGAAATAGACGGCGGGTTTTGCCCGGCGGTCCGTCAATTCCTTCAGGCGGCTTCCTCTGCCGCCTGCGAGGACATAGGCCATTGCATCGCGTGCCAAAGGCTGAACTCTTTTTTCCGACATGGTGTCCTCCCTCTCTGTCTGTCAGTTTTCCGGCTCGAGCATGATCGTTGCGAGTGGCGGCAGGACGAGCATTGTCCCGATGTCTCCCCCGGCATCGACCGCCTGAACGCGTCCGCCATTTCCCTTGCCGCTGCCGCCATAAATTTCGGCGTCGGTGTTGAGAATCTCCCTCCACCGCCCCGCAAGCGGAAGCGGCACATAGTAATTTTCCCGATAGACCGGCGTGAGATTGCAGATGACCGCCACCGGCTTTTCGCCCGGCGCCATGCGCAGCCAGGCAAAGACGGAATTGTCGTGGTCATCCACCACAAGCCAGCGGAAACCTTCCGGTTCGCAGTCACGGGCGTGCAAAGCGGGTTTTGAACGGTAGGTGAGGTTGAGATCGCGCACGAGGCGGCGCATGCCCTCATGCATCGGATATTGGCGCAGGTTCCAGTCGAGCGAGCCCTTTTCGCTCCATTCGCTCCATTGTGCGAATTCCTGCCCCATGAACAGCAGCTTCTTGCCGGGATAACCCCACATGAAGGCGTAATAGGACCGCAGATTGGCGAATTTCTGCCAGTCGTCGCCGGACATCTTGGCGATCAGCGATCCCTTGCCGTGCACCACCTCGTCATGGGAAAGCGGCAGCACGAAATTTTCGCTGAAGGCGTAAAGCAGGCCGAAGGTCAGCTCCTGATGGTGGAACTTGCGATGCACCGGCTCACGCGAGAAATAACTCAGCGTATCGTGCATGAAGCCCATGTTCCATTTGAAGCCGAAGCCGAGGCCGCCCTCGTGGACCGGCTGCGACACTTTCGGCCAGGAGGTGGATTCCTCGGCAATGGTCATGACGCCCGGATGGGTGCCGTAGACGAGGGAATTCATCTTCTGCAGGAAGCGGACGGATTCGAGATTTTCCCGTCCGCCATATTCATTGGGGATCCACTCGCCTTCCTTGCGGGAATAATCGAGATAGAGCATCGAGGCGACCGCATCGACGCGCAGGCCGTCGAGATGGAATTTTTCGGCCCAATAAAGCGCATTGTTGATGAGGTAGGACATCACCTCGATGCGGCCGAAATTATAGATGGCCGTATTCCAGTCGGGGTGAAAACCCTGACGCGGATCGGCATGTTCGTAAAGCGCCGTGCCGTCGAACCAGCGCAAGCCGTGCTCGTCGGTTGGAAAATGCGCCGGAACCCAGTCAAGCAGGATGCCGATGCCGACCTTGTGGGCGCCATTGACGAAACGCGCAAAGCCCTCCGGATCGCCGAAACGGGCGGACGGCGCATAAAGCCCGGTCGTCTGGTAACCCCATGAAGGGTCATAGGGATGTTCGGTGATGGGCAGGAACTCGATATGGGTGAAGCCCATATCCGTGCAATAGGGAATGAGCTGGGCGGCCAGTTCATCCCAGCTCAGGAACGTGCCGTCCTCGCGCCGCCGCCAGGAGCCGGCATGCACCTCGTAAATGCTGATCGGCTGGCGGCGCTGGTCCACCTGCGCCCAATGTTCCCGGTGGGCCTGGTCTTCCCATTTCTGGGTGAGTTCCGGCGCGGTAACGGAGGCGTTTTTCGGCCGCAACTCGGCGCGCCGCGCATAGGGGTCTGCCTTTAACGGTAGAAGCTCGCCGTTTGCGCCGAGGATTTCGAACTTGTAGGCACAGCCGGCATAGACGTCAGGCGCGAAGATTTCCCAGATGCCGGTATCCTTGCGGAACCGCATGACATGCCGACGACCATCCCAATTGTTGAAATCGCCGACGACGGAAACGCGCCGCGCATTGGGAGCCCAGACGGCGAAGTGGAAGCCCTCGACGCCCTCGAGCTTCAGCGGATGCGCGCCCATCCTGTCGAAGAGTCTGAGATGCGATCCTTCGCGGACGAAATAATCGTCCATGGGGCCGAGAACCGGGCCGAAGCTGTAGGGGTCGGTCACCGCCCATTCGGCATCGTCGCGGCTGGCGCGATACCGCACCGGCTGTCGCTTCGAAAGATCGATCCGGCCTTCGAAAAAGCCGTCCGGATCGAGCCGCTTCAATTCGCCCACGAAATTTCCGTCCAGTGTCAGGACGGAAACCTCCTCGGCGCCGGGAATGAAACAGCGGGCGGAAAACCCTTCCGGCGTTTCGTGCACGCCGAGAAGGGCAAAGGGATTGGAATGCAAACCGCTCTTGATCGCCTCGATTTCAGCCTTCGTGATGTCGCCAGTCTTTTTCTCTTCGGCCGAATTGAGCGGTTTTTTCATCAGGCTCTCCAGATCTCGGTGGCATATTGGCGGATTGTCCGGTCGGACGAGAACCAGCCCATGCGCGCCGTGTTGCGCACTGTCTTGGCATACCAGCTGTCCGGATCGCTCCAGATCGCGTCCACTTCCCGCTGCGCATTGGCATAGGCGTCGAAATCGGCGGCGACCATGAACCAGTCGCTGTTGTAAATACCGTCGATCAGGCCGGCGAAACGCGAGCGGTCATCCGGCGAAAAGACGCCGGAGGCGATGGAAGACAGCGCCTGCGACAGCTCGGCCGATCCTTCGATGATCGCGCGGGGATTGTGGCCTTCGGCGCGCGCCTTGGCCACTTCGTCCGCCGTCATTCCGAAGATGACGATATTCTCCGCGCCGACATGATCGCGCATTTCGACGTTGGCGCCATCGAGCGTACCGATGGTGAGCGCGCCGTTGAGTGCGAATTTCATGTTGCCGGTGCCGGAAGCTTCCATGCCGGCCGTCGATATCTGTTCGGAAAGATCGGCGGCGGGAACCATGATTTCCGCAAGCGAGACGTTATAGTTCGGAACAAACACCACTTTCAGAAGCCCGCGCACGGCCGGATCGTTGTTGATGACCCGGGCAATATCGTTGGCAAGCTTTATGATCAGCTTCGCGTTGTGATAACTCGGCGCCGCCTTGCCTGCGAAGAACTTAACGCGCGGCACCCAATCCAGTTCCGGGTGAGAACGGATCTGATCGTAAAGCGCGACCGTCTCCACGAGGTTCAGAAGCTGGCGCTTATATTCATGGATACGCTTGATCTGGATGTCGAACATGGCCGAGGGATCGACGCGGATGCCCATGCGCTGCGCCACCGTATTGGCAAGCCGCACCTTGTTCAGACGCTTCACCTCGGCGAATTTTTCGCGGAAACCGGCATCGTCGGCAAAACGGTCGAGCGCGGTGAGTTTTTCTGCATCGTCGAGGAAATCGTCGCCAATCGCTTCGCGCAGCAGGCTGGTGAGGCCCGGATTGCACTGCATCAACCAGCGGCGCGGTGTGATGCCATTGGTCTTGTTGTTGATACGGTCAGGATAAAGGCTGTGCAGGTCGGCAAAGACCGTTTCCTTCATCAGGTCGGTATGAAGGGCGGAAACGCCGTTGATGGAATGCGAGCCGATAAAGGCGAGGTTGCCCATGCGCACGCGGCGTTCGCCGCCTTCATCGATCAGCGAGATCGAACGGATCTGCTGATCCGCCATCTTCTTTTCCTTGCGGGCGTAGACCAGCGTGTTGGCGTTGATCGCATAGACGATCTGCATATGTCTTGGCAGAAGACGCTCGAGCAGCGGCACCGGCCAGCTCTCCAGCGCCTCCGGCAGAAGCGTGTGGTTGGTATAGGAGAACGTGCCCTGCGTGATCTTCCACGCTTCCTCGAATTCCAGCCCGTGCACATCGCACAGAAGACGCATCATTTCGGCGATGGAAATGGCCGGATGCGTATCGTTGAGCTGGATCGAGACCTTCTCAGGCAGCGAGGTGAAATCGGGATATTGCTGCAAATGGCGGCGCAGAATGTCCTGCAGCGAGGCGGAGGAGAAGAAGAACTCCTGCCGCAGGCGCAGTTCCTGACCGGCCGGCGTCGCATCGGCAGGGTAGAGAACCCGTGTCAGGCTTTCCGCCTTGTTGCT
Source organism: Agrobacterium leguminum (assembly GCF_005144435.2). Classification (NCBI taxonomy): domain Bacteria; kingdom Pseudomonadati; phylum Pseudomonadota; class Alphaproteobacteria; order Hyphomicrobiales; family Rhizobiaceae; genus Agrobacterium; species Agrobacterium leguminum. Next base: position 1,500,638 of record NZ_CP120212.1, read on the forward strand.
TTCGCGCAAGGCGCCGATATGGTCGCCGGCGTTGAAGGCGGCCAGCAGAATGGGGTCGATAGGCTGCGCCGACCACAGGCGCAGCGTATTGACGCGGGTGCCGCGCCAGCCGACGACCGGCGTATCGTAAGCCATGGCGATGACGCGTTCAGCCGGTTTCCAGACGAAACGCTGCGGATCTTCATAACCGCCGATGGTTTCCACCGAGCCGCCGAAGCCGACCTCATAGGAGCTTTCGCGGCGCTCGAATTCCCAGGGGTTGCCGTGCGCCAGCCAGGTTTCCGGCAGTTCCACCTGCCATCCATCCGCCATCTGCTGGCGGAAGAGGCCGTGCACGTAACGGATGCCGTAGCCATAGGCGGGAATGTCGACGGTCGCCATGGATTCCATGAAACAGGCCGCAAGCCGGCCGAGACCGCCATTGCCGAGCGCCGCATCCGGCTCCAGCCCGGCGATGACATCCAGATCGACGCCGAGCGAGGACAGGGCATCGCGGATTTCGTGCATCAGGCCGATATTGGAGATGGCGTCGCGCATCAGGCGGCCGATCAGGAATTCGAGCGACAGGTAATAAACGCGCTTGGAATTGTTGGCATAGGCCTTGCGGGTGGATTCCATCCACTTGTCGATGATGCGGTCGCGGACGACGAGGATGGTTGCGGTCAGCCAGTCATGGGGCTTGGCAACCTTGACATCCTTGCCGATACGGTAGGTGAGGCGTTCGATGATTTCCGACGCCATGATTTCCGGGTTGGAACTGCGCGGGGCGGGACGGGGAAGATCGGCGGCGTTAAGATTATTGATCATTGGTCGGTCAGCACCTTGGTGGGAGGAGAGGGTCTGATGAGGTCGATCCGGTTTGCCTTTGCTGATGCCAGTTTATGCATCGATATGGAGGCGTGGCAACAGCAATTTTTTCGGAAAATTGAACAGCTTAGCGCAATGAAAAATAAGTGTTTTTCTCGGCGCCCAAAGGATCGCCGAAGGCATTGATCGCCCTGTCTGCGCCGTTCTTCAGCGGATTTTCTTGGTCCTTGCGATGCCGGGCATCGCTCGGAAAAGGGGAAGAGGCTGCAATACTTCTGAAATGGTTCACCGGTCCTGAAATCTGTTTCGAACTATCGGATCACACACTAGCCTTCGCGGTTGTGAAAATTCAATGAAAATAAACAGGGCAGTGCTGCCGCCGCGCCGACCTGTGGTGGCGCGGGTGTAAAAACCGGCTGCGATCATCGCCAATGGCGCTGTTTACGGCAGGAGAAAAGGCTCCATCGCCATCTCCCCGGCGCGGATCGTCACTCTGGTATTCGGGGGAACGGCGCACCAGGGCGCGCAATCGAAGGAAAAGGGTTCGGAACTCAATGCGATGCCGTCATCGAGCCCGCGCCAGTAGAGTGTCGGCGGCTTGTCGTCGCTCGACCAGCGGAAGGCATGCAGGCAATCGCCATCCATCAGGACGGCACTGAATCGCAGCGCGGAAGACACGCCTGCCGCCATCATCTTGTCCTGGCAGAGCCGCAGCGCGGTGGAAATGGCGCGAACCGGCTCGGTGTCGAGGCCATGCCCGGCGGCAATCAGGAAAATGGCTTCGCTATCGCCGGTGCCGCGCCGGGATGCATAGATATCGTCGGGGATGAGGGAATCGATATCGCGCCTGATCTGCTCGTAACCGCCGATCTGGCCGTTATGCATGAACAGGTATCGCCCATGCGCAAAGGGATGGCAATTGGCGCGGGACACTTCGCCTGATGTGGCGGAGCGGACATGGGCCATGAACATGCCCGAGCGGAGCTGGTGGCAAAGCGCCGCCAGATTGGCGTCTGACCATGCGGGCCTTGTATCGCGAAAAACGCCGGGTGTTCCACGTTCGCCATACCAGCCAAGGCCGCAGCCATCGCCATTGACGACGGTTTTCGCTTCCCTTGCGGCCATGGACTGGCTGACCAGCGATGCTTCCGGCTCGATCAGAAGACTGTCGAGCCAGACCGGTTTACCGGAATAGGCAAAGAGGCGGCACATTCATGCGGCTCTGTTCAGGGCCTTGTTTCCGAGCGCGAAGCCGACGGCGGCCTTCGCGTGAATGGCGGTCGAATCGTAACCCGGCAGCGGCAGGGCATCGGGATCGATCAGCAGCGAAATCTCGGTGCAGCCGAGAATGACGGAATCGACGCCGAGTGCGCGGGCCTTCTCGATGACCGCGAGATAGCGCTCGCGCGAGCAGGACTTGATTTCGCCCTGGCAAAGTTCACCGAAGATGATGTCGTGGATTGCAGCCCGGTCTTCCGCATCCGGCGCGACCACCTCGACGCCGTGGCGGCGCATGCGGTCGGTGTAGAAACCATGTTCCATCGTGTAACGGGTGGCGAGAAGCAGCGGCTTGCGGCGTCCGTCCGCCTTCAGGGCTGCGGCGGTTTCATCGATGATATCGATCAACGCCACGCCGGACATCTTCTCCACGGTGTCCGCGACCAGATGCATGGTGTTGGTGCAGATCAGCACGCAATCGGCGCCCGCATTGGCAAGGCGCGCGCCGGCCGCACCCAGAAGCGCACCGGCCTCATCCCAGCGATCGGCCTTCTGAAGGGCGACGACCTCGGAAAAATCGAGCGAATGCATGACGATGTCGGCCGAAACCAGTCCGCCGCGGCTGTCGCGCACGGCCTCGTTGATCATGCGGTAATAGGTTGCGGTGGATTCCCAGCTCATGCCGCCGATCAGGCCGATCCGTTTCATAAGAGTTCCCTTATCAAGTTTGATTGAAAATAAGAATGCCATCGTCGGGGCGAAAACGGCATGCGTTTTTGCAGCGATTTCACGGCGTAGATGCAAAATTAGGGCGCTCTTTCTCTATAGGTCGCAAATTTCTTGCGCTATTGTGTTAACCTGTGCATTCTTTGCCGATGATTGATGACCGTGACCGCCGAATCCTTGCGATTCTCCAGGAAAATGCAGAAACGCCGCTCGCCGACATTGCGGAGGAAGTGTCGCTGTCGCTATCCGCCTGTTCGCGCCGCATTACGCGGCTGCGGGCGGAAGGTTATGTGACGGGTACGATGGCGCTGCTCGACCGGCGCAAGATCAACCTGCCGACCACGGTTTTCCTGCTGGTGAGAACCGGCCTGCATGCGGAGGACTGGCTGGACCGGTTCCATGCCGCCGTCAGCACCATACCGGAAATTGTCGAGGTTCACCGGCTGACCGGCAATTTCGACTATATTCTGAAACTCGTGCTGCCGAATGTCGAATATTACGACACGATCTACAAACAGATCCTGCGCCGCGTCGAGCTTTACGACATGTCCGCCTATATCTCCATGGAGACCGTGAAGCTCTCGTCTTCCCTGCCGACGACACATATCTGAGCGATCATCGAGCCTTGATCAGCGCGCCGTCTCGAAACGAACGCCGAAGCGGAAGCTTCGCGTCTCGCCCGGTTGCAGCGCAATCGCATCCGCGAGTTCCGGCTGGTTGAAGGCGTTGGTCGGCGTTTCCACCGGTTCGAGCGCGATGGATTGCCGCCTGTCGCGGGCGAGCGTATCGCCGGTGAAGACATGCATGTGCCCGCGCTCCTGCCATACCGTCAGGCTCGAACCGTCGTGCCGGTTTTCCAGCCTCGTCTTGTAAAGCCCGTTTTCGGATGCGATGAGGTCGGTGAAGCAGACATCGAGCACATGGCCGGCCAGCGGCGCATGGAGAAAGCGGGTGTCGTCCCGTTTGACCACCCCGCCCTGTGGGTTGCGCAGGGGGATCAGGTCTTCGTCTGTTTCAATCGCCGTTCGCGAGGGCAGTGTGAGAAGAAGGTCGTCGATAGACGTCGTGCCGGGCAGGCGAAAATAGGGATGCCAGCCGGCGGCGAAAGGCAGGGGCCGGTCATCCCGATTGATGCCGCGTATGTCGATGGTGACCTCGTGGCCGGCGAAACGATATTCCACCTCGATGGCGAGACGGTAGGGATAACCCTTGAAATCCTCAGGCGCTATTTCGGCGCGGAAGACGAGAATGTGAGCACCCTTTTCCTCGAAAGACTGCGCAAGCGCGAAGGGCAGGGCTCTGGCAAATCCGTGGAAGACGAGGGCCTCGTGAGCAAGCACCGGCTCAATGCGGTGCATCTGCCCGCCAAAACTGAACCGACCATCCGGGATGCGATTGGTGAAGGGTGCGAGAATGCCGTTTCTCACGCCGTTTTGCGACTGCATTTCGGCAGGCGTCGAATATCCGTCGACAAGATTTTCGCCTTCGCCGCCATCGGCAGAGACCGGCCGCCAGCTTAAAAGCGTCGCGCCCTCGCAAGCGATTTCGGCAATGAAACCGTTTCCAGAAACGGTCAGACCGGCAATCCCCGTGCCTGTGGTGGAGGGTGTCATCGGGAAATTGTCCTTTGCATGCATGCGTCTGCGGTCATCGGGGCAGCTGCCGTGCCGATTCGCCCGATCATCTTCGCTGAAGGACAATTTCGCAATGGCCGTTAAGGGCCCGCAAGGGCTGTATCAACAGGCTCCTGCCATTCCATGTCTGCCGGGCAAATCAGTCCGGAAAGGTTCGTTTCGCGCCGCTGAAATATTCCATCAGCGCGGCCTGATCCTCCCCACCCAGCCCGGCCGCCGTCAGCATGCGGTGCACCTCGGCGCAAACCGCCGTCAGCGGCATGGCCGTGTTGGTGCGCCGGGCGAGATCCTGCGCGCCGTTGAGATCTTTCACCATATTGTCGATGCGGCCGGTGCGGCGATAATCCTTCGCCACATAACGCGGCATATATTCCTGCAGGATGGCGCTGTCGGCGCGGCCGCCCTTCAGCGCCTGCGGGATTTTGGCGGCATCGACGCCGGCATCCAGCGCAAGCTGGGTTGCTTCCGCCACCGCAAGGAAGTTCAACCCGCACAGAACCTGGTTGATGAGTTTCGTCGTCTGCCCCGCGCCGCAGGGACCCATGTGGGTATAATTGCTGGCCACATGCCGCAGCACGCGATGCGCATCGGCCACATCCGTTTCGCTGCCGCCGGCCATCAGCGTCAATTGCCCGATGAGCGCCTTGGGCGCGCCGCCCGAAAGCGGGCTGTCCACCCAGCGCAGGCCTTTTTCCGCGGCATCTGCCGCCAGTTCTTTCGTCGCTTCCGGATCGATGGAGGACATGTCGATGATGAGCGTGCCGGGCTTCGCCCCCGCCGCGACGCCATCCTTGCCGAAGACGGCGATGCGAACGATTTTCGGCGAATTGAGGCTGAGGATGACCACATCGGAAACCGAAGCCGCTTCCGCCGCCGTACCCGCGCTCTGCGCGCCAAGGCTCGTCAGCGCCGCCACCTTTTCCGCATCCAGATCGAAAACCGTCAGCTGGTTTCCGGTCTCGATGAGCCGTGTACCGATTGCCCCGCCCATGGCGCCGGCGCCGATCAGGGCGACTTTGTTCTTCTCGGTCATGGTGTTCACGGCCTCCTCCCAAAGTGTCGTGGTGTCGTCGGTTCAAAACCGGATGGCGGCCGCACCCGGCCATCCGGTTTCGGTGTTTTTAAAGCGAAGCGGTGATGCCGCCGTCGACATAGAGAATATGTCCGTTCACGAAGGATGAGGCATCGGACGACAGGAAGATGCAGGCGCCGACAAGCTCTTCGACCTTGCCCCAGCGACCGGCGGGCGTGCGCTTTTCAAGCCATGCCGAGAAGGTTTCGTCCGCCACCAGGGCCGCGTTGAGCGGCGTGTCGAAATAGCCGGGTGCGATGGCGTTGCACTGCAGGCCGTATTTGGCCCAGTCCGTCGCCATGCCTTTCGTCAGGTTGCCGACGGCGCCCTTGGTGGCGGTGTAGGGCGCGATGCCGGGGCGGGCAAGGGCGGTCTGAACGCTGGCGATGTTGATGATCTTGCCACGGCCGCGGCTGATCATGTGGCGCGCGGCCGCCTGTCCGGCGTGGAACACCGAGGCGATGTTGGTCTGCAGCAGGCGCTCGAAGGCATCCGCCGGAAAATCCTCAAGCGGCGTGCGGTGCTGCATGCCGGCATTGTTGACCAGAATATCGATGGGACCGACTTCCGCCTCGAAACCGTCGATGGCCTTGCGCACCGCTTCATGATCGGTGGCGTCGAAGGCAAGCGTTTTCGCACCCTTGATGCCGGCGGCGGCGGCTTTCAGCTTCGCCTCGTCGCGCCCGTTCAGCACCACTTCCGCTCCCGCTTCCGCCAGCCCTTGCGCCAGCGCGAAGCCGATGCCCTGGGATGAACCCGTGATCAGGGCGCGGCGGCCGGAAAGATCGAACAATTTAAGGCCCACTGTTTCCTCCAGTCTCTCGACATTGCATTCATACAGGTTTATGTTATCGATAACATTCATCCCTTTCAGACGTGGATGTCAAGGCTTAAACGCCCGGTTTCGGTACGGATCGGGTGGGCGGGGAGGCGGCACGACGTGCAAATGCGCGGCAGGCGGCGGTGACAGGGATGCGGATTATTTTGTCGCGCCGCTCAAGCGCGATGTCGAACGGGAGATATTTATGAGAGCGATTGTTGCCCATGGGGCAAAGGATGTGCGCATCGAGGAGCGGCCCGAGGAAGCGCCGGGGCCGGGAGAAGTGCGGCTTCGTCTGGTCCGGGGCGGAATTTGCGGCAGCGATCTGCATTATTACAACCATGGCGGTTTCGGCGCGGTGCGGCTTCGTGAACCCATGGTGCTCGGCCATGAGGTCTCCGCCGTCATCGAAGAACTGGGCGAGGGGGTGGAAGGGCTGAAGGTCGGCGGTCTGGTTGCCGTTTCGCCGTCCCGCCCATGCCGAACCTGCCGCTTCTGCCAGGAAGGCTTGCACAACCAGTGCCTCAACATGCGCTTTTATGGCAGCGCCATGCCTTTCCCGCATATTCAGGGCGCTTTCCGTGAGGTTCTGGTGGCGGACGCCCTGCAATGCGTGCCGGCCGATGGCCTGAGCGCCGGTGAGGCGGCCATGGCGGAACCGCTGGCGGTAACGCTGCATGCCACGCGCCGCGCTGGCGATTTGCTGGGGAAACGCGTGCTCGTCACCGGCTGCGGCCCGATCGGCATCTTGTCCATTCTGGCGGCCCGCCGCGCCGGCGCGGCCGAGATCGTCGCCACCGATCTTTCCGATTTCACGCTTGCCAAGGCGCGTGAGGCGGGTGCGGATCGTGTCATCAACAGCAAGGATGAGCCCGACGCACTTGCCGCCTATGGCGCGAACAAGGGAACCTTCGATGTTCTCTATGAATGCTCTGGCGCCGCCGTGGCGCTTGCCGGCGGTATTACGGCGCTTCGTCCGCGCGGCATCATCGTCCAGCTCGGCCTTGGCGGCGATATGAGCCTGCCGATGATGGCGATCACCGCCAAGGAACTGGATCTGCGCGGCTCTTTCCGCTTCCACGAGGAGTTCGCCACCGGGGTCGAATTGATGCGCAAGGGCCTGATCGACGTCAAACCGTTCATCACGCAGACCGTCGATCTCGCCGACGCCATCTCGGCCTTCGAATTCGCCTCGGACCGCAGCCGTGCGATGAAGGTGCAGATCGCTTTTTCGTAAGCAACGTTTCTGCGCGCGAATGTGCCGACGTTTTGATCGGCGGCGGGTCATCCCGCCGCCGATTTTTTTCGGCGGGTTCTTGCCCGTGGAGACTCGTGAAGATGTTATCGATATCATCAACTGCTTTAGGTACGTCATTCCGGCCTTGAGCCGGAATCCAGCCGACGCGCGTCTGCGCGGCGAGACAGTCCTTTCAGCCCAAGGGCTTGGGCTGGCTGGATTCCGGCTCAAGGCCGGAATGACGGAGGGAAAGTGACGGACGCCAGCAAACGCCCCAGCCTGTCATACCCCCTAACACGACCGCCGCATATTTGGCTCCGGGCTGCACCCACGACCGTCTTTACCGGCGTCGCCTCTGCCCGTTTGCACATTTTGACGCAGGTCAAAAAGGTGATTTGCCGCCTGCCGTTTTTTGCGTTATCGAAATTTCAGAAATTACTGAAAATTCAGGAAACGTAAAAATGCCAACCAGCCTGTCCCCGCTCGTTCAGTCCTTCGTGCTGCATTTCGGTGAGATGGGCAGCCGCTGGGGCATCAACCGCACCGTCGGCCAAGTCTATGCTTTGCTTTATATTTCGCCGCAGCCGCTGTGTGCGGACGAGATTGTGGAGGCGCTCGGCATTTCCCGTTCCAACGTGTCGATGAGCCTCAAGGAGTTGCAGGCGTGGAACCTTGCAATTCTCAAGCATTTTCCCGGCGACCGGCGCGATTTTTTCACGACGCCTGACGATGTCTGGCAAATTCTCCGCACCCTTGCCGAAGAGCGCAAGAAGCGCGAGATCGATCCCACGCTCAGCGTGCTGCGCGAAATTCTGATGGAGACGCCGGAAAACGAAGATGAGCGGCATGCGCAAAAGCGCATCGACGAGATGAAGACGCTGATCGAGCAGCTGACCGGCTGGTATGACGATGTGAAGCGGCTGGAGACGGAAAGGCTGGCTTCGCTTCTGGCGCTCGGTTCGAAGGTTACGAAGCTTCTGGAGGCTAAGGACAAGATCGTCTCCCTCGCCAGACCCCGTGGCGCAAAGAAGGACGGGTGAGGAGATCGGCCGTGAGCATGTCCGTGGAAATCCGCCAGGGGGCCAATGGTGACGGGGCAATCTGTCCTGCGCCGGTTACAGTCTTGCCCGGTGCAACGCGGCGGCGCTTCTTCAGCAACCGCAAAACCTCTCGCGACAGAGCCGCCGGGCGGGCGAAAATGACACGCTCGCCGGCGGTTGGGAGAACCGTGGCCCTGCTCCATGTGCTGGCGGCCTTGCTCTGGCTGCCGCAGGCAGGTTTGCTTGCCTTTTCAGTCGGAAGAATTGCCGATGGCGCGCCGATGATGGCGATCGTGCCGGCTGCGGCTACGGTTCTCATCCTCGGCCTCATCAAGGCATGGCTGGAAAAGATCGCGGCGCGGCTGTCGTTTCGTGCCGCTCGTGCGGCGCTGTCGCAGCGGCGGCTGGAGGCGTTGCAGGCTGTGGCGAAGGTTTCCCCGCTCGATCTGTCGCGCACTGCCTCCGGTGAGGCGGCAGGCGTCGTGGCCGAGGCGGCGGAAGCGCTGGTGCCTTATCTTTCCCGTTTCCAGCCGGCGAGGATGAAGGCGACCATCGTGCCGCTGGTTTTCGTGCTGGCGATCCTGCCCTTTACCTGGATTGCGGCGCTGGTGCTGCTGCTCGCCATGCCAACCATCCCGCTTTTCATGGCGCTCATCGGCTGGCAGGCCAAGGCCGCCAGCGAAAAGCAGCTTGCCGAGACGGGCAATATGAATGCCTTCCTGCTCGATCGCCTGCGCGGGCTGGAAACGATCCGCACGCTTGAAGCCGTCGATCTGACGGCGGAGCGTCTCAGCGCCGATGCGCAAAACCTGAAGAAACGGACGATGGCGGTGCTCAGGATCGCCTTTCTCTCCTCGGCGGTGCTGGAGCTTTTCGCGGCGCTCGGCGTTGCCATGACCGCCGTCTATATCGGTTTTCATCTGCTCGGTTTTCTCGATTTTGGCGCCTGGGGTCACAAGCTGACGCTTGCCGAAGGCCTTTTCATCCTGCTGCTGGCGCCGGCCTTTTTCGAGCCGCTGCGGGAACTCTCCGCCGTCTGGCACGACCGCGCGGCCGGTGAAGCAGCACTTGATGCGCTCGGCAGATTGACGGCCGGCGGTGCGGCCATCGCGGGCGAGGGTGCGGATGTGGCGTCTGTCCCATCCCCGACGCCCGGGCTGCTGGAGATGGATAATCTCTCCTTCGCTTATCCGAGCGCCCCACCTGTCATCCAAAATCTCAACCTGACGGTTCAGCAGGGTGAGCGGGTAGCAATTCTTGGGCCTTCCGGTTGTGGCAAATCCACTGTACTCTCCTTGATTGCCGGGCTGGCCGAGGCTGGAGAGGGCTCGATCAGGATCGGCGGCGTCAAGCTCGATAATGCGACGGCGGATGGGCTGCGCAGGACGATCGGCTGGGTCAGCCAGAAGCCGTTCTTTTTTGCCGGTTCGCTGAAGGCGAATATTCGCTTCGGCCGTTCGGTTGTCAGTGACGGTATGGTGGAAGAGACGCTGCGCCGCACCGGGCTCGATGGCTTGTCGCAGGCGCGCCGGAATCTGCAGATCGGCGATGGCGGATATGGAATTTCGGGCGGGGAGGCGGTGCGGCTTGCCATTGCGCGTGCTTTCGCAGACCCCGCAACGCAGCTTGTTCTGGCCGATGAGCCGACAGCCCATCTCGACCGGGAAACGGCTGCTCTCGTCACGGAAAACCTGCTGCAACTGGCAAATGGCAGGACATTGATCGTCGCGACCCATGATCCGGTGCTTGCGGCGCGCATGGACAGGATCGTGGATATGACGGCGATCCATTCGAGGGGGCAGCCATGATCGCGCGTTTTGCGATATTGAGACCCATTATCGGCCTGTTCTGGTCGGCGCGGCGCGGCATGTTGATGGCGGGCGCGGCTCTTGCGGTAACGACGGTGCTGGCGGGCATCGGCCTTCTCGGCGTTTCCGGCTGGTTCATCACCGCAACGGCGATTGCCGGTCTTCTGCCCGCAACGGCCTATGCCTTCGATGTCTTTGCGCCTTCGGCCGCCATTCGTCTTCTGGCGCTGGCGCGCACCGCCGCCCGTTACGGCGAACGCATGACGACCCATGACGCCACGCTTTCCGTGCTTGCAGCACTTCGGGAAAAGCTGTTTCGCGGGTTTGCCGCGCCGCAGGCCGCGAAATCCCTGGAGGCGAGGCCCGCGCGCCTGCTGAACCGGCTGACGGCGGATATCGATGCGCTGGATTCGCTTTATCTGCGCGTGCTGGTTCCCGCTGCCGTGGCGATCCTTGCCGCAATCGCGACAGGTCTCGGGCTCGCTTTTCTCCATCCTCTGGCGGGCATTCTGGCGGCGGTTTTCCTCGTCGCGGCGGGGCTTGGAATTTCGCTGCGCGCCGCCTTGCGGGCGGAAACATTCTCGCGCCGCCGGGCAATCGGGCTGGAAGCCCTTCGCGCCCGCACGGCCGATCTCGTGAGCGGGCAGACGGAGCTCTTGACCACCGGCCGCCTTTCCGCGCAGGTCGCGGCGGTGAAACGGGCGGATGATTACCTCTCTGCCTGCGATGATACCCTGAACCTTATCGAAACCAGTGCCGGTTTTTCCTTCGGGTTTTCAGCGGCCGTTCTTTTGAGCGCCGCCCTTCTCGGCATGGCCTGGCTTGCGGAACAGGGGGCGGTGAGCGCGCCGGCCGCAGCACTCGGGCTGCTCGTCTGTTTTGCCGCGCTGGAGCCTTTCACGGCGCTGCGCCGTGGAGCGATGGAACTTGGGCGCACATTGTTTTCCGCAAGGCGCATCGCGCCGCGTCTTTCGGCAACGTCTGAAGGCCGCTGTCCCGTCTCGCCGGTCGACGGCATGGCGGCAGAGCTCAAAAATGTGCGTCTGGAGCGGGACGGGAACGACAATCCGATCCTGACGAATATCAACCTTGCAATCGCCTCCGGGGAACGGGTTGCCATCATCGGCCAGAGCGGTGCGGGCAAGACAAGCCTCATCCAGCTTCTGGCGGGTGAATTGCGGCCGGCTGCGGGCACGGTCAACGCCCTGCCGTCTACCCTGATGACGCAGCGAAGCCAGCTTTTCCGCGACAGCATCGCCGACAATCTGCGGCTGGCGAAACCCGCCGCAACCGGGGCCGAGTTATGGGACGCGCTCGAGGCGGCGGGCCTTGCCGAACACGTCAAATCTTTGCCGACCGGGCTGGAGACAAGGCTTGGCGAGGCGGGCCAGGGGCTTTCCGGCGGCCAGTCGCGCCGGCTGGCGCTCGCCCGTTTCCTGCTCGCCGACCGGCCGCTCTGGCTTCTCGACGAGGTGACGGAAGGGCTGGATGGCGAGACCGCCCGCGACGTGCTCACCCGGCTGTTTGCGAGGGCGCAGGAAAAGACTGTCGTGATGATCACCCATAATCGCCGCGAGGCGGAATTTGCCGATCGCATCATCGTGCTGAAAGAGGGGCATCAATTTGATGAATGTCAAAGCGGCACCCCGGAATACGGCGTAGTGCTGGAGACACTGCGCCCGGACTGAGATTTTTTGAGAGCCGGCGTCGTCTTGAAAATGGAAGGCCGGCCTTCCGGAAAAGGTGGATAGGACTATGGAACTCGACATAGTGGCGCTGTCGCGCCTGCAATTTGCAGTGACGGCTTTATATCACTTTCTGTTCGTTCCCCTGACGATCGGACTATCGGTGGTGATCGCCATCATGGAAACGGTCTATGTCATGACCGGCCGCACGGTCTGGCGGCAGATGACGAAATTCTGGGGCACGTTGTTCGGTATCAACTTCGTGCTCGGCGTTTCCACCGGCATCGTCATGGAATTCCAGTTCGGCATGAACTGGAGTTATTACAGCCATTATGTCGGCGATATTTTCGGTGCGCCGCTGGCGATCGAAGGCATGATGGCCTTCTTCCTGGAAGCCACCTTCGTCGGGCTGTTCTTTTTCGGCTGGGACAAGCTGTCGAAACTCGGCCATCTCGTTGCGACATGGTGCGTGGCGCTCGGTTCGAATTTTTCGGCGCTGTGGATATTGATTGCCAATGGCTGGATGCAGAACCCGACGGGCTCCGCTTTCAATCCCCAGACCATGCGCATGGAAGTGACCGACTTCTTCGAGGTCCTGTTCAACCCTGTGGCGCAGGCGAAGTTCGTCCACACGGTGTCTGCGGGTTACGTGACGGCCTCCATCTTCGTGCTCGGCGTTTCGGCCTGGTATGTGCTGAAAGGCCGTCATGTCGATCTCGCCAAGCGTTCGATGACGGTTGCCGCCTCCTTCGGTCTGGCGTCCGCGCTGTCGGTCGTCGTGCTGGGTGATGAAAGCGGCTATCTATCCACCGAACACCAGAAGATGAAACTCGCCTCCATCGAGGCCATGTGGGAAACCGAGCCGGCCCCGGCCCCCTTCACGGCCATCGGTTTTCCCGATCAGGAAGCACGCGAAACGCATTTCGCCGTGAAGATCCCGTGGGTGATGGGCCTCATCGGCACCCGCTCGCTCGACACGCAAATTCCGGGCATCAACGATCTGGTGGAGCAGGCCAAGACCCGCATCCGCGACGGTATCAAGGCCTATGACGCGTTGATGCAGATACGCGCCACCGGCAAGGGCGCGGAGTTGCCGGAAGAGGTGCGCGGCACCTTTGCCGAACTCGGCCATGAGCTCGGTTATGCCCTGCTGCTGAAACGATATGTCGACGATCCGCGCCAGGCGAATGAAGAGCAGATCGCCAAGGCGGCGGCGGATACCATTCCGCATGTGCCGACCCTGTTCTGGGCTTTCCGCATCATGGTCGGTCTTGGCATCTTCTTCATCCTGCTGACGGCGACGTTCTTTTATCTTTCGGCCCGCCGCCGGCTGGATCATTATCCGTTGCTGCTGAAAGTGGCGGTCTTCGCCATTCCCCTGCCGTGGATCGCGGCGGAAATGGGCTGGGTGGTGGCCGAATTCGGCCGTCAGCCATGGATCATCGAAGGCGTGCTGCCCACGGCCGCGGCCGTCTCCAGCCTCAGCGCCTCCACCGTCCTCATCACGCTCCTGTGTTTCATTGCCATCTACACGGTGCTGTTCATCGTCGAAATGGGGCTGATGCTGAAGGCGATCCGCAAGGGGCCCGAGCCGGACCATGAGCCGGAAGCGCCGCTCGTTCCTGAAAAACTCGTCGCTGCGGAGTAAACGATCATGATATTGCACCAACTCATCGACTACGAAATCCTCCGCGTTATCTGGTGGCTGCTGCTTGGCGTGGTGCTGATCGGTTTTGCCGTGACCGGCGGTTTCGATCTCGGCACCGGCGCGCTTCTGCCCTTCGTGGCGAAAACGGATATCGAGCGGCGTGTCGTCATCAATTCCATCGGCCCGGTCTGGGAGGGCAATCAGGTCTGGCTCATCCTTGGCGGCGGCGCGATCTTCGCCGCCTGGCCGCCGCTTTATGCGGTGTCGTTTTCAGGTTTTTACCTGGCGATGTTCGCCACCCTGTTTGCGCTGATCCTGCGGCCGGTCGGTTTCAAATATCGCTCCAAGCGTGAAAGTACCGCCTGGCGCACCGGCTGGGATTGGGCGCTTTTCATCGGCGGCTTCGTTCCCGCGCTGATCTTCGGCGTGGCCATCGGCAATGTGCTGCAGGGCGTTCCCTTCCACCTCAATGACGATCTCAGGATTTTCTACGATGGCACGACGCTGTTCGAGCTTCTGAACCCCTACGCCATCCTCTGCGGTCTCGTATCTGTCGCCATGCTCATCATGCACGGTGCCGCATGGCTGGTACTGAAAACGGATGGTCCGGTCGCGGCCCGCGCGCGCAGTTTCGGCAGCATCGCGGCGCTTGCCACCACCGTTCTTTTTGCGCTCGGCGGCGTCTTTCTGTGGCTCGGTATCGATGGCTATCGCTTCACCTCGGAGGTCGTGACCGACGGTCCGTCCAATCCGCTGTCGAAGACGGTCGAGGTTGCGGGCGGTGTCTGGTTTGCCAACTACGCGGCGCATCCCTGGATGATGCTGGCGCCGGCGCTCGGTCTTGCCTTCCCGCTCGTCGCTTTCGTCTTGTTCCAGGCCCGCAGGGAAGTGCTGGCGCTGCTTTCCAGCTCGCTTGCCATTTTCGGCATCATCTCAACGGTGGGGCTGACGATGTTTCCCTTCATCCTGCCATCTTCGGTCGATCCAAAATCGAGCCTGACGGTGTGGGATGCGTCGTCCAGCCATATGACGCTGTTCATCATGCTGGTCGTCGCCCTCATCTTCATCCCGATCATCGTCGCCTATACGTCATGGGTCTATCGTGTGCTGTGGGGCAAGGTGGATGGAAAGGCGATCCGCGACGACAGCGGTCATGCTTATTGATTAAGAAAGAAGGAGATCGAACATGTGGTATTTCGCCTGGCTGCTCGGCCTGCCTCTCGCCGCCATCTTCGCCGTCATGAACGCCATGTGGTATGAGTTGATGGAAGAAAACGCGAAAAAGGCCGAAGCGAAGCTGGATAAATAAAGCTTCGAGGTACGCGGCACAAAAAGGGCGGCATCCGGTTGGGATGCCGCCCTTTTGGGTACAACAGCCGTGCGTGCGACGCGCGGCGTCAGTGTATCGCGATGCCGCGCTTGTCCGCTTCTTCCTTGATGATGTCTTCGACGATGGCCCTCTTGAGATTTGGATTTCCCAGAAGATAATCGTCGGCGATCTCGAAGATCGATTTCGGATTCTCGGTCCTGTGCAGGGTGTCGAGGTCCTGGCCGATCTGCTCTCGAAGGCTGGAATAGTCGTCCATCGCGGCGCTCCCGTTTATCGGTTCAATCCAGAAGGTCGGCCGGAACCTTGCCGCCATTTTCGGACAGTTTCTTGATGACGGCCTTATGCAGCCAGATGTTCATGGTCGCCGAATCCGAAGTGTCGCCGGTATAGCCGAGTTCGCCGGCCAGTTCCTTTCGGGCGCTGAGGCTGCTGTCCAGATTGAGCGCTTTCAGAAGGTCGACGATCGAATGTTTCCAGTCGAGTTTCTGGCCATTCTGCTTGACCGCCGCATCCAGGATCGAAGCGACGTCGACATTGTCGGCGGGGGCCGGAGCCGCGGCTGTCGGAGCGGGTGCTGCCGGTGCGGCCGGGCTTGCCGGCGTGCCGGCCGGAGCCGAAGTCTGCGGCGCGGCCTCGGCCTTGCCGAAAATAGCGTTCTTGATCTTGTCGAAAAAGCTCATGGTGTCCTCCCCTTAGCGGCGAAATGCCCGCCCGACGGCGATGAGAATGCAGGCGCCGATGAAACCGGCGATGAGATAGCCAATCCAGCCTCCGAGCGAAATGCCCACGAGCCCCAGAAGGAAATTGGCGACGATGGCGCCGACAATGCCGAGGATAATGTTCATGAAAAGACCCATATTGCTTTTCATGAACTGTTCGGCGAGCCAACCGGCTACGCCGCCGATGATGATTGCTGCAATCCAGCCAACTTGTGCGTCTTCCATAACAAGCCTTTCCTTTGTGAGAGAGGTCCGCAGGCATATGGACAGGCTTTTGCGCGCACTGATCCCCCCGCCTTGAATAGACCTCAGGCGGAGCAATAACGGCGATATCGACGATTGGTTCCGTGCGGCGAACTATGCGCCGCAAATTCTTTAGCTCTGGCTTTGAAAATCGAGGCCGATATCGAGAACCGGCGCGCTGTGGGTCAGCCAGCCGACGGAGATGAGATCGATGCCGGTTGCGGCGATGGCTGCGGCCGTCTGCGGATTGATGCGGCCGGACGCTTCGGTAATGGCGCGACCGGCGACGATCCCCACCGCCTCGTGCAGCTGTTCGGGTGTCATATTGTCGAGAAGGACCGCATCGACGCCCTCATCCATGACCTCGCGCAATTGCGCAAGCGTATCGACCTCCACCTCGATCTTGACGAGATGCCCCACGCCCTGCCGGGCGCGGCGGATGGCGTCGCGCACGCCGCCGGCCACGGCGATATGGTTGTCCTTGATGAGAACGGCGTCATAAAGCGCAAAGCGGTGGTTCGTGCCGCCGCCGGCGCGCACGGCATATTTTTCCAGCGCTCTCAGCCCCGGCGTCGTCTTGCGGGTGCAGGCGACCGAGGCCTTGGTGCCGGCAATGGCGGCAACGATTTTTGCGGTGACGGAAGCGATGCCCGACAGGTGGCCGAGGAAATTCAGCGCCGTGCGCTCCGCCGTCAGAAGGCCGCGCGAGGGGCCTTCGATTGTTGCGATGATATCGCCGGGCGCCACGGCGGCCCCATCCTGCACATGCCGTTTCATCACGATGGCCGGATCCACGAGCTGGAAAGCGAGTTCCGCCGCGTCGAGACCGGCAATAACGCCCGGTTCGCGCGCGGCCATGACGACGACCGAGCGATGATCGGCGGGAATGACGGCGGCGGACGTGATGTCGCCCGCCAGTCCGAGGTCTTCCAGAAGAGCGTTGCGCACGAGCGGTTCGATGATGAGGCGTGGCAGGGGTGAAAGGGTCATGTCAGGCGCTCCGCGCAAGGCTGGCCGAAGAATGGCTGGAAGAGGAGAATTCATGGGCGATGGTGAGGACGTCGCTGAGGTTCAGCCTGCTCCTCGTCGCCGCAGCATGTTTTTCAGGGAAATCGTCGCGGAAATGCGCGCCGCGCGATTCCGTGCGCAGCGCCGCAAAGACGGCGATGGCCAGCGCGACAAGGGCAGGATCGGATGCCGGGCCGTTCCGCTCAGCCAGTGGCAGAAGATCGCGGATCGCGCCGGTCAATCCTTCGACATGTCTTACGATGCCGAGATGGCGGGAAACGATGGGCCGGACCGGGGATAGGTCGGCTGCCGGGAAATCGGGCACGGGGAGTGCCGCGATATCCGCTGCCTGTTTTCCCGCATCTGCCTGCCTGCCGGCAATGTCTTCCGCCGCGCGCATTCCCATGGCCGCCGCTTCCAGCAGGGAATTGCTGGCAAGCCGGTTCGCGCCATGCAGCCCCGTGCAGGCGGTTTCGCCGGCAACCCAGAGACCCGGCACCGAGCTTCGGCCTTTACCATCGGTGACGACGCCGCCCATATGGTAATGCACCGCCGGGCGCACCGGCACGAGCTCACGGGCCGGGTCTATCCCGGCCTCGCGGCAGAGCAGGTCGATTGAGGGGAAGCGGGTGGAAAAGCCGGAGCCGAGCGCCTTGCGGGCATCGAGAAAGACCTTGCCGCCACGCAGTATTTCGCGGTCGATGGCGCGGGCGACAATATCGCGCGAGGCGAGTTCCGCACCCGGAACGGCAGCCATGAAACGTTCGCCGTTTTCATTGAGAAGCAGTGCGCCTTCGCCACGCACCGCTTCGCTCACCAGCGCCAGCGGCCGTCTGGGTGAGGAAAGCGCCGTCGGGTGGAATTGCACGAATTCCATATCGGCGAGGATGGCGCCGGCGCGGGCGGCGAGCATGATGCCCTGCCCGAAATTGCCGGAGGGATTGGTCGTCGCCTCATAAAGTCCGCCGAGGCCGCCGGTGGCGAGAACGATCTGACCTGCCGGCAAAGTGAAGCAGCCTTTTGGCCCGATGCAGGCGAGGCCGGCGATGACACCGTCTTCCGTCAGCAGGCGGCGAACCTCCGTGCCTTCCAGAACGGTTATGGAGGGCGTGCGAAGAACGGCGGCGGCGAGAGCCCTGACGATGGCCGCGCCCGACCCGTCGCCTTCGGCATGCAGGATGCGCCTTCTGCCATGGGCGGCCTCCAGCCCGAAAACGAGCCTGCCCTCGGCATCCCGGTCGAAGCGCACCCCGGCTCGCTCCAGCGCCTCGATGACGGCGGGAGCGGCGGAAACGATCTCTGCGGCCATTTCCGCGTCGCAGAGGCCGTCGCCAGCGGCGAGCGTATCGGCAAGATGCAGCGCGGCGCTATCGTCCGGCCCGAGGCTGGCGGCAATGCCGCCCTGGGCCCAGGCGCTGGACGTCTCGCCGCCGAGAACGCCGCGTGTCAGAAGCAGCACGGGCTGCGGCGCGAGCGTCAGCGCCGCCATCAGGCCCGCAATGCCGCTGCCGACAATGACCGTCCAGCCCGTATGCGACGGGAGGCGTTCGCTCATACTTCCAGCATCCTTTCCACGGCGCGACGGGCGGCGACAGCGATGGCCGGGTCGACCGTCACTTCGTGGCGGTTTTCCTCAAGGGCCGTGCGGATATTGCCAAGCGTGATGCGTTTCATATGCGGGCAGAGATTGCAGGGGCGGATGAATTCGACATCCGGGTGATGCACGGCGACATTGTCGCTCATCGAGCATTCCGTCAAAAGCACCACGCGGGCAGGTCGTTCCCGGCCGACATAATCCGACATGACGGCGGTGGAGCCGGAAAAATCCGCAGCTTCGACGACATCGGGCGGACATTCCGGATGCGCCAGCACGGTGACACCCGGATGGCTTTCGCGCAATTCGCGAATATCATCGGCGGTGAAAAGCTCGTGTACCTCGCAATGGCCGCGCCAGGCGATCAGTTCGACATTGGTTTCCCGCGCCACGTTCTTCGCCAGATATTCATCCGGCAACATCAGTACGCGCGGCACGCCGAGCGATTCCACCACCTGGCGGGCATTGCCTGAGGTGCAGCAGATATCAGACGCCGCCTTCACAGCGGCGGAGGTGTTCACGTAGGTCACGACCGGAACGCCGGGATAGGCCTTGCGCAAAAGCGCGATGTCCTCGGTCGTGATGGAATCGGCCAGCGAGCAGCCGGCAGCCATATCCGGAATGAGCACGGTTTTTTCCGGATTGAGCAGCTTTGCCGTCTCGGCCATGAAATGCACGCCGGCCAGAACGATGACATCCGCTTCCACCTCCATCGCCTTGCGGGCAAGGGCGAGGCTGTCGCCAACGATATCGGCGACGCCGTGGAAGATTTCCGGTGTCTGGTAATTATGGGCGAGGATGACGGCATTGCGCTTGCGCTTCAGCTCGAGGATCGCCTCCACATCGTCCTGAAAGCCCATCCATTCGGCCTTGGGAATGACGCGGGCAACGCGGTCGTAAAGGCTTGCGGCGGAAATCTGCTCGTTCACGGTGCTCTCCCATTTATACTCTTTTTGAGTATATCTAGGACAAAGACATATTCTCATTGTGAGCATATGTCAATTGCGGGAGAGCGGCAGTTTCGTTCCGGAAAGGGCGCGTTCATCGAGAACGGTCTGGCGGAAGCGGAAGAGCTTTGCCGGGCGTCCGCCGGTTTCGGTCGCCATCTCGCCGGTCTCTTCCACCAGCTGCTGCTGTTCGATAAGCCGGCGGAAATTCTGCTTGTGCAGCGTCAGACCGGCCAGCGCCTCGATGGCGCGCTGTAGCTGCAGGAGCGTGAAGGCGTCGGCCATCAGTTCGAACACCACGGGGCGATATTTGATCTTGGCCCGCAGACGCGCGATGCCGGTGGCGAGAATGCGGCGATGATCGGCAAACATCGGCCTGCCGAAATTGATCCGCGGTTCGCCCTGCGCCTCTTCGACCAGCCCGGCTTCATACAGCAACTCGTAACGCTGCAGGGTCAATTCCTCGTTCCAGCCGCCGCCATCGAGGCCGAAGGTGAAATCGGCGCGCAAATGGCGCTGGCTTTTGGAAGCAGGATCGGAATCCGCCCAGGCGCGCAGCCTGTCGATGATGCTGTCCAGAACTTCCGGACGTCCCTGACGGTGATCCTCCCAGGGGAAATATTCGTACCAGCCGTGCCAGAGCGGGCGTTTGCCGCCGGAGGCTTCCTGTTCGCGAACCAGCCCGAGATAACCGATGGAGATGGTTCTGCCGCCTAAAATGTCGTTGTTGCGGTCGCGATCGGCGAAAGTATAGAGCTGTTCGAGATAACCGACGGGGTGATGGGTCTGTTCGTGAATCCATTCCCGCAAGCCGCTCTGGAGGGTTCTGTGCCCGAATTCGAACGGTCCCGACGGAAGTGCCGCACCTTCCCGAACGGTCATGACCCGCGGCTCATCCGTGGTGATGGCGGTGACGACGGCGATGAGTTCGGCATGGGCAAGCCCGATGGTCACGGCGGCTCCTCTGGTCGTTGGCGTAAGATCAATCTTCTTTGGCACAGGAAGGTTGCTTCGCCAACATGGCGGCCGAAAAGGGCTGTCGATAAGTAGTCTGACTGAAAACGGGACGCCATCAGACAAAAGGATGAATTCTTGTGGTTAGTCGTCCGTCATCTGATATGTTACAGACCCGCACGAGCATTTCAGACTGTAGAAGGCCGATGTTGGAAAACATATCTCTCGAAGAGACACTTGTGGGTTACTACACTTGGAACGTCGGGCAAAATCTGGTTTATCTGGATGCCGTGGCCGCCCGCCTGCGCGAATTTTCGCCGGAAGAAGCCGCCTGCGGCATTCCGGTCGAAGATTTCATCGCGCAGATCGAAAGCGGCTCGCGGGCGCGTGTCGCCAAGGCGGTCTATAATTCGCTGACAAATGGTGTGTTTTACGATCAGGAATACCGCATTGAGCTCAAAGTTGGTGGTTTCCGCTGGCTGCGGACAACGGGGAGAGTGATCCTGGATGGCGACCGGATCCCGATCATGGCCATGGGCACGGTGCGTGATGTCAGTGCCGGCAAGATTTTATTGATGTGATAAGCGGCGGACCTCTTCGCGAGGCGGCGGCCGATCGATTTTAATTCGTTCATTGTTTTGATGTTGCGGTGACATGGTCCGGCAGATCGCAATTTTGCTGTTTCAGATCGTTCTGGCCATTGGCCTCGGCATAGCCGGCATCCGCATCGCCTCGCTCGTCAATGGTGAGGCGACATCGGCGCCAGCAGGCCTTGCGGCCAATACGGAACTGCTGTGGACGACCTCGCCGGTGCGGGTCGATCCGCGTAGCCAAAATTACGAGCGCATTCCGACACCTCCCGATCTTTATCCGCTGAAAATGCATGCGGACCAACGCCTGCGCGTGATTTCTAGCAGCCGCTTCACTTTCAAGGGCAAGGAATTCCGCCTCGCCGGCGTGGAGGATGTCGAGCGCAACCGCGTCTGCACCGGCCCCGACGGCCGCCGTTACGCCTGCGGCCTCAACGCTTTCAAGGCGCTGGAGAACCGGCTGCGCGGCAGATATCTGGAATGTCGGACGGTGGAGGAGGGTGGTGCCGGCGGTTCCGTGGAGTGCCGGATCAACGGGCAGGATGTGCGGGCGCTGCTGCAATAGGCGATCGGGTCGAACGGCTTGCGAGATGCGCAAGAGCGACTGGCCGAAGGGAAGGTATTTTTTGTCTGGGAAGGTTTGGTGGAGCTAAGCGGGATCGAACCGCTGACCTCTTGCATGCCATGCAAGCGCTCTCCCAGCTGAGCTATAGCCCCATAAGGGTTCCGGCATTTCTTCCGGTTCCGGGAACCGAAGCGGTTGTTGTTCCGTTCGGTGGCGGCTTACTACTGCGGCTTTCCGACGAGTGCAAGCATAAAAAACGGCCCGGCGTCATTTTTTTGTCGTCGGGCCGAATTATCAAGTAAAATCAAGCTTCTTCGTCGTCGCCCGATACGCCGATGATGCCGGACATGTCGTCGTCGTCATCTTCGTCGTCGGTTTCGAGGAAGGTGTCGTCGTCGTCATCGATTTCGACGTCATCGTCGTCGCCGAGATCGGGGATATCGTCGCCGTTGTTGTCGCCATCGGCATCTTCCAGCGAGACGAGTTCGACTTCCGTGTTTTCGGTATCGACTTCCGCCACTTCCTCTTCTTCAGCCTGCTCCATCTTGGCCTGGGCGGTGCTTTCCTCGAAGAAGGAGAGCGGCCAGGACTTGCCGGTGTAGGGAGAAACGACCGGATCGCGGTTCAGATCGTAGAACTTCTTGCCGGTATCGGGGTCTGTGCGCTTGGTACCAAGTTCCGCTTTTGCCACTGTCTAAGCCTCAAATTGTCGAATGAGTTTCGGTGTGTACGCCGTAAAACCGGCATAGACGGTAAAATTTATAGCCGGTCCCCTTAATCGTTGCGCTCTTTCGTGTCAAAGACAAACTTCGGGTGCCGCCTGCCTCGGCGCAACCCCTATGCGGGGATGCCGATATAAATAGGAAGGTGTTGCGCACTCTATTATATGAATGACGAATGCACAGGCGGAAAGCTTCATGACCTTCACGATCGCCATAGACGGGCCGGCTGCGGCGGGCAAAGGAACCCTGTCGCGCAGGATTGCCGAGACCTATGGTTTCCACCATCTCGATACCGGGCTGACCTACAGGGCGACCGCCAAGGCGCTTCTGGATGCCGGCCTGCCGCTCGATGATGAGGCCGTGGCTGAGAAGATCGCGCTGGAAGTCAATCTTGCGGGGCTCGATCGCGCCGTTCTTTCCCGGCACGATATCGGCGAGGCCGCATCCAAAATCGCGGTGATGACGCCGGTGAGGCGCGCGCTCGTGAAGGCGCAGCAGCGTTTTGCCTTGAAGGAACCGGGCACGGTGCTTGACGGGCGCGACATCGGCACGGTTGTGTGCCCTGAGGCACCGGTGAAGCTTTACGTCACGGCCTCTGCGGACGTGCGGGCGCGACGCCGTTACGATGAAATTCTGGCCAATGGCGGCAGCGGCGATTATGATGCCATTTTCGCTGAAGTGAAAAAACGCGACGAGCGCGACATGGGCCGCGCCGACAGCCCGTTGAAGCCGGCTGAAGACGCGCACTTGCTAGATACGTCGGAAATGAGTATAGAGGCGGCGTTTCAGGCCGCGCGGACGATCATCGACGCCGCCCTGGAGAAACAGGTTTCTCGCGGAACCGCTTGAATTCGGTCCGCGTTTAGTCCGGAATTGCCCGAAGACATGTCCTTGCGCCGGAAAGCCTTTTGAAAAGGCGGGCATGGGGTCGGGTATCAACAACACTAGCCCACCGGCGCTTTTGTATTCGCCATTGCGCGGATGCAATCAGGAGATTTCATGTCAGTATCTACCCCCACGCGCGAAGATTTCGCAGCGCTTCTCGAAGAATCCTTTGCCTCCAACGATCTTGCCGAAGGCTATGTTGCCAAGGGTATCGTAACGGCAATCGAGAAGGACGTTGCCATCGTCGACGTCGGCCTCAAGGTTGAAGGCCGCGTACCGTTGAAGGAATTCGGCGCGAAGTCCAAGGACGGCACGCTGAAGGTCGGCGACGAAGTCGAAGTTTACGTCGAGCGCATCGAAAACGCCCTCGGCGAAGCCGTTCTGTCGCGCGAGAAGGCTCGCCGCGAAGAAAGCTGGGTCAAGCTCGAAGCCAAGTTCGAAGCTGGCGAGCGCGTCGAAGGCGTTATCTTCAACCAGGTCAAGGGTGGTTTCACCGTCGATCTGGACGGCGCTGTTGCCTTCCTTCCGCGTTCGCAGGTCGACATCCGTCCGATCCGCGACGTTACCCCGCTGATGCACAACCCGCAGCCCTTCGAAATCCTCAAGATGGACAAGCGTCGCGGCAACATCGTTGTTTCGCGTCGTACGGTTCTCGAAGAGTCGCGTGCCGAGCAGCGTTCTGAAATCGTTCAGAACCTCGAAGAAGGCCAGGTTGTTGACGGCGTCGTCAAGAACATCACCGATTACGGTGCGTTCGTTGACCTCGGCGGCATCGACGGCCTGCTGCACGTTACCGACATGGCATGGCGCCGCGTCAACCATCCTTCGGAAATCCTCAATATTGGCCAGCAGGTCAAGGTTCAGATCATCCGCATCAACCAGGAAACCCACCGTATCTCGCTCGGCATGAAGCAGCTCGAGTCCGATCCGTGGGATGGCATCTCCGCCAAGTACCCGGTTGGCAAGAAGATCTCCGGTACGGTCACGAACATCACCGACTACGGTGCATTCGTTGAGCTGGAGCCGGGCATCGAAGGCCTGATCCACATTTCCGAAATGTCCTGGACCAAGAAGAACGTACATCCCGGCAAGATCCTGTCCACGAGCCAGGAAGTCGACGTTGTCGTTCTCGAAGTCGATCCGTCCAAGCGCCGTATCTCGCTCGGCCTCAAGCAGACGCTGGAAAACCCGTGGCAGGCATTTGCCTACAGCCATCCGGCCGGCACTGAAGTTGAAGGCGAAGTCAAGAACAAGACCGAATTCGGTCTGTTCATCGGCCTCGAAGGCGATGTCGACGGCATGGTTCACCTGTCGGATCTCGACTGGAACCGTCCGGGCGAGCAGGTCATCGAAGAGTACAACAAGGGTGACGTCGTCAAGGCTGTCGTTCTCGACGTTGACGTCGAGAAGGAACGCATCTCGCTCGGCATCAAGCAGCTCGGCAAGGATGCTGTCGGCGAAGCCGCTTCTTCCGGCGACCTGCGCAAGAACGCAGTCGTTTCCGCTGAAGTCATCGGCGTCAACGATGGCGGCATCGAAGTGAAGCTCGTCAACCACGAAGACCTCACCTCGTTCATCCGTCGCGCTGACCTTTCCCGTGACCGCGACGAGCAGCGCCCCGAGCGCTTCTCGGTTGGCCAGGTTGTGGACGCCCGTGTCGTCAACTTCTCGAAGAAGGACCGCAAGGTCATGCTTTCGATCAAGGCTCTGGAAATCGCTGAAGAGAAGGAAGCCGTCGCACAGTTCGGTTCGTCCGACTCGGGCGCTTCGCTCGGCGACATCCTCGGCGCGGCTCTGAAGAACCGCGGCGAATAATCGCTCCGATCTTTGAAATGAAGAACCCGCCGGAATTTCCGGCGGGTTTTTTGTTGGGTTCAACGGGCCTTGCCCGCTTGAGCGCGAAGGGTAAGGCTTCTCTCGACGTCATTGGCGCGACTTACATTCCAATCTGACCACGCCGAATTCAGAGCATGCCGCTCATCTTCAGATAATAATTTTCCGCGCTGTCGTCGGAAGCCACCGCTGTCGGGCTTTCCTGCGTGTCGATCCCGTCATTGGCGGCGATACGTTCTTCTTTTTCGTCCTGACCGTCGGAATTATCAGCGCCGGCTTCGGCCTCGTCATTTGCCTCATCCTCGGAAAACGGACCGCCTCCGCGCGGCGGCGTTTCCGATTCATAGTCCTCATCCGCCGGCGGATAGGCGACGAGCGGCAGCGGTGTGCCGTCTTTTACCAGAGCCGCGGCGATCAACGATTGCGAAGCCGATTGCTCCAGCATCGCCATCCTCGCTTCCGGGTCCAGCATGGCCCGAGGCAGCGGCTGGGTTTCGGGGCGATGGGTCGCCGTTTCCGTTTCCTCACCCGAGGGGCGGGTAGCGGCTGTTGCGAGGGCCGATTTTTCGGCGGGCTGATCGTCGGACGGTTGCTGCGCAACACCCTGCGGAGCTGGCGGAGGCTCTTGCGTGCCGGTCGGCTTGAGCGGAAGTTTGCCGGCGGTGGCGGCAAGCAGCAGGCTGTTCACGGTCTCGGCGTCGTCTGCGAACAAACCGGATGGCGGGGTAATGCCCGTGCGGATTTCTTTCTGCTCCGGCTTCATCGTCTCCCGATGCGCAAGGGCAGGGCGGGCTTCGCCGGTCTCAGCCCGGGGCGGACTTGCCGGGCGGATCTCGGTCGATACTTCCTTCATCACGCTGCCGGTTTGTGGCGGAAGCGGACGTGCCGCGTTTTCGGCTCTTCCATCCGGCCTTGCGGCAACGGTCGGCGTATCATGTGTGTCGGAAGGTGGGGTGGAAAGCGTGGGCCGGTGGTCCAGCTGCGCCGTTAGCGCCGCCACCGTTGCTTTCATCGCTGCGCTACTGAGGGCGAGCGGCCCGATGAGCAGCGGCAGGAGCCGGCTGACGGTGGCGGAATTTGCGGCCTGCGCTGTCGCGGCCGGAGACGGGCGCGCTTCCGCATTCTGGCTCTGCGCGTTCTGCTGTTTCGGTTGGGCCGATTGCGCGGGGGCGGGATTGGAGGAATTGTTCTGCTGATAGGAGGAAACCACCGCCTTTGCCGCAAGGTCGGTTCCCTTGTAACGGGAAAGCTCGATCAGCAGTGCAAGGCGGGCTGCATCCGGTCCGGTCGGCTGTTTCAGGATTTCGGCAAGCATCGAAAGGGTCAGGCCCTGCAGGGCCTTGCCGACCTGCTGTTCCAGCGCCAGGCGTTGTGGCGCGGGCAGGGTGCGGAGCGCCTCCGTCAGCCGCGTCACGTAGGTCTCTATGGCTTCGCCATCCCGCCGGGGCAGGTTCATCAGCTTGCCGAGCGCTTCCGCGAGAACGGCGGTGCTGCGCGAGAGCTGAAATTCGCTGGTGAGGGAGGCGATTGCCGCGCGGGCAAAAAGGCTGCTGTTTTCAGGGGCGGGAGTGTTCGGTTGCGGCGGTGCAGTCTGTTTCACCTGCTCGCGCGGTGTCAGTGAAACCGTGGTTCCATAGGCGGCATCGGTTGCCGCAATTTTCGGTACAGGCGGTAACATGCTGCGCTCCGTTTCTATCGGTGACCGCCGCTGGCTGCGAAAGGGCCAATCCCCATTGGCTCTGTGATCCGCATCTGGCTTGAATGTTGAAAAATCGCCGCGCCGGTGATGGACAGGTGTCATCTCGCCCGCTCATGCGGGAGCGCCGTATACGCCTCTGGCCGCAATGCCGGTTGCAGCGCATACAGAATCATCAAGCTCAATCTTGGCTTGCAGATATTAAGATTTGGCTAACCAAGGAATTGCGCGTCCGGTCAGGGCGAAACGCCGATGAACATGCGGTAAAGGCCGTTATCGTCGGAATTGACCGAGGAAATATGGTCGGGATCGCTGGGAGCCGTCTCAAAAGCTTCCGGCGGCATGGCATCGAGCCAGCTTGCCTTGGGAAGATTTCGTTCCGGTTGAATGTTCACCGGGTCGATGAGGCTGTCTTCCTCAGCGGGCGTGGTGAAGGCCGCATCATCCGGAATGAGCGACGGGGCGGCCATGGATAGCAGCGCCTGCGCGGCATTGGGTTCTGTGTCGTAAACGGCGCTGCCGGATAGGCCGGAAATATCGGTCATGTCTGAACTCACATCATGTTTCGCTCAAGTGACGATCGGAAGCGGCAATCATGCCGCCTTTTTCTTCAGCAGTTCATAAAGGCCGTTGTCGTCGATCGAGATCGGCAAAATGGCGTTGAGGGTGTCTTCGACAAGCGCCTGCGCATCGAGCAGTTTTTCGCCGTCGTCTTCCGCATCGGCCGGATCGGTGCCCGCGTCTGTATCCGCAGGCTCATTTTCGTTTTCCGTTGGGGCGGCTTGCTCAGCCGGCGCAGCCGCAAGCACGGCGATCAGGGCCGTTTCCGACGATGTGTCGGCCGGCGCCTGCGGATCGACGCTTTCCGTTTTTTCGTCGCCGGAAGCATCGATATGCTCCTTCACGACGTCCTGAAGCTCCTGCACGTCTTCAAGCTTGCCCTGCGCATCGCGCGTCTGGATATCCTGTTCCCGCTCGGCCTTCACCTCGGCATCGTTGATTTCGCCGATACGATCTTTACCGCGTTCGGCTTGCAGCTCTTCCCTGGTTTTGGGATCGGCGACATCTTCGAGACGCTGAATGACCTTCAGGGTTTCACGCGTCATGAAGCGGGTGCCCTGCGCCTGTTCGTCCAAGGCCTCCTTCACGGCGCGCGCCTTATCGCCATAGGGGTTGGCGATGGCGGAGATCATCTGCCGGGCGGAGACGCCGAGTTGTTTGAGGCCGGTCGATTCTTCCAGATCGTCGACGCTTTTCGGCAGGGTCGCGCGCGCCGCCATGATGGCTTTCGACATCTGCTCGCCGAAATCCTCTTCCGTGCCTGTGAGGCCTGCACCCTTTGCGATGCGGGCGGCAAGGGCGGCCATCGGATCGGTCTTGCTGTTGACGCCATTGTTCAGCACGTCCACGACCTCAGCCTCGGAAACGCCGAAGGATTTCAGGGAAATCTTCGTGGCTTTCCCCTGCGCATCGGTTTTTTCGAAGCTGTCGGTCAGGGTCAGCGCATCCTGAAGTCTTCGCGCGAAGGAAAAGCTCGATTCGTCCTTTTCCTGTGTGATGCCCAGCGCGGAGGAAAAACGGGAGACAAGCGAGGCGAAAGCATCGGCATCCGGCTTCATGGCGCCGAAGAGATAGGCGCTTATCTTCTCATTGGCGGCGCGCTGGCTTTCGTCCGGCTGCGGGTTTGTCTTGACCGCATCGTCCTTTTTGGTGCCGTTGGCTTTTTCCTGTTCTTCGCGCTGGCGTTCCTCGATGGTTTGGACCATCGAGCGCATGAGGTCGCTGACTGCAATGCCCGCCGTCTGCTGTAGCGGAGTAATCATCCCTCAAAGTCCCCGGCCGCCCAAAGTTGCGGCCGAGAATAGGCAATTCTGGTAAATCAGTGCTTAAACCAGATGCGGGTTCGCTCAGCTATGGGCGAAAATATCGGTTTCCTCCCAGCCGAGGAGGTCGAGCTTCGCGCGGGTCGGCAGAAAGGCGAAACAGGCGTCGGCATGGTCGAGGCGGCCGTCACGCACGAGACGACCTGTCAGCTTGTCGCGCAGCGCGTGCAGGTGCAGCACGTCGGAGGCGGCATATTCGAGCTGCGCCGGCGACAGGGTCTCTGCCGCCCAGTCGGAAGATTGCTGGGCCTTGGAAATATCGACTTCCAGCATTTCCTTGAGGTTATCCTTCAGCCCGTGCCGGTCCGTATAGGTTCGGGTCAGCCGCGAGGCGATCTTGGTGCAGAAGACCGGCGTGGTCGTCACGCCGAAGGTGTGGAACAGGACGGCGATATCGAAACGGCCATAGTGAAAAATCTTCTGGCGGGCGGGGTCGGCAAGCATCCGCACGAGGTTGGGCGCTTGCCTCTGGCCGGCGGCGATGCGAATGACGTCCGCCGTGCCGTCGCCCGGCGAAAGCTGAACGACGCAGAGGCGGTCGCGGCGCGGCACCAGTCCCAGCGTTTCCGTATCGATTGCGATGGCGCCGGTGTAACGCGCGGCATCTTCGGCGGAAATATCGCCTTCGTGGTAACGGATGGGTGCTGCCATGTCCTGCTCCAGAAATTCCAGTTTCTTGCTCCGGCTATAACGGAAAGAGCGGCGGGACGATACCGTTTTATCGGCTCGTCCGGTGCGCCACGCCGCATGGCCTTGGCACTTGCCTTTGCGAAAGCCCCCGGGTTAGGGTCGGGAAATCCTTTCCTGACAAATCGCATGAATTCCCGATGACAAAGAAAATCTATCTCGCCGGACCGGAAGTCTTCCTCCCGAACGCGCGCGAAATGCTCGATCTCAAGGCCTCGCTGGCGCGGGAAGCCGGTTTCACGCCGCTTTCGCCGGGCGATCTGCAAATTCCGCCGGCGGATACCAGGGTCGGTCACGGCTGCAACATCAATGCCGTCGATGAGCGGATGATGCTGGAAGCGGATGCGGTGATTGCCAATCTCACGCCGTTTCGCGGCATCGCCGCCGATACGGGAACCAGCTATGAGCTGGGCTTCATGTGTGCGCTGGGCAAGCCGGTTTTCGCTTATACCAATGTCGCGGCCAATCACTTCACCCGCATCAAGGCGCATTATGGTGGCGTCGCCACCCTGGATGAAACGGGCCGTTATCGCGGGCCGGACGGGCTGTCGATCGAGAATTTCGACATGGTCGACAATCTCATGCTGCATGGCGGGATTTTGCGGCGCGGCGGCGTCATCATCGTTGGCGATGCTCCCGAAGAGGCTTTGTATACGGATCTCGAGGCCTACAGGCGCTGTCTCGCGGCGGCGGCCGAAAAATTACTGACACCGATTGACCCTGAAAAAACCAATAGAGTGGAGGCATCATCATGAGCGGAACCATCCTCATCACCGGCGCGACATCCGGCTTCGGACAGGCCACGGCGCGGCGCTTCGTCAAGGAGGGCTGGAAGGTCATCGGCACGGGCCGGCGGGCGGAACGGCTGGAGGCGCTTTCCGCCGAGCTCGGTTCCGCCTTTCATGGCCTCGCCTTCGACATCACCGACGAGGAAGCGACAGGAGAGGCGCTGTCCGGACTGCCGGAAGGCTTCCGGGATATCGACGTTCTCGTCAATAATGCCGGTCTCGCACTTGGCACCGCGCCCGCACCGCAGGTGCCCTTGAAAGACTGGCAGATCATGGTGGACACCAACATCACCGGTCTCCTGAACATCACCCACCATCTGCTGCCGACGCTGATCGGGCGCAAGGGTATTGTCGTCAACCTCTCGTCTGTGGCTGCGCATTACCCCTATACGGGCGGCAATGTGTATGGCGGTACCAAAGCGTTCCTGCGGCAGTTTTCGCTCGGCCTGCGTTCCGACCTGCATGGCAAGGGCGTGCGGGTGACGTCCATCGAGCCCGGCATGTGCGAAACGGAATTTACGCTGGTGCGCACCGGCGGCAATCAGGAAGCCTCGGACAATCTCTACAAGGGCGTCAATCCGATCACGGCTGACGATATTGCCAACACCATCCACTGGGTCGCCTCGCAGCCCAAACATATCAACATCAACAGCCTCGAACTCATGCCGGTCAACCAGTCCTTCGCCGGTTTCCAGGTCTATCGGGACAGCTGATTTTCCCGCGATTTTGGGGAGTGCTGAAAAACCGGGCAGGAATTTTCGAGCTATGCAGAAATGCAATGCTGCATTGCGAGACTTGCTCTGTTAAAAATCACGGATACCACTATATTCAAATCATCGAAGCGACGCACTCCTCCTCCCAGCGTCGCTCGATGTGGATCGGTGGTACTCCTCCTCCCAATCACCGATCAAGTTTGAAGCCTGCCGCACCTCCTCCCGCGGCAGGCTTTTTCCTTTTCTGGGCGTCTTTTCCTTAAATGTTTTTGGCTGTCGACTTTCAGCGCGCCGGCTCGGTGCTGAAGGCGGTCCGCAGTCTCCCCTTGGATTTCCGGGGGATTTTGAATTTCTGCGTCAAGGCAACGAGCGTTGAAATCAGGCGTGCGTCGATCACATTTTCGTTATGTCTAGATAAATTTGCACAGTTTTGTGGTGGCGCGCCCTGCCGGGCCATTGCTTACCCCCCGCCCTGTGTTTAAGCATGGGCAAAAGAACGCTTGGGAGGTTGTCGGCACGCCTGTGTCTGCGGCCCGAAAGCGGCGGGGAGAGAATGGCAGACTTTCAAGAGGCGCTGAAGCGGTTTCAGCCGATCGCGGTTTCATCGATCGCTGAAGACGAGCTCAGGTTGCGACTCCGCGGCCTGCAGGCGCGAATGATCCAGCAAAATATCAAGGCGGTCTGGCTCGATGCATCATCGTCGCTGACCTATTATACCGGCCTGTCGCTTGGTCTTTCCGAGCGCATTCACGGCGCCCTGGTGCCGGCGGAAGGTGTGCCGGTCTATGTCAGCCCGACCTTCGAGGAGCCGAAGCTTCAGACGCTCATCCGCATTGCGGGTGAGGTTGCCGTCTGGGAAGAGGATGAAAGCCCCTTCGACCTGATGGCAAGGCGCATTGAGGCGCCGGCCTGTCCCGGTCATCTTGTCGCCATCGATCCCGCTACCCCCTTTGTCTTCGCATCGGCCCTCATGCAGCGTCTTGAAGGGCGCATCATTTCCGCCCAGCCGATGATCGTCGCCCAGCGGCAGGTCAAATCCGCAGCCGAGATCGCCATCATCCAGACGGCGATGGACGCGAGTTACGGCGTGCAGAAGGCCGTGTTCGAAGGGCTGCGTCTTGGGGTTTCCACCACGGAAGTCGCTGATTTCGTTAACGCGGCTCATATTGCGCTTGGCCTGAAGCCGCTTTTCGTGGCGGTGCAGTTCGGCGAGGCGACGGCCTATCCGCATGGCGTGCCCCATGCGCAGACGCTCAGCGAAGGCGATATGGTGCTGGTCGATCTCGGCGGCATTCTTCACGGCTATCGTTCCGATATCACCCGCACCTATGTCTTCGGCAAACCGACGGAACGGCAGCGTTTCCTCTGGAACGCCGAGCGTGACGCGCAGGCGGCGGCCTTTGCCGCAGCCAAAGTCGGCGCTGCCTGCTCGGATGTGGACAAGGCCGCGCGCGACAGCCTGAAAGCGGCCGGTTTCGGCCCGGATTATCAGCTTCCCGGCCTGCCGCACCGCACCGGCCACGGGCTTGGGCTGGATATTCACGAAGAACCCTATATCGTTGCAGGAAATGCCACGGCGCTGGAGCCGGGCATGTGTTTTTCCATCGAGCCGATGCTGTGCGTTTATGGCGAATGCGGCGTCCGTCTCGAGGATATAGCCTATATGACGGAGGCGGGACCGCGCTGGTTCTGCCCACCGGAGAAGAACCTCGACCGGTTGTTTCAGCCGGTCGCCGGGTAATTGGTCGGGAGGCAAAGGACCGAACGGCGACACGGGGCTCCCGCGTCGCTGCTGACCAGAAGAGGTAGGCCCCCGGACGGGGCCGCAGGAACTCAGAAAAAGAGGGAAAGGACCACCAGATGAAAACGCTGACCCGCAGTTTGCTTATCGCCTCTGCGATTGCGATCACTTCCGCCATGCCCGCCATGGCGAAGACCTTCGTTTATTGCTCCGAGGCATCGCCGGAAGGCTTCGATCCGTCGCCCTACACCGCTGGCGGCACCTTCGACGCTTCCGCGCATCCGGTCTACAACCGCCTGACCGAGTTCAAGAAGGGCACGACCGAAGTTGAGCCCGGCCTTGCCGAAAAATGGGAAGTTTCGAGCGACGGTCTGGAATATACCTTCCACCTGCGCAAGGGCGTGAAGTGGCACTCCAACGACAAGTTCACGCCGAGCCGCGAATTCAACGCCGATGACGTGATCTTCAGCTACGACCGCCAGCGCGATGCGAAGAACCCGTGGAACCAGTATATCGCAGGTATCACCTACGAATATTTCAACTCCATGGAAATGCCGTCGCTGATCAAGGAAATCGTCAAGGTCGACGATTACACCGTCAAGTTCGTGCTGACGCGTCCGGAAGCGCCGTTCCTCGCCAACATCGCCATGCCTTTCGCCTCCATCGTATCGAAGGAATATGCCGATACGCTGGAAAAGGCCGGCACCAAGGAAGACTTCAACAACCTGCCGATCGGCACGGGCCCGTTCAAGTTCGTCGCCTATCAGAAGGACGCGGTCATCCGCTATCAGAAGAATGCCGACTACTGGGGCGAAGCACCGAAGATCGACGACCTGATCTTCGCGATCACGCCGGACGCCGCCGTTCGTCTGCAGAAGCTGAAGGCTGGCGAATGCCACCTGATGCCTTACCCGGCACCGGCTGACCTTGCCGCCATCCGCGCCGATTCCAACCTCAAGCTCGATGAACAGTCGGGTCTGAACGTCGCCTACTTCGCCTACAACACCACCGTTGCGCCTTTCGATAAGCCGGAAGTCCGCAAGGCGCTGAACATGGCGATGAACAAGCAGGCGATCATCGACGCCGTGTTCCAGGGCGCCGGTCAGGTTGCCAAGAACCCGATCCCGCCGACCATGTGGTCCTATAACGACAGCATCAAGGACGATGCGTACGATCCGGAAGCGGCCAAGAAGGCTCTCGAAGCCGCTGGCGTCAAGGATTTGTCGATGAAGATCTGGGCAATGCCGGTTCAGCGTCCTTACATGCCGAACGCACGCCGCACCGCCGAACTCATCCAGGCGGATTTCGCCAAGGTTGGCGTCAAGGCCGAGATCGTCTCCTATGAATGGGGTGAATACCTCAAGAAGTCGACCGAAGTGAACCGCGACGGCGCCGTCATCCTCGGCTGGACCGGTGACAACGGTGACCCGGACAACTTCATGGGCGTTCTGCTCTCCTGCGCTTCGGCAGGCGAAGGCGGCACGAACCGTGCGCAGTGGTGCAACAAGGAGTTCTCCGAGCTGATTTCCAAGGCGAAGCAGGCGACTGACGTTGCCGAGCGCACCAAGCTTTACGAGCAGGCGCAGGTGATCTTCAAGGAACAGGCTCCGTGGGCGACGCTTGCGCATTCCACGCAGTTCGTTCCGATGTCCGCCAAGGTTTCCGGCTTCACCATGAGCCCGCTTGGCGACTTCACCTTCGAAAACGTCGACATCGCGGAATAATCCCAAACAACGGACGCGCGGAAGAACCCTGTTCTTCCGCGCGTCTTTTCAGGAAAAAGCCATGATCCGGTTCATTCTCGGCAAACTTCTCTATCTCGTTCCGACATTTCTCGGGATCACCTTTGTCGCCTTCTCCTTCGTGCGCGTCCTGCCGGGAGATCCCGTGCTGCTGATGGCGGGCGAACGCGGCATTTCACCCGAACGGCATGCGCAGCTTGCCGAACAGCTCGGCTTCAGCCAGCCCATCTGGCAGCAATATCTTCATTTCCTCGGACGGCTGCTTCAGGGCGATCTCGGCAATTCGCTGGTCACCAAGAAGCCGGTTCTCACCGAGTTCCTGTCGCTCTTCCCCGCGACGGTCGAGCTTGGTCTCGTCGCCATCATCATCGCAACCCTGATCGGCGTGCCGGTCGGCGTCATCGCCGCCATCCGTCGCGGTTCCTGGTTCGATCAGATTTCCATGACGACCGCGCTCGTCGGCTTCTCCATGCCGATCTTCTGGTGGGGGCTGCTGCTCATCATCATGTTCTCCGGCATCCTGCAATGGACGCCGGTGTCGGGCCGCATCTCGCTGATGTATTTCTTCCCCTCCGTCACCGGTTTCATGCTGATCGACAGCCTGATTTCGGGCCAGAAGGGCGCCTTCGCGTCGGCCTTTTCGCATCTCATCCTGCCCTCCGTCGTGCTCGCCACCATTCCGCTGGCGGTGATTGCGCGCCAGACGCGCTCGGCCATGCTGGAAGTCATGGGTGAGGATTATGTGCGCACCGCCCGCGCCAAGGGCATGTCGTCCGCCCGCGTCGTCGGCATTCATGCGCTGCGCAACGCCATGATCCCGGTCATCACCACCATCGGCCTGCAGATCGGCGTGCTGATGGCGGGCGCCATCCTGACCGAAACCATCTTTTCCTGGCCGGGCATCGGCAAGTGGATGATCGATTCCATCTCGCGCCGTGATTATCCGGTCGTGCAGAGCGGCCTGCTCCTGATCGCGGGTCTGGTGATGATCGTTAACCTGCTCGTCGATCTGACCTATGGCCTCATCAATCCGAGGATCCGTCACAAATGACCGATGTGACCACCACCCCCGGCGTCCGCCTTTCGGACGCCGCCATCCGCCGCCGGATGCTTGCCGATTTCTGGTTCTATTTCCGCCAGAACCGCGGCGCCGTCATCGGGCTTGCCGTCTTCATCCTGCTTGTGCTGGTGGCGATCTTCGCGCCCATCCTTGCCCCGCATGATCCGACACAACAATATCGCGATGCGCTGCTCGTCCCGCCGGTCTGGCAGGAAGGCGGCCGCGCCGGCTTCTTCTTCGGCACCGATGCGGTGGGCCGCGACATGCTGTCCCGGCTGATCTACGGCGCGCAATATTCGCTGTTCATCGGCGTCGTCGTCGTCTCCATCGCCCTTGTCGGCGGTATCGTCATCGGTCTCGTCGCCGGCTTCTTCGGCGGCTGGGTGGATACCGTCATCATGCGCGTAATGGACGTCATTCTGGCGTTTCCGTCGCTGCTTCTGGCGCTGGTGCTGGTTGCGGTCCTCGGGCCGGGTCTCACCAATGCCATGATCGCGATTGCCATCGTCTACCAGCCGCATTTCGCGCGTCTGACGCGTGCGGCCGTCATGAGCGAACTCAGGCGCGAATATGTCACCGCCGCCCGCGTGGCCGGCGCCGGCAATATCCGGCTGATGTTCAAGACCATCCTGCCGAACTGCCTTGCGCCGCTGATCGTTCAGGCGACGCTTTCCTTCTCGTCCGCGGTTCTCGATGCCGCCGCTCTCGGCTTCCTCGGCATGGGCGCGCAGCCGCCCGCTTCCGAATGGGGCACGATGCTGGCGGAAGCGCGTGAATTC
The DNA here is from genome assembly GCF_005144435.2 of Agrobacterium leguminum. Lineage (NCBI taxonomy): Bacteria > Pseudomonadati > Pseudomonadota > Alphaproteobacteria > Hyphomicrobiales > Rhizobiaceae > Agrobacterium > Agrobacterium leguminum. The sequence goes on from NZ_CP120212.1 coordinate 1,536,812, forward strand.
ATCCTGCGCGCCTGGTGGGTCGTTACCCTTCCGGGCCTGACGATCCTGATCTCGGTGCTCGCCATCAACCTCATGGGTGACGGCCTGCGCGATGCGCTCGATCCCAAACTGAAGCGGAGCTGAGCGATGAGCCTGCTGAAAATCAAGAACCTCACCGTCAAATTCGCCACCGCCACCGGCGCTTTCACGGCCGTCAACGGCATCGATGTCTCCGTGGACAAGCACGAGGTGCTGGCCATCGTCGGCGAGTCCGGTTCCGGCAAGTCGGTATCGATGCTCGCCGTCATGGGGCTTCTGCCCGATACGGCGACGATTACCGCCGACGAGATGACCTTCGATGGCAAGAACCTTTTGGCCATGTCGCCGCAGGAGCGCCGCCGGGTGATCGGTCGCGAGATCACCATGATCTTCCAGGAGCCGGTCGCCTCGCTCAACCCGTCCTTCACGGTCGGTTTCCAGATCGAGGAGGTTCTGCGCCTCAATCTCGGCATGAGCGGCGCTGCCGCGCGTGCCCGCGCCCTGGAACTGTTCCGGGCTGTCGGCATTCCCGAGCCGGAAACCAAGCTCAAGGCCTATCCGCACCAGATGTCGGGCGGCCAGTGCCAGCGCGTGATGATCGCCATCGCTATCGCCTCCAAGCCGCGCCTGCTGATCGCCGACGAGCCGACCACTGCGCTCGATGTGACGATCCAGAAGCAGATCCTCGATCTGCTGATGAACCTGCAGGCGGAATATGGCATGGCGCTGATCCTCATCACCCATGACATGGGCGTGGTGGCGGAAACCGCCGACCGCGTCGTCGTGCAATATAAGGGCCGCAAGATGGAGGAGGCGGATGTCTTGAGCCTGTTCGAGGCTCCGCAGCATCCCTATACCAAGGCACTGCTTTCGGCCCTGCCGGAAAATGCCACCGGCGACCGTTTGCCCACGGTTTCCGATTTCTTCGGCAAGGAGGGCGTTCAATGAGTATCGTTGTCGAAGGCAAGGGCATTACCCGCGACTATCACGTTCCCGGCGGCCTGTTCGGCGGCGCCAAGACGGTGCAGGCCCTGAAGGGCATCGACTTTACCGTCGAGCGCGGCAAGACGCTCGCCATCGTCGGTGAATCCGGCTCCGGTAAATCGACGCTGGCCCGCATCATCGCGCTGATCGATCCGGCATCCGGCGGCGAACTGAAGATCGAAGGCAAGCCGGTCGATATCGCCAGACGCCGTCCCGATACGGAGATGCGCTCCAAGGTGCAGATGGTGTTCCAGAACCCCTATGGCAGCCTCAATCCGCGCCAGAAGGTGGGCGACGTGCTGATGGAACCGCTGGTCATCAACACCAAGATACCGGCTTCCGAGCGGCGCGAGCGGGCCGAAGCCATGCTGGTGAAGGTCGGTCTCGGTCCTGAACATTTCAACCGTTATCCGCACATGTTCTCCGGCGGCCAGCGCCAGCGCATCGCCATTGCGCGCGCACTGATGCTGAACCCGGCGCTGCTGGTGCTGGACGAGCCGGTCTCCGCGCTCGATCTTTCGGTGCAGGCGCAGGTGCTGAACCTTCTCGCCGACCTTCAGGAAGAATTCGAGCTGACCTATGTTTTCGTCAGCCACGATCTTTCGGTGGTGCGTTACATCGCCGATGATGTGATGGTCATTTCGAAGGGTGTGGCGGTGGAGCAGGGCACGCGCGAGGAACTCTTCGCCGATCCGAAGCATCCCTATACCCGCCAGCTTTTCGCCGCGACACCGATCACGGATGTCGATGCCATCCGCGCCCGCGTGGAACGCCGCAAGGCGGCACGGCTGGCAGCGACAGCCTGAAGGCTGACGACCGAGGTTAAGAACAGGCCGGATTTCCGGCCTGTTCTTTTTTCAGCACTTCAGGAAACGCTCGATTGCCGCAAGCGCGCCCTGTTCCCGAATGTCGCGATAGGCGGCTTTCAGGGTAGAGACGAAGGTTTCGTTTATGGGCAGGTCGCTGCCAAATGTGCGTTCGAAAGTCAGAAAACGGTCGACGATCGCATCCGGCGCCATTGCCAGTTGATCCGGCGCATCCCACTCCTTGAAAGCGGGATCGAGAATGGTGATCGGCTGCCCCTTTTCATTCTTGTCCGCGCAGGACCTGATCCAGAGCGCGACGGCGAAAATGACCGTCCGGCTTTCAGCCTTCTCCGCAAGCAATTCGCGCAAGGGGCCAAGAATGCGCAGCGGCACTTTCTGCGACGCATCGGAGGCGATCTGCATGGTCTTGTGCTGCAATGAGGGATTGGCGAAACGCTCCCGCAGGCCGGCTGCGAATTCCGCCCCGTCAACGGCGGGATCGAGCGTCCGTTCGATCTCGCGCCAATAGGCGTCGATGAAATCGCGCACGGGCGTTTCACCCCAGGCATCCGCCACCGTCGCAAGGCCGGCAATCTGGCCGATGGCGGCGATGGCGCTGTGGGAGCCGTTCAGCATTCTGAGCTTCATATGCTCGTAGGGCTCGACATTGCCGACGAATTCCACGCCCGATTTCTCGAGCGCCGGCCTTCCATGCGGAAAACGGTCCTCAATGACGAAACGGAAATAGGGTTCGGCCACCACCGGCCAGGCATCACTGAGGCCGAGTGCGGTCGAAATCGCCTCGCGATCGGCATCCGTGGTGGCGGGAACGATCCGGTCCACCATCGAGCAGGGGCAGGTAATATTGGTTTCGATGAAGGAAGCCAGTTCCGGATCGGCCAGTTCCGCAAATTCCAGCAGCAGCTTTTGCAGCACATGGCCGTTGGCGGGCAGGTTGTCGCAGGAAAGGAGCGTCAGGGGCTGAGAACCTTGCCTGCGCCTGCGCCGTGTGGCGGCAAGGATGAAGCCGAAGATGGAGCGCGGCCGCTCCGGGTTTTCGAGATCATGGACGATATCGGGATGATCGCGCAGCAGGCTGCGGGAGGCGAGATTGGTCAGGTAGCCTTTTTCCGTCACGGTCAGGGTAACGATGAAGACGCGCGGATCGGCCACCCGCTCCACCAACCGTTCGGGCTCTTCCGGCGCGACGATGGTTTCGAGAATCGAGCCGATGATGCGCAGGCGCTCGCTTTCCCCGTCTCGCAGGCAAAAGGTATAGAGATTATCCTGCGGCTCGATGGCGTCGCGCGTGTCCGGGCTGCGCAGCGATGCCGCGACGACGCCCCATCGGGTTTCGCCGCGATTAAGGCAATCGTCGATGAAAACCGCCTGATGCGCCCGATGAAAGGCCCCGACGCCGAGGTGGACGATGCCGGGCGTGACGCTTTGACGGTCATAGGTGGGTGTCGTGACGGATTGCGGCAGGCGGGGCAGGGTTGCAGCGGAAAGCCGGTCTGTCATCGATGCGAAATCCCCATGCGGAACGGGACGGTTGTGGCTCGCGCCGCTCTCATTGCGGCGTCCGGCTTGTGGCGCATCATGTCGGTTCCTCCCCTTATATGCGGAATGATCAGGCGCCGGCCTCTTTGAGCAGCCGGACCTGGCGCAGCGTATTCTGGCGGCTGCGCTCGAGATGCCGCCACAGGGCATCGACGATCTGGGCCTTGCTGCCGGCGGCGATGGCATCGGCGATATTCTGGTGCTCTTCGACCGAGCGGGCGTAGTCGCCGAGGATCGAGACGAAAACCGTGTGGGTCTGGTCGAGAATGCGCTCATGCGAGCCGGAAATGACCGGAATGCGCGCCGCCGACACAAGGGTCGTATGGAAGCTGCGGTCGTAAAAAAGCGCTTTCGACAATTCGTCGAGCGTCGAGCCTTTGGCGAATTCACGATGTTTCGCCAGGCTTTCCAGCAGTTCCGCGTGCAGCGCTTCATCCAGTTGCCCGGCGTCGAAGGCCACTTCCACCGCGCCTTTTTCGAGCAGCATTCTGGCGGCGTAAAGTTCCTCCACATCTTCCACGGTGAAATCGCGCACCACCATGCCGCGCCGGGAGGAATTGACCACCAGCCCATCGGCCTCGAGTTTCAGGCAGGCTTCCTTCACCGGCGTGGGGCTGATGCCGAGATCGGCGGCAAGCTCATTGGGCAGCAGGCGTTCGCCGCCGCGCAATCTGCCGCTGACGATGCGCGCGCGCAGTTCCTGATGCGCCTGTTCGGCGAGCGTGACTTTGACCAGAGAGTTCATGGCGGCATCATTGCCCAGCTTGAAAGGGCTGGCAATGGCTGAATATTAAAAATAAAAAATTTTTTATTTTACAAAGGCTATTTTTCCTTTAGCTCTATCCCTCATCGGAAGCCGGCTGCTGGAGGAGGGCGGTCTGGCAATTTCCCTAAAGCCATCTGCGCGGCCCATGGTCGCGGGACGCGGCGTCTATTCCTCCCCGCAAGCAATCAGCAATCGAGGAATGACCGATCATGAAAATTACCGCCGTCGAACCTTTCATCCTGCACCTGCCGCTGACATCGGAGTCCATTTCCGATTCCACCCACAGCATCACCCATTGGGGCGTCGTCGGCGCAAAGATCACCACCAGCGATGGCCTTGAGGGCTATGGTTTTACCGGCACCCACGCGCATCTGCCGTCGGACAGGCTGATCACATCCTGCATTAGCGATTGTTACGCGCCCTTGCTGGTGGGGGAGGATGCGTCTGAGCATTCGAGGCTGTGGACGAAACTGGCCCGTTATCCGGCGCTGCAATGGGTCGGCAGGGCGGGCATCACCCATCTGGCGCTGGCCGCAATTGACGTTGCGCTCTGGGACCTGAAGGCGAAAAAGGCGGGCGTGCCGCTCTGGCACTATCTCGGCGGCGCGCGCATGGCGGCGGTGGAGGCCTATAATACCGATATAGGCTGGCTTTCCTTCACGCTGGAGGATTTGCTGACGGGCAGCGCAAGGGCGGTGGAGGAAGACGGTTTCACCCGGCTGAAGATCAAGGTCGGGCATGACGATCCGAATATCGATATTGCCCGCCTTGCGGCAGTGCGCAAGCGTGTCGGTTCGTCCATCCGCATCGCCATCGACGGCAACGGCAAGTGGGATTTGCCCACATGCCAGCGTTTCTGCGCGGCGGCGAAAGATCTGGACATTTACTGGTTCGAGGAGCCGCTCTGGTATGACGATGTGACGAGCCATGCGCGGCTGGCGCGCAATACGTCGATTCCGATTGCGCTCGGGGAGCAGCTTTACACGGTGGATGCGTTCCGCTCATTCATCGATGCCGGCGCGGTTGCCTATGTCCAGCCGGATGTGACCCGGCTTGGCGGCATCAGCGAATATATACAGGTCGCCGATCTGGCGCTCGCCCATCGCCTGCCCGTGGTGCCGCATGCCGGCGAGATGAGCCAGGTGCATGTGCATCTGAGCTACTGGCACCCGGCTTCGACCATTCTCGAATATATTCCGTGGATCAAGGATCATTTCGAAGAGCCGATCCATGTGCGGGACGGTGTCTACAAACGTCCGGAGCACCCCGGCGCCAGCACCACGCCGCTGGCGGAAAGCTTCGCCCGTTATGGCAAGGCGGTGAAATGAGCAGCGGTATACAGCCCGGATTTTAAGGGAGGGAAAGCACGTTCTCCGTCATGCCGGACTAGATCCGGCATGACGGAGTGTGGATGATGCAATTTTTCCAAATTTAGCGCCAGCCGAGAGCCGGCGCTACCTGCTTGAGGATCGTCTCGATCACATGGGCGTTGTAATCGACGCCCAGCTGGTTCGGCACGGTCAGCAGCAGCGTGTCAGCCTCGGCGATGGCCTCGTCGGCTTTGAGCTGTTCGATCAGTTTTTCCGGCTCGGCGGCATAGCTGCGCCCGAAGATCGCGCGCGTCTTGTCGTCGATATAACCGATCTTGTCGTCGCCTTCGTTGCCGTAACCGAAATAGGACCGGTCGCGGTCGTTGACGAGGGCGAAGATGCTGCGGCTGACCGACACACGCGGTTCGCGGGTGTGGCCTGCTTCCTTCCAGGCTTCCCGGAAGGTGCGGATTTGCTGCGCCTGCTGAACATGGAAAGGCTCGCCCGTTTCGTCCGTCTTCAGGGTGGAGCTTTGCAGGTTCATGCCGAGCTTTGCCGCCCACACCGCCGTTGCATTGGAACTCGAACCCCACCAGATGCGCTCGCGCAGCCCTTCGGAATGCGGCTCCAGCCGCAAAAGGCCGGGCGGGTTGGGGAACATCGGGCGCGGATTCGGTTCAGCGAAACCTTCGCCCTTCAAAAGTTCGAGAAAGACTTCGGTGTGCTGACGCGCCATGTCTTCTTCGCTCTGGCCCTCGGCCGGGCGGTAACCGAAATAACGCCAGCCATCGATCACCTGCTCCGGCGAGCCGCGGCTGATGCCGAGCTGCAGGCGTCCGCCGGCGATAAGGTCGGCCGAACCGGCGTCCTCCGCCATGTAGAACGGGTTTTCATAACGCATGTCGATGACGCCGGTGCCGATCTCGATCTTTTTCGTGCGCGCGCCGACGGCAGCGAGCAGCGGAAAGGGCGAGGCAAGCTGGCGGGCGAAATGGTGCACGCGGAAATAGGCGCCGTCGGCGCCCAGCTCTTCCGCCGCGACGGCGAGGTCTATCGATTGCAGCAGCGTGTCCGCAGCCGAGCGGGTCTGCGACTGGGGCGAGGGCGTCCAGTGGCCGAAGGACAGGAATCCGATTTTTTTCATGATGACCTTCCAGATGTCGGAGGATGCCGGTCTTCACAAACCGACTTCGTTGTTGTCAGTCATATAGGCTGGGGCGCGCATCCTCCAACCGGCCACGCGTAGACACGGTGTCGCCGAAATGTGAACGATGGCTGTTCAGACCATCGTCCTGCGGTCGAGGATGAAGAGTTTTTCATGCGCGCGCGCCGTGGTGAGAATGAAGTCCATCAGCGAGCGCACACGCGGCACATTGGCAAGGTCTTGATGGCTCGTCAGCCAGTAGCCGCGCCGAAGTTCCACCTCACCGGCAAGCACCATCTGCAGGTCCGGGAAACGCGCGGCGATGAAATTCGGCAGGATGCACAGGCCCCGGCCGCTCAGCGTGGCCGTCAGCTGCGCGAAAATACTCGATGACTGAAAGCCCGGACGCAGGCCGGGAAGCACATCGCGCATATAGTCGAGACCCGGCGAGAAGATCAGGTCCTGCACGTAACCGATGAAGAAGTGATCGAGCAGATCCTCGCGCTTGGTGATTTTCGGCCGCCCGGCGAGATAGGAACGCGAGGCATAGATATGCAGCGTATAATCGATGATCTGTTCGTTGATATAGGGACCGGCCTTCGGCGGATCGAGCGTGACGGCCACATCCGCCTCCTTTCGGGAAAGCGCCATGATCTGCTGGATCGTCACCATTTCCACCATGATGTGCGGATGGGTGACGGCGAAGTCTTTCAGCCTTTCCACGAAGAAAAAATTGGAAAAACCTTCAGGCGCGCTGAGCCGCACCACGCCGCGCAGCAGGCTGCCGCTTTCGGAAATATCCGATTGCAGCCTTTCGGCTTCCGCCTCGATACGCTCGACCGTATCCACCAGCCGCCGCCCGACGGTCGTGAGTTCATAACCGCGCGGGTTTCGCTCGAACAGCTTGGTTTTAAGCGAGAATTCCAGCCGGTCGATATGGCGGGAGACGGTGGCGTGGCTGGTGCGCAGGCTTCGGGCTGCCGATGAGAGCTGCCCGGTGCGGGCCACGGCCAGAAAATATTGCAGGTCGTCCCAAGTGAAAGGGGTGGCCATATTTGTCTCCCATCAAGAGTTCTGTTCAAAAATGAACAGTTCCTGTTCACAATTTGATGATGCCCCGCTCTTGTGTCAACGGCCGAATTCGAGAAGTCTAGGCTCAGGATGCATCGCTTTGAGGAGAGCGGTGTGACCGTTCAGGTGCAATGGCATGCAGGTCCCCCACGCGGTTCGTTCACCGTTGCACAGACAATCTGAGGCTCGCAATCATCTCTGGGAGGAGAAGTCATGCGCAAGAGTATCGTTTTATCCACGGCCATGGCGCTGGCCGCTGGCACCGCCGCTTATGCCGCCGAGATTTCGGACGGCAAGGTCAAGATCGGCATTTTGAACGACCAGTCTGGCGTCTACGCCAATTTCGGCGGCAAATACTCTTATGAAGCCGCGAAGATGGCGGTCGAGGATTTCGGCGGCAAGGTGCTCGATGCGCCGGTGGAAGTGGTGACCGCCGACCACCAGAACAAGGCGGATGTCGCCTCCAATATCGCCCGCCAATGGTACGATACCGAACAGGTCGATTCGATCATGGAACTGACCTCGTCGTCGGTCGGTCTGGCCGTGCAGGCGCTGTCGAAGGACAAGAAGAAGATCACCATTAATACGGGTGCGGCAACCACCGAGCTGACCGGCAAGCAGTGCAGCCCCTATGGTTTCCACTGGGCCTATGACACCTATTCGCTGGCGGTCGGCACCGGCGGCGCGCTCGTCAAGCAGGGCGGCGACAGCTGGTTCTTCCTGACCGCCGACTATGCCTTCGGTTATTCGCTGGAAGAAAATACCGCCAATTTCGTCAAGTCCAATGGCGGTAAGGTTCTGGGTTCCGTGCGCCATCCGCTCGCCACGACGGATTATTCCTCCTTCCTGCTGCAGGCGCAGTCCTCGGGCGCGAAGGTCATCGGCCTTGCCAATGCCGGTCTCGATACCTCCAACGCCATCAAGCAGGCGGCCGAATTCGGCATCGTGGCCGGTGGCCAGCGGCTTGCGGCGCTTCTCTTCACGCTTGCCGAAGTCCACGGCCTCGGTCTCGAAGCGGCTCAAGGGTTGACGCTGACGGAAGGCTTTTATTGGGACCGCGACGATGAATCACGCAAGTTCGGCGAACGCTTCAAGGAACGCACCGGCGCCATGCCGAACATGGTTCATGCAGGCACCTATTCCGCCGTGCTGCATTACCTGAAAGCCATCGAAAAGGCCGGCACCGACGATGCCGATGCCGTCGCCAAGGCCATGAAGGAAATGCCGGTCAACGACGTCTTCTCGAAGGACGGCCATGTGGCCGCCAACGGCCGTATGATCCACGACATGTATCTCATGGAAGTGAAGAAGCCGGACGAAAGCAAGCAGCCGTGGGATTATTATAAGGTACTTGCCACCATCCCCGGCAAGGAAGCCTTCATGGACCCCGCAAAAAGCGGTTGCCCGCTGGTAACGCAGTAAAGAAGAATAAAAAGGGGAAAGCTTGATGACGATCGCTCCCGCCCTTGCCGGGCAGGCCGAACCTCGCGTCGTTCTTTCGGCGCGCGGTCTCTCCAAGACCTTCGGCGCATTCGCGGCCGTGAAAAACGTCGATCTCGACGTCCACCATGCCCGCGTGCATGCGCTTATCGGTCCGAACGGCGCCGGCAAAACCACGGTCTTCAACCTGTTGACCAAGTTTCTCCAGCCGACAGGCGGGGCGATCACCTTCATGGGAACGGACATAACAAGGACGCCACCGGACAAGGTGGCGCGTCTCGGCCTCGTCAGGTCTTTCCAGATATCGGCGGTGTTTCCGCATCTGACGGTTCTGGAAAATGTGCGGGTGGCGTTGCAGCGGCCGAACAGCCTTGCAACGCAGTTCTGGCTGCCGCTCTCCTCGCTCGACAGGCTGAACGCCCGCGCCGAGGAGCTGATCGCCATGGTCGGCCTGACACGAGAAAAACATGCGCTTGCGGCCGATCTTTCTTACGGCCGCAAGCGTGTGCTTGAAATCGCCACCACGCTGGCGCTCGATCCGAAGGTTCTGCTGCTCGATGAACCGATGGCCGGCATGGGCGGCGAGGATGTCTCCCATGTGGCCGAACTCATCCGCGAGGTAGCCAAAACCCGCGCGGTGCTGATGGTCGAACACAATCTGAAAGTCGTGGCCGATATCTGCCACCACGTCACGGTCTTGCAACGCGGTGAAATTCTGGCGGAGGGCGACTATGCCGCCGTTGCCGCCGATCCGCGTGTGCGCACGGCCTATATGGGCACGGAGGAGGCTTGATATGGCGGCAATGCTCGAAGTCTCCAATCTGAAATCCTGGTATGGCGAAAGCCAGGCGCTGCACGGTGTCGATCTGACGGTCGGCGAGGGCGAAACCATCACCATTCTCGGCCGCAACGGTGTGGGCAAGACCACGACGCTGCGCACCATCATGGGCATCATCCGCAACCGCAAGGGCGTCATCAAGCTCGGCGGCAAGGATCTGATGCCGGTGCCGCTGCATCGTACGGCGAAATACGGTCTTGGTTTCGTGCCGGAAGAGCGCGGCATCTTCGCGACGCTGAGCGTCGAGGAGAACCTGAAGCTGCCGCCCGTCGTCGCATCCGGCGGCATGACGCTCGATGAAATATACGAGTTGTTTCCCAATCTCTACGAACGCCGCACCAGCCCCGGCACCAAGCTTTCCGGCGGCGAGCAGCAGATGCTGGCCATGGCGCGCATCCTGCGCACCGGGGTCAAGGTGCTGCTGCTTGACGAACCGACCGAGGGGCTTGCCCCGGTGATCGTGCAGCGCATCGGCGAGGTGCTGCAAAAGCTGAAGAGCCGCGGCATGACCGTGGTTCTGGTCGAACAGAATTTCCGTTTTGCCAGCCGTATCGCCGACCGTTTCTACCTGATGGATCACGGCCAGATGGTCAGCAATTTTCCGGTCAGCGAGCTTTCCGGCCGCATGGGCGAGCTTAACAAGGTGCTGGGGGTTTAACGATGACGATGATCTTCGGCGTTCCAATTCAGGCACTGCTCGGGCAATTGCTGGTGGGCCTCATCAACGGGTCGTTTTATGCGCTGCTGTCGCTTGGCCTTGCCGTCATTTTCGGCCTGCTGCGCGTCATCAATTTTGCCCATGGCGCGCAATATATGCTCGGCGCTTTCGTCGCCTTCCTCAGCCTACAATATTTCGGCATCAATTTCTGGGTGGCGCTCATCGTCACACCTTTCGTCGTGGCGCTGTTCGGTGCGATCGTCGAACGCTTCCTGCTGTCGCGGCTTTACGATCTCGATCCGCTTTACGGGCTGCTATTCACCTTCGGTCTGGCTCTGGTGGTGGAAGGCACGTTCCGTTGGCTTTATGGCGCGGCGGGCCAACCCTATTCGGTGCCGCGCGAGCTTGCCGGCGGCACCAATCTCGGCTTCATGTTCCTGCCGAATTACCGCGCTTTTGTTGTCGTCATTTCGCTCATCGTCTGCATCGCCACCTGGGCGTTGATCGAAAAGACGCGGCTTGGCTCCTATCTGCGCGCTGCGACGGAAAACCCGACGCTGGTGCAGGCCTTCGGCATCAATGTGCCCGTTCTCCTGACGCTGACTTACGCGCTGGGCGCCGGCCTTGCCGGGTTCACCGGGGTTCTCGCCGCGCCGATCTATCAGGTCTCGCCGCTGATGGGCACGAACCTCATCATCGTCGTCTTTGCGGTGGTCGTGGTCGGCGGCATGGGGTCGATCATGGGCGCCATCGTCACCGGTTATATGCTGGGCGTCGCAGAGGGCCTCACCAAGGTGTTCTACCCGGAAGCCTCCAACATCGTCATCTTCGTCATCATGGCCTTTGTGCTGCTCATCCGCCCCGCCGGACTTTTCGGAAAGGACGCCTGATATGTCCAAAGCCACCCATAGCCCCATTGCCGGTACGATACCGCAGACGGAAGTGTCCGCGACTGCTGGAACCATCAAGACCGTGCTAATTCTCACGGGGCTTGCCGTCCTCATCGCCGCGCCGATGTTCGTTTATCCTATCTTTCTGATGAAGCTCCTGTGCTTTGCGCTGTTTGCCTGTGCCTTCAACCTCCTGATCGGTTATACCGGGCTGCTGTCCTTCGGCCACGCGGCGTTTTTCGGCGGTGCCGCCTATTTCACCGCCTATTCGGTGAAGGAATGGGGCGTGACGCCCGAGATCGGTCTTGTCATTGGCATGGCGGGTGCGGCGCTGCTCGGCCTCGTCATCGGCTTCTTCGCCATCCGCCGCCAGGGTATCTATTTCGCCATGATCACGCTGGCGCTGTCGCAGATGTTTTATTTCTTCTGCCTTCAGGCGCCCTTCACCCATGGTGAGGATGGTTTGCAGGGCGTGCCGCGCGGCCATCTCTTCGGCCTTCTCGACCTCAATGCGCCGCTCAACATCTATTACACCGTGCTGGCCGCCTTTGTGTTGGCGCTTCTTGTCATCTGGCGTTTCGTCAATTCGCCCTTCGGCATGATCCTGAAATCCATCCGCGAAAACGAGCAGCGCGCCATTTCGCTGGGCTACAGCGTGCAGCGCTACAAGCTCGGTGCTTTCGTGATGTCGGCGACGCTGGCCGGTCTTGCGGGTGGCCTCAAAGCGCTGGTCTTCCAGTTCGCGACGCTGACGGATGTGACCTGGCAGATGTCGGGCGAAGTAATCTTGATGACGCTGCTCGGTGGCATCGGCACCATGATTGGCCCGATTTTTGGCGCGGGTCTCGTCGTCACGCTACAGAATTATCTCGCGACATCGGATTTCCCGGTCACCATCATCACCGGCCTCGTTTTCATGGCCTGCGTTCTGGTGTTCCGGCGCGGTCTGATCGGCGAATTTTACGCGTCGCGGCTCGGGAGAAAACTCGGCTTTCAGCACCGCAGCTAAACATTTTTGAAAACACAGACAAGGCCTCCTCCGCGCCCGGGACGGTGCGGTAAGGGTGGCGTATGGAGAAGAGCATGGGCGAATATGACTATATCGTCATCGGAGCGGGGAGTGCCGGATGCGTTCTCGCCAACCGCCTTTCGAAAGATCCGAACCACCGCGTGCTGCTGCTGGAAGCGGGCGGCAACGACAATTACCACTGGATCCACATTCCGGTTGGTTATCTCTATTGCATCAACAATCCGCGCACCGACTGGTGTTTCAAGACGGCGGAAGAGCCGGGGCTTAACGGCCGCTCGCTGATCTATCCGCGCGGCAAGGTGCTTGGCGGCTGCTCCTCCATCAATGGCATGATCTATATGCGCGGCCAGGCGCGCGATTACGATATGTGGCGGCAACTCGGTTGCGAGGGCTGGGGGTGGAACGATATCCTGCCCTATTTCCTGAAGTCGGAAGACTTTTATCGCGGCAAGAACGAGATGCATTCCGCCGGCGGCGAATGGCGCGTGGAAAAGGCCCGCGTGCGCTGGGATGTGCTGGATGCTTTTCAGAAGGCGGCAGGCGAGGCCGGCATTCCCGCGACCGATGATTTCAACCGGGGCGACAATGAAGGCGCCGGTTATTTCGACGTCAACCAGCGGGCGGGCTGGCGCTGGAACACGGCAAAAGCCTTCCTGAAACCGGCGCTCGGCCGCAAGAACCTGACGGTTCTGACCAAGGCCCATGTCAAGCGCCTCATCATCGAGGAAGGCCGCGTTACGGGTGTCGAATTCCACCATGACGGCGTCTTGAAAAAGATGCGGGCGCGGCGCGAGACGGTGCTGTCCGCCGGTGCCATCGGCTCGCCGCATATTCTGGAGCTTTCCGGCGTCGGCCGTGGCGATGTGCTGCAGGCGGCCGGTATCGACACGGTGGCGGAGGTTCAGGGTGTGGGCGAGAACCTGCAGGACCATCTGCAGCTGCGCATGGTCTACAAGGTCTCCGGCGTCCTGACGCTGAATGAAAGGGCCTCCACCCTGTTCGGCAAGGCGAGGATCGGCCTCGAATATGCGTTGACGCGCTCCGGGCCGATGTCGATGGCGCCGAGCCAGCTTGGTGTCTTCACCCGTTCTTCACCCGAGAAGGAAACCGCCGATCTGGAATATCATGTCCAGCCGGTTTCGCTCGACAAGTTCGGCGATCCGGTTCACACTTTTCCTGCCATTACCGCAAGTGTCTGCAATTTGCGGCCGGAAAGCCGGGGCTCAGTGCATGTGAAAGGACCGGATTTCGCCATGCAGCCGGAAATCCGCCCGAACTATCTTTCCACCGAAGGCGACCGCCAGGTGGCCATCGACGCCATGCGCCTGACACGCCGCATCGTCGCCCAGCCGGCCTTCGCGCGCTTCAAGCCGCAGGAATACAAGCCGGGTCCTTCCTTTGAAAACGACAATGATCTTGCCAAGGCGGCGGGCGATATCGGCACCACCATCTTCCACCCTGTCGGCACGCTGCGCATGGGGTCGGATATGGAAAGCGTGGTCGATGCGCGTCTGAAATTCCGCCGGCTCGCCGGGCTTCGCGTCGCCGACGCATCGGTGATGCCGCGCATCACATCCGGAAATACCAATTCCCCAACGATCATGATTGCCGAAAAGGCCGCCGACATGATCCTTGCGGATAATCGCTGAAAGGAGCGCTCCGATGAAGACCGTCGCTTTTATCGGGCTGGGACATATGGGCCTGCCCATGGCCGTCAATCTCGTCAAGGCTGGATATGCCGTCAGGGGTCACGATCTTTCCGAAGCCTGCCGCGCGGCGGCGAGAGAGGCGGGCGTTCCCGTTGCTGTGGATTCCGCCGAGGCTATCGAAGCGGCTGACGTGATCATCACCATGCTGCCGAAGGGCGAACATGTCGTTTCGGTCTATGGCGATCTGGTTAAAAAGATTTCTGCCGGCACGCTGCTCATCGATTGCTCGACGGTGGACATGGAAAGCGCGCTTAAGGCGCACGAGCTGGCCGCTTCCGCCGGTTGCCCCTCGGTGGATGCGCCCGTTTCCGGCGGAACGGGCGGGGCTGCGGCAGGCACCCTGACCTTCATGTGCGGCGGCGAGGCTGCGGCCTTCTCTGCGGCAAAGCCGGTGCTGGAGGCGATGGGCAAGAAGATCGTGCATTGCGGCAAGGGCGGCAACGGCCAGGCGGCCAAGATTTGCAACAACATGATCCTCGGCATTTCCATGATCGCCGTTTCCGAAGCCTTCGTGCTGGGCGAAAAACTCGGGCTTTCGCATCAGGCGCTATTCGATGTCGCCTCCACCTCTTCCGGGCAATGCTGGTCGCTTACCACCTATTGCCCGGTGCCGGGACCGGTGCCGACATCGCCCGCCAACAAGGATTACCAGCCCGGATTTGCGGCGGCTCTGATGCTGAAGGATCTGAAGCTTTCGCAGGAGGCCGCGAATGGAGCCGGGGCTTCCACTCCGCTCGGTGCGGCAGCGGCGGCGCTTTATGAAAACTTCGTCGGCGAAGGAAGCGGCGGGCGTGATTTTTCCGCCATCGTCGAAATGCTGCGCGGGGGCGAAGCATGACGGACGCCGCGCCATCCGACATCTTATGGATGCCGCCGGAGAAGAGGGTGGAGCGCTCGGCGCTTTTCGCCTTCGCGACGAAAACGGCAAATCTGCACGGGCAGGCCGCCGATGACTATGCGGGCCTGCTGCGCTGGTCCATCGACGCGCCGGATGAATTTTACGATACGCTGTGGGATGAACTCGGCATTGTCGGCACACGTGGCGACACGGCGTTCAAACCGGGCGCGACGATCCGGGAGGCCGAGTTCTATCCGGGCGCAAGGCTCAATTATGCGGAGAACCTTCTGCGCAATGCCGACGCGCGGCTGGCCATCATCGCCCATCGCGACGACGGCACAAGGCGCGAGATTACCCGCAGAGAGCTTTACGACGAAGTGTCCCGCATGGTGCAGGCGCTTGCCCATGCCGGTGTGAGGGAAGGCGACCGCGTCGGGGCCATCGTCACCCATGATATAGAGGCGATTGTCAGCTATCTGGCTGTCAGCGCCATCGGGGCGATCTGGTCCTCCTGCTCGCCGGATTTCGGGCCGGCGGGAGCATCCGACCGTCTGTCGCAGATCGGCCCGAAAATCCTCATCGCCGTGCCCGAATATGGTTATGCCGGCAAACGCATCGATGTCGGCCCGACCATCCGCGCCGTGGCGGAAAGTGCGGCGCCTGAAAAGATCGTGCTGATCGGCGATGCCGTGCCCGCAAGCCTTGCCGATCTCGGCTGCGTGACGCTTACGGATTTCGTCGCGCCTTATGCGGCGGGCGAGATCGCTTTCAACCGTCTGCCCGTCAAGGCGCCGCTGGCGATCCTTTATTCCTCGGGCACAACCGGCAAGCCGAAATGCATCACCCATTCCGGCGGCGGCTTGCTTCTTCAGCACATGAAGGAACTGAAGCTGCAATGCGATATTCAGGAAGGGGAGCGCTTTTTCTATTTCACCACCTGCGGCTGGATGATGTGGAACTGGCAGGTCTCCGGTCTGGCGCTTGGCGCTACGCTCGTCACCTATGACGGCAATCCCGGTTATCCCAACCCTGCGCGGCTGATCGACCTCATCGACGCCGAACGGATCGCCACTTTCGGCACGTCGGCGAAGTTCATCGACGCCTGCCTGAAGGCCGGGCTGAAGCCGCGCGAAAGCCACGATCTTTCATCGCTGCGGACAATTCTCTCCACCGGCTCGCCGCTCATCCCGCAATCCTTCGATTATATCTATCGCGACTGGAAGGCCGACGTGCACCTCGCCTCCATTTCCGGCGGCACGGATATCTGCGCCTGTTTCCTCGGCGGCAACCCTTTGCAGCCGGCGCATCGCGGCGAATTGCAGGGCGCGATGCTCGGCATGGATATCGACACGCTGGATGATGAGGGCCATTCCGTTCGCGGCGTTGCCGGCGAACTCGTCTGCCGCAATGCGCATCTGTCCATGCCGGTGAAGTTCTGGGGCGATGAGGATGGCTCGCGCTATCAGGCCGCCTATTTCGACCGGTTCCCCGGCATATGGGCGCATGGCGATTTTGCCGAAATGCGCCCCTCCGGTGGATATGTCATCCATGGACGTTCGGACACGACGCTCAATCCCGGCGGGGTTCGCATCGGGACTGCGGAAATCTACCGGCAGGTGGAAACCGTGCCTGAGGTCGAAGAGGCGATTGCCGTGGGGCAGGATATCGAGGGCGACCAGCGGGTCATCCTCTTCCTGCGCATGAAGGGCGGCGCGGTTTTGACGGAAGAGCTGGAAAAGATCATCCGCAGCCGCATCCGTTCGGGCGCGACGCCGCGGCATGTGCCGGCAAGGATCATTGCCGTCAGCGCCATTCCCCGCACCCGTTCTGGCAAGATTTCCGAAATCGCGGTGCGTGACACCATCCATGGCCGGCCGGTGAAGAATGCCGATGCGCTCGCCAATCCCGAAGCGCTCGAACTTTTCCGCAACCTGCCGCAGCTGAAGGACTAGGCCGATGGAGGATCAACCGAAGACCGTGCTTGTCACGGGTTCCACCAGCGGCATCGGGCTTGCCATCGCCAAGCGTTTCGCCGAGGCGGGGTATCTGGTCGCGGTGCATGGCATAGAAACGGCGGAGGAGGCGACGCAGGCGCTGGAGGCGGTCGCGAAGGTGGCGCGGCACAGGCCGGTCTATTTTGCCGCCAACCTCGCCAATTATGATGAAAGCGCCCATCTGCCGGAAACCGTTATCGCCGAATTCGGTCATATCGACGTCCTCGTCAACAATGCCGGCATTCAGAAGGTCGCGGCGATCGACGAGTTCGATTTCGCCGATTTTTCCCGCATCGTCGCCATCTCGCTCGACAGCGCGTTTCACACCATCCATGCGGCCTTGCCGGGCATGAAGGAAAGAGGCTGGGGCCGCATCGTCAACATCGCTTCCGCGCATGGCCTGCGCGCTTCGCCCTTCAAGGGGCCTTATGTGGCGACCAAACATGCGGTGGTGGGCCTGACGAAAAGCGTGGCGCTGGAAGTGGCCGAACTCGGCATCACCTGCAACGCCATCTGCCCCGGCTATGTCTGGACGCCGCTCGTCGCCGCCCAGGTTGCCGATCAGGCGCGCGTGCATGGCATGAGCGAGGAGGAGGTGGTGAAGAAGGTGATGCTTGCGCCGCAGCCGACAAGGCGGTTCGTGCAACCGGAAGAAGTGGCGGAAATGGCGCTTTATCTCGCGGGCGATATGGCGCGCTCCATCACCGGCACCACCATTTCGATCGATGGCGGCTGGACCGCGAAATAATTTTCGCGCACGCGCTTGCAGCGAACCGTCTCATCGGCGTCCGGCATTGTTGGGTGGTTTCAATCCTGTATAGTTTTCGTGGACGGCGGGGGTTCAGCGCCGTGTTCACGGAAAAGCGTCATGATGAACACAGGGTCTTTTGAAGCGCCGCTGGCGCGCTCGCGCTTCGATACGCGCCAGGTGCCGAAACGCGACGCCATGGGGCTTTGGCGGGATTCGATCAACGTGCTGTTCGATGCCCGCCTGCGTCGCCCGCAGGATGACGGTTTCTTCGCCAGCGTCGATGCGGCTTTCATCGGCAATGTCGCGCTCGGCCGCACTCAGTCCTCTGCGCAGGATTTCGACCGTTCGCGCCACAAGCTTGCCCGCGACGGCATGGACGGTTTTCTCCTGCAATTCTACGCCAGCGGACAGAGCATGTCGCGGCGTGGATCGGGCGAGACCGCAGGCCCCGGCGACCTCTATCTTATCGACATGGCGCAGCCGCTGGCCACCGCGACGACAGACCACGACCATCTCAGCCTCGTCGTGCCGCGCCGGCTGCTGGAAGGCAGGCTTGTCGGTTCCGGCAATCATCATGAACGTGTGCTGCCGGCCGGTCTGCCGCTGGTATCGCTGCTGCGCGAAACGATGACGAGCATCTATCGTCATTTTGACGTGATGAACGCCAGTGAAGGCGCAGCGACGGTCTCGCCGCTTCTGGAGCTTGCTGCGGCTGCCATCATTTGGCGTGTCGCGACGTACCGTCTACCGGCTGTTTGAGCCGCTGGGAGGGTTTTCGGCCTGCATCACCCATCGGCGTCTTGAACGCGCGATGGATTTTCTGCGGGCACCGCAATCGGCGCATATGACGATTGCCGAGGTGGCGGCGTCCTATGGTTTCACCAATCCGGAAAATTTCAGCCGCGTCTTCAAGAAGACCTTCGGCCTTTCGCCGCGTCAGATGCGGCATTTCGCTTCGGAAAACCGCGACCTCACGTCGGATATTGTGAAGCCGGATAGCGCGGAATGGACCCGCTGGATCGTGCAGCTCGGCCGCTGACCACGCTTTTTCGGATGCCCTTCTGACACTTTATGCGGGTTTGTTGGCACAATCCGACCATTCGCTGAGGCTGCGGCGCGATGGGGATGCGCATATCTTCCAGACGTGCCAAACAGGGCAGGTTATTTTTATCAATATATTGCCTGACAATCATGATGCTGAGAATCCTCGCTTTTCTGGACCTGTGTCGCCAATGGCGCCATGCGTTGAAACAACACCTCTCCTTTTCCGGAACCCGATTTCGCAGGCGGCCATCACCCTTGCCGTTGGCGAATTCAGACAGCCCCGCAGACGATCCATCGGAAACGGATGATGGAGCGCGGCGGCCGGTTTCCTGGCTCGGCCTTGGGCAAAGCTTTAGTGCGGTGGATATGGCGGACTGTGACAGGGCGCGTTTGCCGGCCGAGTGAGGCTAACGTCGTTTTTCTGCGATCTGGAACAAAACCCTGACCCCAATGATTAGATCAACAGGGTTACAGGGAGTGAAAGACATGGCCAGAGAAAATGCCAGCTATCTCGACGGTCGGGATGCGCCGAAAAGCGAAACGGCAACGCGCGCGCGGCAGGGGTCGCGCGGACGTCCCGTCCTCGTCATTCTGATCGTCAGCGTGCTTCTTGCATTGGTGGTGTGGGCCGTTGTCGAATATTCGGTTTTCGAACCCGACGAGAACCTGCCGCAGAACCCGCAGACCGAGACTGCGCCCGCGCCGCAGCAGCCGTCCGGATCCGGAAGCTTCGACAACAATCCGGCGAATGGCCGCGCCCAGCCGCCGTCATCGACAGAGACAAATCCCGCGCCGCAGGATTCGACCGGAGCACCGCAAAACCCGTGACCACCATGGCGTGAAGTTTTTTCGCGCCGATGATAATTTTCATGGAACCAGATCGCGCCCGATTTCATTTCACGCAAAGTGACAGGAATCGGGGGTTTCATTCATGGCAGTCACCGTCACTGCAGTTGTTCTCACGCTGATCGGTCTTGCGCTGTTCGGTTTCGGCTCTCAGCTCGTCATGCTGGGCGGGAGCTTTTATTACGTGCTTTCCGGACTGGCCTTTCTGTTGACGGCCGTTCTGCTGTTCAAGCGCAATCGCGCAGCCCTTCACGTTTATGCCGTCTTCATTGTCGCGACGCTTGCCTGGGCCATCTGGGAAGTCGGCTTCGACTGGTGGCAACTCGGCCCGCGCGGCGGCGTCATCATTCTCATCGGCCTCTGGCTTCTGGTTCCATGGGTCAGAAAGCCGCTCGGTTTTTCGAGCCCGACCGGGCTTAGCTATGGGCCGAATGCCTGGCCGCTTGCGCTCTCCGTCCTCGCCTCCATCGTCGTGGCCGGATATTCCATGGCGCAGGATCCGCACGATACCGCAGGTTCCCTGCCTCAGGAAACGGCCTCGGCCACGCCAGCCTATGGCGGCAATGTGCCTGACGGTGACTGGCATCAATATGGCCGCACACCCTATGGCCAGCGTTATTCGCCGCTCACCCAGGTCAATGTCGACAATGTATCGCAGCTGAAGGAAGCCTGGCGTTACCAGACGGGCGATGTGAAGCTGCCCGATGATGTGGGTGAAACCACCTATCAGGTGACGCCGCTGAAGATCGGGAACACGCTTTATATCTGCACGCCGCATAATTGGGCGATTGCCATCGACGCCGCTACCGGCAAGGAGAAGTGGAAATACGACCCGAATGTCGGTCTCAATCCGGATCGCCAGCACCAGACATGCCGCGGCGTTTCCTATTATGCCGAGCCGAATGCCGCTCAAGGCACGGCCTGCGCCGAGCGCGTCTACCTGCCGACCTCGGATGCGCGGCTGATCGCGCTCGATGCCGCCACCGGTCAGGTCTGCACGTCCTTTGCCGATCAGGGTGTGCTGCATCTCGAGCAGGGCATGAAATATAATCCCGCCGGTTATTATTATTCGACCTCGCCGCCCGTCATCGTGGCGGGCAAGATCATCATCGGCGGCGCGGTGAACGACAACTATTCCACGCAGGAACAGTCCGGCGTCATCCGCGCTTTCGATGTGAACAGCGGCGCGCTCGTCTGGAACTGGGATTCCGGCAACCCGGCGAAAACCGAACCGATTGCGGCGGGTGAAACCTACACCACCAATTCGCCCAACAGCTGGTCGGTCTTCAGTTACGATGAAGGCCTCGGCCTCGTTTATATCCCGCTCGGTAATCAGGTGCCGGATCAGCTCGGCATGGGCCGCAGCGAGAATGTGGAGAAATATTCCTCCTCCATCGTCGCGCTGGATATAAACACCGGCAAGGATCGGTGGGTGCGCCAGACGGTTCATCACGATCTCTGGGACATGGACGTGCCGGCCCAGCCGGTGCTGCTCGACATCACCAAGGATGGCCAGACCGTGCCGGCCCTCGTCGGCCCCACCAAGCAGGGCGATATCTACGTTCTCGACCGGCGCACCGGCGAGCCGCTTCTGCCGATCACCGAAGAGCCCGCGCCGGGCGGCGCCATCCCGGAGGACTTCACCTCTCCGACGCAGCCGACGACGGCCTTGTCCTTCAAGCCGGCGCCGTTGCAGGAAAAGGACATGTGGGGCGTCTCCATGTTCGACCAGCTCGCCTGCCGCATCCGCTTCCATCAGCTGAACTACAAGGGCCGCTACACGCCGCCCTCGCTGACCGGCTCGATCATCTATCCCGGCAATTTCGGTACGTTCAACTGGGGCAGCGTGGCGGTCGATCCCGAGCGTCAGGTGATGTTCGGCATGCCGACCTACCTCGCCTTCACCTCGCGGCTCGTGCCGCGCGCCGACATTCCGCCGAAGGGTCAGGACGAAAAGGGTAGCGAACAGGGCCTGAACCGCAACGACGGTGCCCCCTACGGCGTGTTCATGGGCCCGTTCCTCGGCCCGCTGAAAATCCCCTGCCAGGCCCCGCCATGGGGTTACGTCGCGGGTGCTGACCTGCGCACCGGCGATATCGCCTACAAGCACAAGAACGGTACGGTCCATGACATGACGCCGCTGCCGCTGCCCTTCAAACTGGGTGTGCCGGGCATTGGCGGGCCGATGATCACCAAGGGCGGCGTCGCCTTCCTCGGTGCTGCCGTCGACAACTATCTGCGCGCCTATGACCTGACGACCGGCAAGCAGCTTTGGGAAGCGCGCCTGCCGGCCGGCGGCCAGGCAACGCCGATGACCTATGCGCTGGATGGCGGCAAGCAATATGTGGTGATGGTTGCGGGTGGTCACGGCTCCGTCGGAACCAAGCCGGGCGACTATGTGATCGCCTATACCCTGCCGTAATTTCCGCAGGTTTCAACACGCATAAAAAACCGGAATGGTCGCCCATTCCGGTTTTTTGTTGGTGTCGCAGACAGCGTCATGCCGCCTTTTTCTGAGCTGCCGCATTGATCGAGGTCTTGGCGAGCGAAGTCAGCGCGTCATCGGTCTTGGACTCTTCCTTCAGCGTAGCGTCCAGCAGGGAAACGACATTGCCGTGTCCAAGCTTTTCCGCCCAGGCTTTCAACGTGCCGTAGCGGGCGATCTCGTAATGCTCGACCGCCTGCGCCGACGAGATGAGGCCGGCATCGAGAGCGGCGGTGCCCTTGAAATCGTCGATGATCTCCTCACCTTCGGCAATGATGCCCTGGATCGCCTCGCAGGTCTTGCCCTGCGCCCGCCTGCCGATGATCTCGAACACTTCCTGCAGGCGTTCGATGTGTCCCTGCGTTTCTTCCTTGTGTTTTTCAAAGGCCTGTTTCAGCTTCGGATCGGTCGCCGCCCGCGCCATTTTCGGCAGGGCTTTCAGGATCTGCCTCTCGGCGTAGTAGATATCCTTCAGCGTATCGTAAAACAGGTCGTCGAGTTTCTTCTCGGCCATCGTTCCTTCTCCCATGTGTGAAAATGCATGACGTGCGCCCATGCGCACGGGAGACAAACCCTTTGCTGCGCCCATGGTTCCGGCTCGGTTGCGCGCAACGTTTATATTGCGGTCGTCGCGACCGGCGGGCGGAGAAGGGAACAAACGGGCATGTCCCGCTGTTTTATCCCCGATGCAGGGGAGGCAGCATGGCAGCCAGACAGAGTGACGGCGAAT
Organism: Agrobacterium leguminum; assembly: GCF_005144435.2. Lineage (NCBI taxonomy): Bacteria > Pseudomonadati > Pseudomonadota > Alphaproteobacteria > Hyphomicrobiales > Rhizobiaceae > Agrobacterium > Agrobacterium leguminum. The sequence goes on from NZ_CP120212.1 coordinate 1,559,724, forward strand.
ACCACGGTGACAACGAAAACAAGGGTTTCTGGTCGATCGATTTCGGCAATTCACCGGTTATCGGCACAGCCATTCACGACGGTCATCGCATTAGACCGGACGTATCCGGGCTCATCGCCCTTTCCCCGGAACAGCGGCTGCGGGAGGAAGACCCTTTCACCGGTGAGATGGTTGCGGGACTGACGAACCGTCTCGTCGTTCACCATTCGCGATTCGAAATCGATCTCAACCGTGCGGCCGATCAGGCGATCTATCTGAAGCCGGAACAATCCTGGGGGCTTGAGGTCTGGAAAGAGGAACCGGCGCGGGAAGCCATCCGGCAGTCGCTCGATTTTCACGCCGACTATTATGCGATGCTGGAGACCGTGCTCTCTGCAATCGAAAGGCGGCACGGCGCTTTCGTGGTGTTGGATGTGCACAGCTATAATCATCGCCGGCAGGGCGCCGCCGCGCCGCCGACGGCGCAGGCGGAGGCGCCCGATATCAATATCGGCACCTTTTCCATGGATCGCAGCCGCTGGGGCGATATCGTGAGCGCGGTCGGGCATCATTTCGCGTTAGCGACCATCGGTGGACGCCGCCTCGATGTTCGCGAGAACGTGGCGTTTCAGGGCAAGGGGGAGCAGACCCGTTTCATCCATGAAAGGTTCGCCGAAAATGGCTGTGCCATCGCAATCGAGTTCAAGAAATTCTTCATGGACGAGTGGACGGGAAAGCCGGATGCGCGTGTGGTGGCGGATATTCGCCAAGCGATCGCAGCACTCCAGCCGGTACTCGAAGAGTGCCTGAGGTCGCGGCGATGAACCTCTCTCCCGCCCGCAGCGCGCCGTCTCCCATCGCCGATCTGGTCGATGACGTCGTGTCCTGCCTCGAGGCCGGCAAGGCCATCCGCCGCGATGTCGGTAAAGACGGTCGTCTGCATATCGACCGGCCGCTACCGTTCCTCTGCCTGCATTTGACGGGCGGCACGAAAAATCTCGCCGCCCGCGATATCGCCGCCGCCCATGCCTCCTATCTGATCGCGTCGACTATTCAGGAGGCTGCGCCGCTGATCGAGGCCATTGGCACGATCATGCGGCAACGTTTCGGCGCTTTCATGGTCCTCGATATCGGCGAGCTGGAGCATGACATCCTGCTGGCCGACGATTCGCCTTTCCTGCCGCATTATGAGGTTTCCGTCTCGGCGACGGCTGAACCCGAAACGCAGACTGCCCGCCGGGTCTTCATCAAGGCGGTTTGCGATGCCGAAGTGCGTTTTCGCACGCCGCGCATCACCCGGCCGGAACCGGATGCCGATCCGGTTCTGCGCTTCAAGAAAGCGGGCCTCGATTTTCCCTGTATCGGCGTGCGTTTTGCGCCGATCTACCGCCAGCCGGAATCCGGTGCGGATTATCCGGGCCTGCGGGTGACTATGATCGCCGATCTTTTCGATGCCGGCCTGCAGGCTTTTTCATCCTTCGCTTCGGGCAAGGACGCGCTCAAGGTTACCAGCCATCGGGCGCTGGGGCGCAAGGCTTTCGTCGATGCCGTCAGGCGTGCCGACCGGTCCGTCGACGATATTGTTTCATCCTTTGATTTTCTTCTGTCCGTCACGCCCATCAATGCTCGCCGGGCCTTCGAAGAGTTTCGCGATGGCGGCTTTCAGTTCGCGCCGCGCCTGCTCTACCGGCCGCTCGGCGTCGATGTCGAGGAGCAGAAACGCAAGCTTTATTCCGTTGTTTTCGATCATCTGGAAGACCCGGTGCTTTATAATCTCTACCGGGAGAAACAGCAGGAGATCGATCTGCAGCTGACGATGCTCGCCAATCTTCACCATCGCACCTTCACCGATTTTTCACGCGCCCTATATGGCGCTGTCGAACCGGCTCTTCTTCAGCTGGCGCTGCGGGTGCTTGCGGATTGCCCGCGCGGGGAGGAAGGCAGCGAAATCGCCATGGTCGATTGTTACGCGGTCGCGAAGAAGTCGCGGGAGATGGTCGAGACCTATCTTGCGGAAGACCCGGAATTCAAGGCGCGCGTCGAGATCCGCGACGACCTGCCGCCGGGCCTGATGGTGACGGGCGAGAAGCTTCTGATTTCCCGCCACACCGTCATGGAGCAGCGCCGTGTCGAGGCGCTGCTGTCGCATGAGATCGGCGTGCATCTTCTGACCTATTTCAACGGTTCGTTTCAGGGGTTGCGGCTCTTCCGCACCGGCCTTTCCGGTTATGAGGGCGTGCAGGAGGGGCTGGCGGTGCTGGCGGAACATCTGGCCGGCGGCATGACGCGCGAGCGCCTGCGGCTGATCGCCGGCCGCGTTATCGGCTGTGCCGCCATGCTGGATGGGGCGAGCTTCGTGGAGACCTTCCGCACCATGACCCGCGATCACGGTTTCGATGAAGCCGGGGCCTTCAACATGGTGCTGCGCATCTATCGCGGCGGCGGCCTTTCCAAGGACGCGATCTATCTGCGCGGGCTGGCGGAGGTGCTGGACCATCTGCGCAGGGGCGGGGCGCTCGATCCGTTCTGGATGGGCAAGATCGCCGCCGCCCATTTTCCGGTAATGCAGGAGCTTGCCCTGCGCGGCCTGTTGCGGCCGCCGGGCGTCAGGCCCGCATTCCTGCTACCCGCCAAGGCCAATGAACGGCTGGAAAAAATACGGGCGGGATTATCCATTGCCGAACTGGCGACATTATAGGAGGGGCTTCATGCGTATCGCATTTTTCGTCAATTCCATCGAAACCGAGGGACCGAACTACGCGACCGGCCTGCTTGCCATGGCGGCGCTCAATCGCGGCCATGAGGTGGTTTATCTGACGCCCGGCGATTTCACATTACGCTCGGACGACAGCCTGACCATCCATGCCACCGTGCTGCCGAAAGGTAAAATCAAGAAAGGCGAGACGTTCCATTCCACGCTTCAGGACAAGGCGCTGGAGCGGCGGACCATGGATGTCGAGGAAATCGATGCGCTGATGCTGCGCAACGATCCCTCGCTCGACCAGACGACACGGCCATGGGCGGTGCATGCCGGCATCCTGTTCGGACGGCTTGCCGAACAGCGCGGCGTCTTGGTGTTGAACGATCCCGAAGGTCTGGCGCTCGCGCAGAACAAGCTCTATTTCCAGAGCTTTCCCGAAATCGTCCGCCCGACCACGATCATTTCGCGCAATGTCGAGGAAATCCGCGCCTTTGCCGATGCGCACCCCAAGGGTGTCATCGTCAAGCCGCTGCAGGGCTCCGGCGGCAAGAACGTCTTCAAGATCGGCTCCAGCAAAGAGACCAATCTCAACCAGATTTTCGAGGCGGTGAGCCTCGAAGGTTATCTGATCGCGCAGGCCTATCTGCCGGCCGCCAAGGATGGCGATATCCGTTTCTTCATGATGAATGGCCGCCCGTTGATGCGTGAAGGCAAATATGCCGCCCTTCGCCGCGTGCCGGCCAAGGGCGACCTGCGCTCCAATATCCATGCCCATGGCACGGCGGAGGCGGCGACGGTGACCGATGAAATCGTGGCGCTTGCCGAAATGGTGCGGCCGAAGCTGGTGGAGGACGGCATGTTCCTCGTCGGGCTCGATATCGTCGGTGACAAGATACTGGAAGTGAACGTGTTTTCGCCGGGTGGCCTTTCCAATATCCGCGATCTGACGGAGATGGATTTCAGCGACACGATCATCGAGGCCGTCGAAACCAAGATCGCCATGCAGAGCGCTTCCGGTGGCACCATCTCCAACCGCTTGCTCGCGACGTTGTGAGGTTATTCCCGTAATTCGGCCGGATGCATCTCGCGATACCAGGCGACGAGGGCCTTGATGCCCTCTTCGACCGGCGTTTGCGGCACGTAGCCGGTCAAGGCTCTCAAAAGATCGGGAGAGGCGAAGGTGCGGGGAACATCGCCCTGCTGCATCGGCAGCATGTTGCGGATCGCGGGTTTCCCGACCGCCTTTTCGACCGTCTCGACGAAATGCATCAGTTCCACCGGCTGGCCGCCGCCGATATTGACCACGCGGAAGGGCGCGTGGTGCGAGAGCGTGTCGGTGACACCTTCCTGCGTGACGCGGTTTTCCTCGGAAGGGATGACCGTGCTCAGCCGGACGATGCCCTCCACCAGATCGTCTATATAGGTGAAGTCGCGGCTCATATTGCCTTGCCCGTAAATATCGATCGGCCGGCCGTTGGAAACGGCGTCGACGAATTTGATCGGCGCCATGTCCGGCCGTCCCCATGGACCGTAGACCGTGAAGAAACGGAAGGCGGTGGTGGGCAGCTTGTGCAGATGGGCATAGCTATGCGCCATCAGCTCCATCGATTTTTTGGTGGCGGCGTAAAGCGTCATCGGCTCGTCGGCCTTGTCGCTCTCAGCGAAGGGTATTTTTTCGTTGGCGCCATAGATGGAGGAGGTCGATGCCAGCATCAGGTGCTTGACCTGCAAGCTTCTCGCGAGCTCCAGCATGTTGAACGAGCCGATGAGATTGGAATCGACATAGGCGCGCGGATTTTCAAGGCTGTAACGGACGCCTGCCTGTGCGGCGAGGTGGATGATGATCTCGGGTTCGGCGGCCTCAGCCGCGCGCTTTAGCGCATCCGTATCCTCCAGCATGCCGATTTCGGCCCGGAAGCCGTTGGAGCGGGAAAGAATGGCGTGGCGTTTTTCCTTGAGGCTGACATCGTAATATTTCGTCATGCCGTCGAAACCGGTCACGAAGTGGCCGGCGTCCAACAGCCGCTTGGCAACATAAAAGCCGATGAAGCCAGCCGTGCCGGTAACCAGATAACGCATGATGATTATATCCCGAATTCGTTGGTGCGTTTGCGGTCTGACCGAAGCGCAGAAAACCTTTTAATGAAATGGCGAAAACGAAACCTCTATGCGCCCTTGTCGGAGCCGCCTTCGTGCGGGCGACCGACTGCGGCATAGATGAAACCATGCGCGGCGACCTCATCCGTGCGGTAGATATTGCGCAGATCCACCAGCACCGGATGTTTCATGATCGCCTTCAACCGCGGCAGGTCGAGCGCACGGAACTGGTTCCATTCCGTCACGATCACCACGGCGTCGGCATCTTCCGCCGCCTCGTAGGGGCCGGCCGCGTATTCGATGTCTTCCATCAGGTGGCGGGCATTCGCCATGCCTTCCGGGTCGTAACCGACCACTTTCGCACCGCCGTCCTGCAGGGTCTGGATGATGGCGATTGCCGGGCTGTCGCGCATGTCGTCGGTATTCGGCTTGAAGGTCAGCCCAAGCACGGCGATCTTCTTGCCGCGCACATCGCCGCCCACCGCATTGATGACCTTGCGGCCCATGGCGCGCTTGCGATTGTCGTTGATGGCGATGGTGGTCTCGATCAGCCGCACCGGCGCGTCATAATCCTGCGCGGTCTTGGCGAGCGCCAGCGTGTCCTTCGGGAAACAGGAGCCGCCATAACCGGGGCCGGCATGCAGGAATTTCGGGCCGATACGGCCATCGAGACCGATGCCGCGCGACACGTCCTGCACATTGGCGCCGACCTTTTCGCAGAGGTCAGCCATCTCGTTGATGAAGGTGATCTTCATCGCCAGAAAGGCATTGGCGGCATATTTGATGAGTTCGGAAGCGCGCCTTGTGGTGAAGAGCAACGGCGACTGATTGAGATAGAGCGGGCGATAAACCTCGGTCATGACGGGGCGGGCGCGCTCATCCGAAAGGCCGACGACGATGCGGTCCGGCCGCTTGAAATCCTCGATGGCGGCCCCTTCGCGCAGGAATTCCGGGTTGGAGACAACCGCAAAATCGGCCGAGGGGTTTTCCTCGTGGATGATGCGCTCCACCTCATCGCCGGTGCCGACGGGAACGGTGGATTTGGTAACGATGACGGTGAAGCCGTCAAGCGCATGGGCGATCTCTTTCGCCGCCGCATAGACATAACCGAGATCGGCATGGCCATCGCCGCGCCGCGACGGCGTGCCGACCGCGATGAAGACGACATCGGCATTGGCGACGGCTGCGGAAAGATCGGTGGTGAAGCTCAACCGCCCGGCCTTGGCATTGTTGGCGACGATGACATCGAGACCCGGTTCGAAGATCGGGATATGGCCGTTTTTCAGGGCTTCGATCTTCTCCGGCATCTTGTCGACGCAGACCACGTCATGGCCGAAATCCGCAAAACACGCGCCGGACACGAGGCCGACATAACCCGAACCGATCATCACAATCCGCATTCTTTTTCCTTTCGGTTAGCGAGGCCATGTTAACGCGGCAATACCAGCCGGGGAAATCGGCGGGTGAAAATCGCATGATAATATTTAGCCGCCTTCATGCCCGTCGCCAAGCGCCACGATGAATACCGGCTAACCTCTTTCCATGACGGTGATGTGATGGCCATGGCGGGACAAATTTGCCGCACCTTGCAGCCATTTTCATCGGTTGGGTTCAATCGATCAATTTTGCCGTTTTTCCGGCTTGCACTCATAGGTAGCCGGGTCTAGCCATAGGACTGAGGATCAAATCTGCCAGACTGTCTGTCCCTTGAAAGGGGCGTCCGGGTCGCGTTCCACGCGGCCGGGGGATGCTTTGCGTTGCGGTCGGTGTTTGGGGACGTTCAAATGCAAAAGGGTTTTCTGCTCGGTCTGTTCGCTTATGCGACCTTTTCCATGGGCGATGCCACCATCAAGTCGCTTGGATCGCAGATCAGCGTTTTCGAAATCGGCTTCTTCAGCATTCTGTTTTCCGGCATCTTCATCTTCTTCAGCAAGCCGCGTGAGGAAAGGTGGCGTGAATTCTGGCGCATGAGCCGGCCCTTCGCCGTGCACGGGCGCGCCATCTCCGGCCTTTTCGCGGGTATTTTCGGCATCTATGCCTTCACCACCATTCCGCTGGCGGAAGCCTATGCGCTGATCTTCCTGTCGCCGCTTTTTGTGACCGTGCTTTCCGCCGTCGTGCTGAAGGAGAATATCGGTCCATGGCGCTGGGCGGCGGTTCTGGCGGGTATCGTCGGTGTCATTCTGGTCGTGCGGCCGGGCTTCAAGACGCTGGAACTTGGGCATTTCGCCGCCATCGGGGTCGCCTTTCTTGCGGCGATGACCATCGTTTTGCTGCGCTCGCTTGCGGGCAAGGAAAAGCGCACCTCGATCATGGGTGTGCTGCTCATCTACGGCCTCACCTTCAACGGTATTGCCTCCATCCCCGAATTCGTCATGCCCAATCTGCACCAGCTATTGGCCTTCGCCTTCATCGGCCTTTGCACGGCAACGGGGCAGATCACCCTTCTGGTCGCCACCCGCATCGCGCCGGCGAGCCAGATCGCGCCATCGCATTATTCGCAAATCCTCTGGGCCGTGGCGATCGGCATGGCCTTCTTCCATGAATATCCGGATGCGGTCGCGGTGCTTGGTCTGGCCGTCATCGCCGCATCGGGACTGCTGACGATGATCCGCGAAAAGGTGAGGCTGGGCACCGTGCGCTGGAACCCGTTTTTCCGCAATCGGCTTTGAACTCACTCTTGATCGGAAACAGTGCGTCAACCGAAGCGCGGCTTGTGAAGCGGCGGCAACCCGGCCCATAAGGCTTTCATCTTTAGATGAACGGAGAGCCGCAAATGCTCGTGGATGGAAAATGGACCGCCGAATGGCATCCGGTGCAGGCAACCGACAGGAAAGGCGGCTTCGTTCGCCAGACCTCCGGTTTCCGCAACTGGGTGACGCCTGACGGTTCGGCGGGGCCGACGGGCGAGGGCGGTTTTGCGGCCGAAAGCGGCCGTTATCATCTTTACGTCGCGCTGATCTGCCCATGGGCATCGCGCACGCTGATCGGCCGAAAGCTGAAGAAGCTGGAAGAGGTGATTTCCGTTTCCGTTGTCGAGCCCGCCCTTTCCGACGAGGGCTGGAAATTCGGTGACTATCCGGGCGCGGATCGCGATGCGCTCAACGGCTTCACCTATATGCACGAGGTCTATACCAGCGCGGATCCGCATTATACCGGTCGCGCCACCGTGCCCGTGCTTTGGGACAAAAAGACGAAAACCATCGTCAACAACGAATCCGCCGATATTCTGCGCATGCTGAATTCCGGTTTCGGCGCTCTGGCCGACAATAGCGTGGACCTCTATCCGGAAGCTTTGCGCGATGAGATCGACGCTCTCAATGACCGCATCTATCCGCGCCTCAACAACGGCGTTTACAGAACCGGTTTCGCCACCACGCAGATCGCCTATGAAGAGGCTTTCGCCGATGTATTCGCGACGCTTCAGGAGCTCGAAAGCCGCCTCGTCTCAGGCGGGCCTTTCCTGTTCGGCGATCTGCTGACCGAAACGGATGTCCGGCTTTTCGTGACGCTGGTGCGGTTCGATGCCGCTTATTACGGCCTGTTCAAATGCAATCTTCGCCGTATCGCCGATTACCCCGCCCTTCAGGCCTATATGATGCGGGTGCTGACCATTCCGGGCGTGCGAGATACGGTCAATATCGACCATATCAAGCGCGGTTATTATTCCATCAAGGCGCTCAACCCGACCCGCATCGTGCCCGTCGGTCCCGATCTTCCGGGGCTGTATGACGTTTCCCCCAGCCCTTCGAACTGAGCGGATGGCGGACTAGACCGGCTTGCCGACCTGATCGAGCAGCCATGCCTGAAAGGCGCGGGCCAGCGCATTGTCCTGCCGTCCTTCCGGCAGGGCCACGTAATAGCTCTTGTCAGTCTGCAGGGGAATGTCGAAGACGATTTCGAGGCGGCCGGAGGCAAGTTCCGCCTCGATGAGATATTTCGGCAGAAGGGCAAAGCCGATGCCGCTTGCGGCGGCCTCGATGATCATCGAGAACTGGTCGAAACGGCTGCCCTGATAAGCATTCTCCGCCGTCACACCGTTCATCTCCAGCCATTCCGTCCATAGTTTCGGCCGTGTCGTCACATGCAGCAGCGGCTGCCCGGTCAGATCCTGCGGCTGTCTCACGCCGGCGCGGCGCACAAGGGCGGGGCTCGCGACCGGCACGATCACCTCGTTGCATAAAAATGTGCAGGTGCCATGCGCCCAGACCGGCTGGCCATAGTGAATGGCGAGATCGAAACCTTCCTCGTCGAAATCGAAGGGATGCGAGCGCGAGCCGATGGTGATCGTTATTTCCGGATTAGCGTCGATGAAGCGGTGGAGGCGCGGCATAAGCCAGCGGCTGCCAAAGGTGGGCAATGTCGCGACGGAAAGCGATGCATGTGAAGTTCCCGCCGAGACCGCGCGCACCATCAACTGTTCGGATTGCTGCAATAGGCGCCGCACATCGGGCAGGAATTTGCGCCCCGCCTCCGAAAGCACGACCCGCCTGCGGATGCGCTCGAAGAGCTGCATTCCGGTCTGCGCTTCGAGTTCACCGATCTGCCGGCTCACCGCGCTCTGCGTAAGGTTGAGTTCTTCCGCTGCACGCGTAAAATTGCCATGCCGTGCCGCGCATTCGAACGCCTGCAGGGTAACGATGTCAGGGACCAGTCTTCTGCGCGGATCCATTCCATTCTCGCATCAACTTACCCGCTTTCCTCATTGGAAAAGGGTCATTATGGCCATATATGATTACGGGAAAGAATGGAACGGTGCAAAACGCCAGTTTCACATAACGAATGGCAAATTCGGGGAAAGAAGAGTGACGGGAGTTGAAAGCGCCGTATCGAAACGGCCTTTCCTCCCCTTTTAAGCCAAAAGGACGATGGACATGGATGCGACCACGAAGCTCGACGTGAAACAGGAAGCCGCGGCCCTGCTCGACAGGATGGGCGTTGCCCGCGATCTCTATACCGGCGGCGATATGGCCTCCTTCAGCCCGGTGACGGGTGAACAGGTCGCGAATCTCAAGACCGTTTCGGTCGAGGGTGTCGCAGCCGTGATCGACCGGGCCGATGCCGCCTTCAAGGCATGGCGCAATGTGCCGGCGCCCCGCCGTGGCGAACTGATTCGGCTGCTCGGCGAAGAGCTGCGCGCCTTCAAGGCCGATCTCGGCCGTCTCGTCTCGCTGGAAGCGGGTAAGGTTCCCTCCGAGGGCCTCGGCGAAGTGCAGGAGATGATCGATATCTGCGATTTCGCGGTCGGCCTTTCCCGCCAGCTTTATGGTCTCACCATCGCCACCGAACGCCCCGGTCACCGCATGATGGAAACCTGGCATCCGCTCGGCGTCGTCGGTGTCATCTCCGCCTTCAACTTCCCGGTCGCGGTGTGGTCGTGGAATGCGGCGCTCGCCATCGTCTGCGGCAATTCGGTCGTCTGGAAGCCTTCGGAAAAGACGCCGCTCACGGCGCTAGCCGTTCAGGGCATCTTCGAGCGCGCCGCCGCCCGTTTCGGCGATGCACCGGAAGGTCTTTCGCAGTTGCTGATCGGCGACCGTGCCGTGGGTGAAGCTCTGGTGGACAATCCCAAGGTGCCGCTCGTCTCCGCCACCGGCTCCACCCGCATGGGTCGCGACGTTGGCCCGCGTCTGGCGAAACGCTTCGCCCGAGCCATTCTGGAACTGGGCGGCAACAATGCCGGCATCGTCTGCCCTTCCGCCGATCTCGACATGGCGCTGCGCGCCATCGCCTTCGGCGCCATGGGCACGGCCGGCCAACGCTGCACCACGCTTCGCCGTCTCTTCGTGCATGACAGCGTTTATGACCAGCTCGTGCCGCGTCTGAAAAAGGCCTATGCCTCCGTTTCCGTCGGCAACCCGCTGGAAACATCGGCCCTCGTCGGCCCGCTGGTCGACAAGGCGGCTTTCGACGGCATGCAGAAGGCCCTCGAAGCGGCGAAAGCCCATGATGGCGTGGTGAATGGCGGCGGTCGTGTGGATACGGGTGCGCCGGATGCCTATTACGTCAAGCCGGCTCTGGTCGAAATGCCGAAGCAGGCGGGGCCTGTGCTGGAAGAGACTTTCGCGCCGATCCTTTACGTGATGAAGTATAGCGATCTCGATCACGCGATAGACGACCATAACGCTGTCGCTGCTGGTCTTTCCTCGTCGATCTTCACCCGCGACATGCAGGAATCGGAACGGTTCCTGTCGTCGGAAGGCTCCGATTGCGGCATTGCCAACGTCAATATCGGCACCTCGGGTGCGGAAATCGGTGGCGCCTTTGGCGGTGAGAAGGAAACCGGCGGCGGCCGTGAATCCGGTTCGGATGCGTGGAAGGCCTATATGCGCCGCGCCACCAACACCATCAACTACTCCAAGGCGCTGCCGCTGGCGCAGGGCGTTTCCTTCGACATCGAATAATCGCGTCCCTATAGACAAATTGATCCATCATGCCGGCGCGGCTCCATCCGCGCCGGCATTTCTATTCGATGGCTCAGACGGGAAGGTCCGCGACGATTTGCGGAAAAGAGCTATTTCCGCGGAATTTTATTCCCGCAATATTGCCGATATTGAATTATCGTCTCTCTATCGTTTTAATGGAAAACCCTAGCATTGCTCCATATCGTGAACCGGCCAGAGGGGCTGGTGACAAGGAGATGAAATGCCAGCCATCACCCGCCGCGCGCTTTCCGCTAGCCTTTTTGTTGCCGCCGCATTCTCCGTCCTGCCGCTGCAGGCGCAGGCGGCGGAAGAGCTGAAGATCGGTTATCAGAAAACCGGCCTGCCGGTGATCGCCAGACAACAGGGCGTCATCGAAAAGGCGCTTGAGGCCAAGGGCGTGAAGGTTTCGTGGGTCGAATTCACCGCTGGCCCGCCGCTGGTGGAAGCCCTGAATGTCGGCTCCATCAATGTCGGCTGGACGGGCGATGCGCCGCCGATCTTCGGGCAGGCGGCAGGTTCGGCCATCGTTTATGTCGCGGCCCTTCCTTCGAACGGCAAGGGTGAGGCGATCTTCACCAAGCCTGAAAGCGGCATCAAGTCGGTTGCCGATCTCAAGGGCAAGAAGGTCGGCGTCGGCAAGGGCACCAGCGCGCATAATCTGCTGGTGGCGGCAATTGAGAAGAATGGCCTGAAATTCAGCGATATCGAGGTGGTCTATCTCAGCCCCGCCGATGCCGCGGCAGCTTTCGCCAGCGACAAGATCGACGCCTGGGCCGTCTGGGATCCGTTCTATGCGATTGCCGAAACCCGCTACAAGCCGGTCACTCTGGCCCGCACCAGCGATGTGCTTGCCGTCAGCACCTATTTCCTCGCCAATCGCGATTACGCCAAATCCAATGCGGATACGATCAACATCACCATCGATGCTCTGGGCGAGGCGGCGAAATGGTCCGCCGCCAACCGCGACAAGGTCGCCGCAGCTTTGCATGAAGTGACGGGCGTGCCGCTGGAGGCGCAGACGCTCGCCGCGAACCGCTCGGAATTCGGCATTACCAAGATCAATGACAAGATCGTCGCCAGCCAGCAGGAAACCGCCGACCGCTTTTATCGCCTCGGCCTGATCCCGAAACAGATCAGCATCAAGGATGCCGTCTGGTCGGGCGCGACGAACTGATCCCCGATCCGGAGGCTTCGCCATGAGCATCAGAAGGCGCATCGAGGTTGGAAGCATCACGGGTTGGCTGCTTCCCGCCATCATTCTTGCAGGCTGGGAAGCAGCCTCCCGCATAGGGCTTATTTCAGGAAATGTCCTTCCAGCCCCTTCCGCCGTTGCGGAAGCCTTCTGGCGGCTTTTGCTTTCGGGGGAACTCATTGCCAATATCGGCGTGAGTTCCGCCCGTGCGCTTGTGGGTTTCGCCATTGGCGGCTCTATCGGCTTCATTTTCGGGCTGGCCAATGGCCTCTCGAAATTTTCCCGCAGCTTCACCGATACGACGCTGCAGATGATCCGCAACATTCCGCATCTGGCGCTCATTCCGCTGGTCATCCTGTGGTTCGGCATCGATGAGGAGGCGAAGCTGTTCCTCGTCGCGCTCGGTGTGTTTTTCCCGATTTACATCAACACGCTGCTCGGCATTCAGGGTGTCGATCCGCAACTGGTGGAAATGGGCCGCACCTACGGCATGTCGCCCTTCACGCTGTTCCGGCGGGTCATCCTGCCCGGTGCGCTGCCCGCCATTTTCACCGGGCTGCGTTATGCGCTCGGCATCATGTGGCTGACGCTTATCGTGGCCGAAACCATCTCTTCCTCGTCCGGCCTCGGCTATATGGCCATGCAGGCGCGCGAATTCCTGCTGATCGATGTCGTCGTGCTGTCGATCCTCATCTATGCGCTTCTCGGCAAGCTGGCCGACAGTTTCGCCCGCTTCCTCGAAAGCATCTTCCTGCAATGGCATCCAGCCTTCAAGAAAGTCTGAGGTAACCCATGTCGACCGGCAATGTGACGACGCTGAGACGCCCGGATGCCCCGCCATCCCTCCTGTCACAGGGAAAAATCGAACAACGCGAGAAGACGAGCGAAGGCAAGGTCGCCTTCAGCTTCCGCAATGTGGCGAAGAGCTTCGGCGACAAACCGGTTCTGCGCGGCATCGATCTCGATGTGCGGGAAGGCGAGTTTCTGGCCATCATCGGCAAGAGCGGCTGCGGCAAGAGCACGCTCCTGCGCATTCTGGCCGGCCTCGACACGCCGACCACCGGAACCGTCTCGAAAGATGCATCGAGCCGCACCCGCATGATGTTTCAGGAGCCGCGTCTTCTGCCGTGGGAACGTATCGCGAGCAACGTCTCCGTGGGGCTGACCGGCATCGCCAAGGGCGAGGCGGCGCAGGAACAGGCGCTTACAATTCTCGAAGAGGTCGGGCTGAAAGACCGGGCTGGCGAATGGCCTTATGTGCTTTCCGGCGGCCAGAAGCAGCGCGTTGCTCTGGCGCGTGCGCTGGTGGCCCATCCGCAAATCCTGGCGTTGGACGAACCACTTGGCGCGCTTGACGCGCTCACCCGCATTGAAATGCAGCTTCTGCTGGAGCGCATCTGGCGCAAGCAGAAATTCACCGCCGTGCTCGTCACCCATGATGTTTCCGAGGCCGTGGCGCTTGCGGATCGCATTGTCGTCATCGATGAAGGGCGCATCGCGCTCGATCTCGATGTGAAATTGCCCCGTCCGCGCCGTCATGGCACGGCGGAATTCGCAAGGCTGGAAGAGCAGGTTTTGAACCAGCTCTTCGGCCGCGGCGACACCAACGGATAAGGCATGAACCGGCAGGGCCGAGACCCCGCCGGACGATATCATCAGCCAATGCTCATCAGGCTGGCATTGCCGCCGGCGGCTGTGGTGTTGACGCTGACGGAAACCTCTTCGACCAGCCAGTCGAGATTATAGGGCTGGCTTTCCCCGGAAAGCGCTTCCGTTGTCGCCGCCTGAACGAGAACCAGCGGGCCGGGCAGGGCGGCGATCTTTTTATTGACGGCCACGATACGCTCCGCATCGCCCTCGACCAGCGCGCCGGCGAAGGGCGCTGATTTTTCCCAGTCATCCGCCCAGACGATGCGCGAGGTCACGGTTGCCGGCAGTCCGTAAATGGATTTCTCCAGTCCCGAAGCATTATCGATGACAACCGCGTTTCCGGTCGCAAGCGCTGCCGCAAGCTGGCGGTAAAGCCCCTGTTCGGTTGCCGGAACCAGCAGAACCTTTCCACGCGGATGCAGCGCATAGACATTGCGCTCGCCGACGGGACCCGCCAGCTCGGTTTCGAAGCCGAGGCCGGAAAGTGCCGCCGCCTGCCGTGCGGCTTCGGCCGCGACGGTCTCGCCGTTTTCATCCAGCCAGCGGGCGAGATCGACGGCGGCCTGATCCTGCTGGCTGGCGATGCGGTCGATCTTAGGTGCGGTCTGCGTCATACGGCCGAGATAGAGCGGGCCGCCCGCCTTGGGACCGGTGCCGGAGAGGCCGCGTCCGCCAAAGGGCTGCACGCCGACAACCGCGCCGATGATGTTGCGGTTCACATAAAGATTGCCGGCCGCGACGCGGGACAGAACGTGCTGGATCGTGTCGTCGAGACGGGTATGCAGGCCGAAGGTCAGGCCGTAACCGGTGGCGTTGATCTCGTCGATCAGCCGGTCGAGATTGTCACGCTTGAAGCGGATGACGTGTAGCACCGGCCCGAAGACTTCGCGCTTCAGATCGGCGAGCGATTTCATCTCGATGATTGTCGGCGGCACGAAGGTGCCCTTGCCGGTTTCGCCGGCAAGCGTGATTTGTTCGATGCCATGGCCAAGCCCGCGCATGCCCTCGATATGCTTTTCGATGATGCCCTTCGCCTCGGCGGTAATGACGGGGCCGACATCGACGGAAAGCTTGTCGGTGCGGCCGATCCGCAATTCGTGCAGCGCGCCTTTCAGCATGTTGAGCGTGCGGTCCGCCACATCTTCCTGCAGGCAGAGGATGCGCAGCGCCGAGCAGCGCTGGCCGGCGCTGTCGAAAGCGGATGCAATGACATCGGCGACGACCTGCTCGGCAAGCGCGGAGGAATCGACGATCATGGCGTTCTGGCCGCCGGTTTCGGCGATCAGCGGCACCGGCTGGCCATTGGTCAGAACCCGGCCGGCAAGCTGGCCCTGAATGAGCCGCGCCACTTCCGTCGAACCCGTGAACATCACGCCGGCCGTCAATGGTGAACCAACAAGGGCCGCCCCCGTCTTGCCGTCGCCCGGCAGAAGCTGCACGGCGTCCTGTGGAACGCCGGCCTCATGCAGCAGGCGCACGCCCTGCGCCGCGATCAGCGGCGTCTCTTCGGCGGGCTTCGCCAGCACCGGATTGCCGGCAACCAGCGCCGCCGTCACCTGACCGATGAAGATGGCGAGTGGGAAGTTCCACGGGCTGATGCAGACGACGGGGCCAAGCGGGGCCTCGCCGGATTTGAAGTTCCTGCGGGCTTCCGCTGCGTAATAACGCAGGAAGTCGATGGCCTCGCGCACCTCGGCAATGGCGTTGGGCATGGATTTTCCCGCCTCACGCATGATGAGGCCGAGCAGGGCAGGCATTTCGGCCTGCATGGCGTCGGCGGCGCGCTCGAGGCAGGCGGCGCGTTCGTCCACCGGGGTGGAGGGCCAGTTCGAGGCCGCCGCCCGCTGCATGGCCGCCTCGACATCGGATTCGGTGGGCTCCGTCACATGGCCGACGATATCATTGTGGTCGCCGGGATTGAGAACCGGGCGCGTGTTGCCGCCTGCCTGCGGTGCCGACGCTTTCCACTCCGTTGCAGCGCCTGCCTTCAGGGTCTTGTCCAGTGCGGCGAGCGTCGTTTCGCTGGAAAGATCGAGGCCGGAGGAATTTTTGCGTTCCGGGCCGAACAGGCCTTCAGGGGCGGCGATGCGGTCGTGGCGCGCGCCGGGAACGGCATAGGCCTTGACCACCGCGACCGGGTCTTCCAGCAGGGAATCCACCGGTACGGCGGGGTCGGCAATGCGGTTGACGAAGGATGAGTTTGCACCGTTTTCCAGCAGGCGGCGGACGAGATAGGCCAGCAGCGTCTCATGGGTGCCGACGGGGGCATAGAAACGGCAGGGCCGGTCGAGCTTCTTCTTGCCGACGACTTCGCTGTAAAGCGGTTCGCCCATGCCATGCAGGCACTGGAACTCATAGTCGCCGAGTTTGAAGCCGGGGCCGGCGAGATGGTAGATCGTCGCCATGGACTGCGCATTATGGGTCGCAAATTGCGGGAAGACCAGATCGCGTGCGGCGAGCAGCTTGCGGGCGCAGGCGATGTAGGAAACATCCGTATGCACCTTGCGGGTGAAGACCGGAAAGTCCTCCAGCCCCTCCACTTGCGCGCGTTTGATTTCCGCATCCCAATAGGCGCCCTTGACGAGACGCACCATGATGCGCCGGCCCGAGCGGCGGGCGAGATCGATAATGTAGTCCAGAACGAAGGGGCAGCGGCGGCCATAGGCCTGCACGACGAAACCGAGGCCGTTCCAGCCGGCGAGATCCCTGTCGAGCGCCAGCTCTTCCAGAAGATCGAGCGACAGTTCCAGCCGGTCGGCTTCCTCGGCATCGATGTTGAGGCCGATGTCGTATTTCTTGCTGAGCAGCATCAGCGATTTGACGCGCGGCAGCAGCTCCGCCATCACCCGCTCGGCCTGGGCGCGAGCGTAACGCGGATGCAGCGCCGAAAGCTTGATGGAAATGCCGGGACCGCCATAGATGCCGCGCCCGGCAGACGCCTTGCCGATGGCGTGGATGGCGTTTTCGTAGTCCTTGTAATAACGCTCCGCATCCTTCGCGGTTGTCGCGGCTTCGCCCAGCATGTCGTAGGAATATTGGAAGCCCTGTTCTTCCAGCGGCTTCGAACGCTTGATCGCTTCGCCGATGGTTTCGCCGGTGACGAATTGCTCACCCATCATGCGCATGGCCATGTCGACGCCGCGACGGATGACGGGTTCGCCGGCGCGGGCGATCAGTTTGGTCAGCGCCGCCGAGAGGCCGCTATCGTTTACGGTGGAGGTCAGCTTGCCGGTGATGACGAGACCCCAGGTGGCGGCGTTGACGAAAAGCGAGCGCCCGCCGCCAATATGGGACTTCCAGTCGCCGCGGGCGATCTTGTCGCGGATCAGCGCGTCGCGCGTGGCAGTGTCGGGAATACGCAGCAGCGCCTCGGCGAGGCACATCAGCGCCACGCCCTCATGGCTGGAGAGCGAATATTCCTGCACCAGCCCTTCGACGCCGGTGCCCTTGGTCTTGGCGCGCAATGCCTCGATCAGTTTGCGGGCCGTGTCGCGAATGGCTTTCGTCTCTTCAGCCGTTACCGATGCCGCCTCGATCAGCGGCGCCAGGCATTCTTCCTCCGGGCGGCGATAGGCGGCGGTGATCGCCTTGCGCAGCAGGCTTTGCTCGCGCACCGGCGGCGCAAAATTCTGGAAGATACCGTTCGCCACTACACCGGCGTTGCTTGCACCATCGGCCATTCTGAAAATCCTGAAAACGCTGTTGAAGACAGACCTTCGGCGGCAGCGTGTCCTCCGCCCGCCGCTTGTCATCCTGTGGCAGACAATATCATCACCGCAGAAATTGCTATGGCCCTATTTTCAGGATAAAACAGGCAATATGAACTTTTATTTTTTAAATATGGCGTAAAATCACATGGCTAATAGTCAAAAAACAGACGATCTGGATCACTTCGATCTCAAGATTCTCGAGGCGCTGAGCGAAGACGGGCGCATGTCCGTGCTGCAGCTCTCGAAACGGGTCGGTCTTTCCAAGACGCCCTGCCAGACGCGGCTGAAGCGGCTGGTGGATGAGGGCTATATTCTCGGCTTTCGCGCCATGCTCAATCCGCAGAAGCTCGGTGTCGATCACATCGCCTTCGCCGAGGTAAAGCTTTCCGATACGCGCGAAAAGGCGCTGGAGGAATTCAACGCGGCGGTGCGCAAGATCAAGGAAGTGGAGGAGTGCCACATGATAGCCGGTGCCTTCGATTATCTTCTGAAAGTGCGCACCAGCGATATCCGCAAGTATCGAAGGGTGCTCGGCGAGAAAATCTCGAGCCTGCCATCCGTCGCCAACACCTCGACCTTCGTGGTCATGCAATCGGTCAAGGAAACGGGTATCTGAAGGGGTAACACGCAGACAGTGGCAGGCGCGCGCTTGCCGTATCATCCGCACACCGTCACCCCGGACTAGATCCGGGGTCCAGTGCGATCAAGTCATTGATCGCGAGAGAGTCCTTTCGCGGCGCAGACGCGCCGTGGCTGGATGCCGGATCAAGTCCGGCATGACGGAGGAGAGGTTTGCGGCCTTTGTCATGGTTTTAACGGGCAGACGCAGGCCTGCCCGTTCGCCACTGTCGGAATTCAGCGCTCTCAGCGCGCCGTGGCCGCCGCCGTCACGGCGCTCATCTGCGCGTCCGGGCCGAACTCGTTTTCGTTTTCGATGCCGAGCAATTCCTGCAGGCGCAGCCTTGCGCGGCTGACACGGCTCTTGATGGTGCCGACGGGGCAACCGCAGATTTCAGCGGCTTCCTCGTAAGCAAAACCCGAGGCGCCGATAAGCAGGATCGCTTCACGCTGGTCGTCCGGCAGCTTTGCCAGCGCTGCGCGGAAATCCTGAAGGTCGACCGAACCATGCTGTTCCGGCGGCACCGACAGGCGCGAGGTATAGACGCCGTCCGTATCCTGCACCTCACGGCCTGATTTACGAATCTGGCTGTAGAACTCGTTGCGCAGGATCGTCACCAACCATGCCCGCATATTGGTGCCCGGCTGGTAGCTGTCCTGTTTCGCCCATGCCTTCATGATCGTGTCCTGCACGAGGTCGTCGGCACGGTCCCGCGAGCGGATGAGCGAGATCGCGAAGGCGCGCAGGTTCGGCAGCGCCGCCAGCATTTCCCGTTTGAAGTTGTATTCTGTCTGCTCCGGCTCTTTCGCCATCATTCCTCCGAAGCCTTCATTTTGGCTCTGCTTTCGGCTTCATCGAGTTTTTCGAGAAGGTCGAGGAATTTGTCAGGGATGCCTTCATCCTGAACGGCATCATAAAGCTCCCTGAGCTTACGGGAAATCACCGCCCGCCCGGAGTGTGGAACCTGGGGGGCGGCCGAATTGTCCGGCTGATCTTGGTCCGATTGAAATATGCTCATAACGTCCGGTATTCCTTTTGCGTCGTGGCAAAGAATGCGCCGTGAAAAAAATAGTTCCGGCGCTCCGGAACTTTTTTTGCAATGCGCACGTTGCTATCGTGGGTTTGCGTTGCAGACCGCATGAAAGGGGAGAATTCCATGTCAGTTTCTACACGCATCGCACCGCACCTGCCATATCTGCGCAGGTTCGCGCGTGCCGTTTGCGGCTCACAATCGACGGGCGATGCCTATGTTGCGGCAACACTCGAAGCTCTGATCGCCGATATCAGCATTTTTCCGCAGACAAGCAGCGATCGCGTTTCGCTTTATCAATTGTTCGTATCGATCTTTAGTTCCGTCACGATCAATATTAAGACCGACGAAAACCTGTCGGGATGGGAAAAACGCGCCTCGGCCAACCTCTCCGCCGTGCCGGCGCTGGCCCGTCAGGCATTCCTTTTGACCACGGTCGAAGAATTCACGCCTTCGGAAACCGCAGAGGTTCTGAAAGTCTCCGAGGATCAGGTCGGCAAGCTGATCGACGAGGCAGCGTCTGAAATCGCCCGGCAGGTGGCGACCGATATCATGATCATCGAGGACGAACCTCTGATCGCCATGGATATTGAGCAGATGGTCACCGATCTCGGCCACCGCGTCACGGGCATCGCCCGCACTCACACGGAAGCGCTCGATCTCTTCCATCGCACCCAGCCGAAGATGATCCTTGCCGATATTCAGCTCGCCGATGGCAGTTCCGGTCTCGATGCGATGAAGGACATCCTGCAGATGACCACACTGCCGGTAATCTTCATCACCGCCTTCCCCGAGCGTCTTCTGACGGGCGAGCGGCCGGAGCCGACCTTCCTTGTGACGAAGCCGTTTAATCCGGACATGGTGAAGGCGCTTATCAGCCAGGCCCTGTTTTTCAACGAAAGCTCACGCGTCGCGGCGTGAATTTTGCCGAAACCGCAGGCAGACCGGGAACCACTCTGGTGCCCGGGCGTTGGCGGTTACGGTCGTGGGGCTGCCCCGCGGCTTTCTGCAAGGAGACGAATTTGCATCGGCTGGCATGGCATAACGCGGAGAGGGACGAAAGCGAACTTCACGATTCGCTCGTCCTCGCCTTGCTCGATTCGGGTGAGACAGTCATGCTGCAGGACTGGAACCGCGACTATATATTCGTGGCCAATCTGCCGGATGTCTGGAAACTTCCGGCCGATTCCCATCCGACCGATGAAAATCTGTTCGGTAACGACCTTTCCGCCAGGCTTGCCGAACTTAAAAAGGACATGAATACGGCCGGCAGCCGCGGCATGCTGGAAGTCAACGCCGGCAAGGACCGGGTTTTTCAGTTTCAGGTCCATTCCACCTTCAATCAGTCGAACCAGACGGTGCTGAAAACCACCATCCGGGAGGTAACGGCGGAAAGGCGGCGCGAGCAGCTTCTGCGCTCCCTGCTGCGCGAGGTCAGCCACCGTTCCAAAAATCTCCTGGCGATCATCCAGAGCCTTGCCGGCCAGACGGCCCGTTTCAGCCTGACCAAAGATGATTTTCTGCGCAAGTTCCGCGGCCGACTACACGCCCTTGCCCAGAGTCAGGATCTCATCACGGATTCGGACTGGCGGGGCGCGCGCATATTCGAGCTGCTGCGCCAGCAATTCGATCTTTATGTGCCGGAATATCCGAACCTCATCCATATGGAAGGCGAAAACCTGCTGCTCAACCCGAATGGCGCGCTTTATATCGGGCTCGCCTTCCATGAGCTGGTCGTCAACACCGTCAGCCATAGCGGCAATCTTGCCTATCACCCGCCCATATCCCTGCAATGTCGTCAGGAGGGCGATTTTTATATCGTTGAATGGAATGAGCCGATGATGCCGTCGAAAGAGCCGGCGGAGACCCGGCGCGGCAGTTTCGGCAGCGTGGTGCTGGAAAAGGTGGTTCCGTCCGCATTGGGGGGAAGCGCCGAATACGAGTTGACGCCGGAGCGGATCGTCTACCGGCTGAAATTTCCGTCCGGCGACGGCGCGGATGCCTGAAATCTCAAGATCGCGCGCAGCGCCGGGTTCCTCTTTCATTTCATGAAAACCAAAACAAAAAGCACGGCTCATGAAAGAGCCGTGCTATTTTTATGACAGGTTTTCAGGGGCGAAACCTGTTTATTTTCAGCCAAGCTTCAGGCGGGGACGGGGGAATTGCTTGGCCTGCAGTAAAAACACGCTCGACCGGATTCGGTTCCCAAAAAATGCGTTTTTTTAACATTGTGCAAAATACCGGCCATTTTTGCCCGGTTTTTTGCCGTTAGCACGGCGGATAGGTACGCAAGTCTCGGCCTCAATGCGTGCCTGTCTGTTCCGATCGTTTGGGCGTGAAGTAACGCATCGGCGCTTCCAGCGACCACTCGAAGCCGGATTCACGATATTCCGTCAGCACCTGCCCGCCGAAGGCGCCTTCCGCATGCCTTTTGATGACAGTGGTGCCGAAGCCTTTGCGGCTCGGTTCTCTGGCCGGCGGTCCGCCCGTTTCGGTCCAGACGAGATGGATCATCTGCCGCCCGTCTTTTTCAAGCGACTGCCAGCGCAGGGTAATTTTTCCCGATGGAACCGACAATGAGCCATATTTGATGGAATTCGTCGTCAGCTCATGGATCACCAGACCGAAATTCTGTGCCGCTTCCGGGGAAAGCATGAAATCGTCTCCCACCAGCACGATGCGCTGCGCCACGGTTCCGAAAACATCGAGGTGGGTCTCGATCAGCTTGCGGATCGGCAGACCCTGCCATTGAACCTCCGCCAGGGCCCGGATCGACATTCCAAGGCCGCGCAGGCGGTGATCGACCTCCTTCTGGAATTCCGGAATGCTTTTATTTTCGCGTCCCAATTGCCGTATCATCGCCTGAACCAGCGTCAGAATGTTCTTGGAGCGATGAACCAGCTCGTGCAACAGCAGTTGCAGCCGCTCTTCCGACTGGCTTCTGTCGAAGGATGCGTTGGAGAGCGCGATGGCGACCTGGTTCGCCTCCTTTATCTTGGTATCGACGGGTGCGACGATCTCGCCTTCGCCGATGCGCTCGGCCATCAGGGTCAGGTCACGGATGGAACTGCGCAATTGCCGGCCGACCAGATAGGCGCCGCCAATGGCAATCAGCACCAGCAGCAGGCTGCCGATCATCATCTGCCGCCAGGTGTCTATCAGCGCCGCCTGGCTTGCGGCGAGCGGACCCCACATCACCGTCTTCCATTGCCAGCCCGGCAATTGAGCATAGGCATAGAGATTACCCTTGCCGTCGAAAAAATTGCCGCTGAAGGCCTGCATTTCCGAAAGGACGTCGGGGGTGACAAACGGCTTGCCCACTTCCGCCTCTTCGGGCGCGCTTGAGACGACAACGCGGTTGTTGCCGTCAATGATGGCGACCGCCCAGTTGCGCGGCAGGTTTTCCGTGGGGATCAGCCGGCTCAAGTCGCTGGTATTCTGCGTCAGGATCAGGGCGTCTCCGGCGGGGTCAAGGTCCGGGCCGAGCGGCATGGTGACGTTGAACACCCATTCCTTGCTGGTCGAGCCGAAAAACATGTCCGAGACGGTGATGCGGCGGGAGTCGATCGCTTTGGCGAGATTGGCTTCCGCCGGCACCTTGCCGAGCGGCTGGCCATAGGGCACGCGCGTATTGAGGCGCTGCTGGCCATCTTTGGTGGCGAGAATGGCGTAGAGACCCTCCCGCTTCAGACTGTCGGCGACGCGCCCCTGAAACGCGGCGAGGTTGCCGCTCTCAAGTTCCGGGAACTGCGACAGGAGATTGAGCGAGGTGGCGATTTCCTGCAGGCGGCGGTCGATGTTGCGGGAGACCACCCGTACATCCTCGATGGTTTCCCGTTGCAGGTCGTCGCGTTTTTCCGCCTCGAGGCGCAGCATCAGATAGCCGCCGAAAAGAATGAGCGGCAGGGTAATGACGGTAGCCATCACCACCAGATAGGTGCCGATGGAGGCGGTCGGGAAAAAATTCGCACTGCGCCGACGCAAAGCCGAGATCATGTCTTTCAGTCTGTCGCCGGGTCGAGGCATACAAAAAACTCCGGCAGTTATGGCATTGTTACGACACGGATAATACCGTGCCGTCCCCCTTTAGCAATGCCTGATTTTTACCTTCGGTTGTTGCGGCAGGTCACAATTGCACCGGCTCGGTTGAAAAAATCGGAACTATTTCAACGACCAACCCGTTTGCCAGACGAACCGGCCGAGGAGCGGACATGAAATTCATCACCGCCGGCCAGTTGAGAACGATGAAAGGAAGGTACGAAATGGCAAAGAAACTTACAATCCTCGTCACTGCCGCTCTGATGGGCACGACGGCTTTCGCGCCGCTGGCCATCGCTCAGGGCACCACCCAGCCTGCGCCGGCAAATCCGAGTGCGCAGACGGAGCCGGCAACCCCGCCCGCCACCCCGATGACGCCTACCGCTCCTGCGACCAATGACAGCGCGGCGACAACGACAGGCGGCGCTTATCTCACCGAACAGGGCGAAACGCAGGTCAGCGCCAACGATTATATCGGCAAGGCGGTCTATACTGCGGCCGATGAAAGCATCGGTAACGTCACCAACCTGATCATGGAAGAAGACGGCGGTCTGGTTGCGGCCGTGATCGGCGTCGGCGGCTTCCTGGGCATCGGCGCAAAGGACGTTGCTGTTCCGATGGACAAGGTAACGATGACGCGCAACGCGCAGGACGGCACCATCCGCCTGACAACAACCGAAACGGCGGAAACGTTGAAGGCCGCTCCCGAATTCAAGACGCTGGAACAGAAGGCCAGCGAAAAGAATGCGGCAATGCCGGCGGCTCCCGACAGCACGACGACGTCCGCCACCAAGCCCTAATTCCCGTCCCTGGGAGGCAGGAGCGGGACCGGCTTCAATCAGCTGTCCCCCAGGAGGCACCGGCCAACAGGCCGGTGTCTTTTTTATGTTTGTTCGCCGGCTGTTCAATCCCCGGCATTGCGGGAGGAATGCCACGCCCAGGCGGATTTGATGATGTCCGACAGGGAATAACGCGGTTCCCAGCCGAGAACCTCCTTCGCCTTGTCGTTATTGGCAACGAGCGTCGTGGAATCGCCGTCGCGCCGCCCGGTATATTCGACGGGGAAGGGGCGGCCGGAAACGTCCGAAATCGCTGCCAGCAATTCCTTCACCGTGGTGCCGGTGCCGGTGCCGAGGTTGAGTTCGACGGTTTCTCCGCCGGCCAGCAGATAATCCACGGCCCGCACATGCGCATCGGCGAGATCGAGAATGTGGATATAGTCGCGCACGCAGGTGCCGTCGCGCGTGTCGTAATCCGTGCCGAACACCTTGAAGCCCTGACGCCGGCCGAGGGCGGCTTCGATGGCCAGCGGGATCGCGTGGGTTTCCGGCTTGTGCCATTCGCCGATGCGGCCTTCGAAATCCGCGCCGGCGGCATTGAAGTAGCGCAGCATCACCGAGCGCAGCCCCTTATAGGTGCTGTAGTCCTTCAGCGCCTGCTCCACCACCCATTTGGTGCGGCCATAGGGGTTGATCGGCGCCTGCCGGTGCGTCTCGTCGATCGGCACCTGTTCCGGCAATCCGTAAGTTGCGCAGGTGGACGAAAAAACGAAGGCCGTGACGCCTGCATCGATGGCGGCGGAGAGCAGGTTGAGCGAGCCGATGACATTGTTGTCGTAGAAAGCCACGGGCTGCTTGACGGATTCGCCGACTTCGATCAGCGCGGCGAAATGCAGAACGGCTTCCGGCCGGTGTTTGGCGAAGACCTCATCCAGCCGCGCCCGGTCGCGAATATCGCCCTGTTCGAAGGGTCCCCAGCGGACGAATTCCTCATGCCCGTTGGACAGATTGTCGAAAACGACCGGTTCATATCCTCGCTCAGACAGGAGAAGGCAGGTGTGCGAACCGATATAGCCGGCACCGCCGACGACAAGGACTTTCTTCTTCATCAATTGCCTTTCAGAAAATTACGGACGCGCCGAGACTGCCCGAGACTGTATGTCACTTTGTTCAAATAAGGGCGGCGTGGCGGGTAACGCCATCAACCAGTCTATCCTTCGCGGGTAACATAAAAAAAAACGCGCATCCATCGTCTGGACGCGCGGTTTGCCTTGTCGTGTCGCCAAGAAATTACTTGGACTTTTTCGTATTGACCCTTGTGGCCAGGAAACCGGCCGCGACAGCCACGGCGAGCGTCGCATAGGGACGTGCCTGGATCGCCAGCGTCAGCAGCGATTGCAGGGCGAGCGGCGCTGCGGCAAGCGGCGCCGCCGTCAACGGCGCGACAGCGGGCCGTGCGGCATAGACCCTCGGACGTTTGACGATCGCCAGCGCCACCAGCATGATGACGCCGAGCAGGAACGCGGTCCCGGCGACGACGAGTGCCGCAGGACCTGCACCCACATGCCGGGCAAGATAGATTGACCCCGCCACCACGGCGGCGATGAAGGCGATAAGAAAAAATATCCCGGTCAGAACCGACAGGATTATGGTCGCGCGCAATCGCCGTGTAACGACGCGCCCCTCGCGCTGGGTCTCCCCCAGATAGACCAGCAATGCCTCAAGCATGAGCGCGGCCTTATCGACGCGTCAGAAGGGCGAGCACGAAACCGACGCCGACGGCGATGCCGAGGGACTGGAGCGGGTTCTTCTGGACGTGGTCGGTGAGGTTGTCGTTGAGCGTGGAGATTTCATTGCGAACGCTGTCGGCCATTTCTCCAGATGCGGTGAGGGCGTCATCGGCCACACGGGCGGCCTGCGCCTTCAGCTCATGCGAAGCGCCGACGCCGAGCGCCTTCACGCTCTTGGCAAGACTAGCCAGATCTTCGCGAAGCTGGGCGAGCTGCGCTGCCACATCGGCCGCATCGCCGTTTTCGAGGGATTGCTGGATCTTGTCGCTGACGCTGCTACGCACGCTTGCCATAGGGGAGGTCCTTCCTGAACATTATTGATGAGGACGATGATACGTCACCGCCGTCCGTGAAGCTTCGTTTCGGCGGCCGAAACACCCGCCTGTCCGTCAGTCAAACGCGCCGATGCCGGCTTGGTTCCGCAACGGGACGGGTTTTCTTGATGGCACTTCGGCTCGGGGGCGATTTTCGAGGAATTCGGTGCCGGACATTTGTTTTCCTGTCACAAGCATCCTATAAGGCCCATCATCGAGACGTACCTTGACTTCAATCAATATGTGAAACGACATGCTCCAGACGCCCTATTACCTCATCGACAAGACAAAACTTCTTCGCAACATGGAGAAGATTGCCTATGTGCGGGAAAAATCCGGCGCCAAGGCGCTCCTGGCGCTGAAGTGCTTCGCCACATGGTCGGTGTTCGATTTCATGTCGCAATATATGGACGGCACCACCTCGTCCTCGCTTTATGAAGTCCGTCTCGGCCGCGAGAAATTCGGCGGCGAGACCCATGCCTATTCCGTTGCCTATGCCGATTATGAAATCGACGAGGTGATCTCGAATGCGGACAAGATCATCTTCAATTCCATCGGTCAGCTCGAGCGTTTCGCCGACAAGGCCTCCGGCATTACGCGCGGTCTGCGTCTCAACCCGCAGGTCAGCTCTTCGAGCTTCGATCTTGCCGATCCTGCGCGCCCCTTCAGCCGGCTGGGTGAATGGGATGTCGCCAAGGTCGACAAGGTCATGGACCGTATTTCCGGCTTCATGATCCACAATAATTGCGAAAACAGCGATTTTTCCCTGTTCGACCGCATGTTGACGCAGATCGAGGAGAAATTCGGATCGCTTCTGTCGCGTGCGGAGTGGGTCAGCCTCGGCGGCGGCATTCATTTCACCGGCGACAATTATCCGCTCGACCAGTTCTGCGACCGCTTGGCGGCTTTCTCGGAAAAATACGGCGTGCAGGTCTATCTGGAGCCGGGCGAAGCCTCGATCACCAAAAGCACGACGCTTGAGGTGACGGTTCTCGACACGCTGTTCAACGGCAAGAACCTCGCCATCGTCGACAGCTCCATCGAAGCGCATATGCTCGATCTGCTGATCTATCGGGAAACCGCCAAGGTGTCGCCGAACGAGGGCGAGCATCCCTACATGGTCTGCGGCAAATCCTGCCTTGCGGGCGATATTTTCGGTGATTTCCGCTTCGACAAGGAGTTGAAGGTCGGCGACCGCATCTCCTTCCAGGACGCGGCCGGCTACACCATGGTCAAGAAGAACTGGTTCAACGGCGTGAAGATGCCGACCATCGCCATCAAGGAACTGGACGGCACCGTTCGCGCCGTTCGTGAATTCGACTTTGCCGATTTCGAGCAAAGCCTGTCTTAAACCCTGTTTTTAACATGAAACGAAGCTCATCCCTGCGGGGAAAAGGAGGCATCACCTGAAATGAAGAAGAACGTTCTGATCATCGGCGCCGGTGGCGTAGCACAGGTCGTGGCGCATAAATGCGCCCAGAACAGCGATGTATTGGGAGACATTCATATTGCGTCACGGACTTTGGGAAAGTGCCGCAAGATTGTCGAGTCCGTACGCGAAAAGAAGAGCCTCAAGACAGATGTGAAACTTGAGGCCCATGCGCTTGACGCGATGGATATCGAGGCGACGAAAGCCTTGATCAGGAAAACCGGCGTGGAAATCGTCATCAACGTCGGTTCGGCTTTCGTCAACATGTCCGTTCTTCGTGCCTGCATGGACACGGGTGTTGCCTATATGGATACGGCGATCCACGAGGATCCGACCAAGATTTGCGAGACGCCGCCGTGGTACGGAAACTACGAGTGGAAGCGCGCGGAAGAGTGCAAGGAAAAGGGCGTGACCGCCATTCTCGGCGTCGGCTTCGATCCGGGCGTGGTGAACGCCTATGCGCGTCTCGCCAAGGATGATTATTTCGACAAGGTCACCTCGGTCGATATCGTCGATATCAATGCTGGCAGCCACGGTCGCTGGTTCTCCACCAACTTCGACCCGGAAATCAACTTCCGCGAATTCACCGGCGTCGTCTACTCCTGGCAGAAGGGTGAGTGGCAGACGAACCAGATGTTCGAAGTCGGCCAGGAATTCGACCTGCCGGTCGTCGGCAAGCAGAAGGCCTACATGACCGGTCATGACGAAGTGCATTCGCTGTCCAAGAACATGGACGGCGCCGATGTGCGCTTCTGGATGGGCTTCGGCGATCACTATATCAACGTCTTCACCGTGCTGAAGAACCTTGGCCTCCTGTCCGAGAAGCCGGTCAAGACGGCCGAAGGCCTGGAAGTCGTGCCGCTCAAGGTGGTCAAGGCCGTGCTGCCCGATCCGTCTTCGCTGGCGCCCGATTATGTCGGCAAGACCTGCATCGGCGATATCGTCAAGGGCATCAAGGACGGCAAGGAGCGCGAAGTCTTCATCTACAACGTGGCCGACCACAAGGAAGCCTATGAAGAAGTCGGCTCGCAGGGCATTTCCTACACCGCCGGCGTTCCGCCGGTCGCCGCTGCCATGCTCATCGCCACTGGCGAATGGGACGTGAAGCAGATGGCCAATGTGGAAGAACTGCCGCCGAAGCCGTTCTTGAACCTTCTGAACAAGATCGGCTTGCCGAACCGCATCAAGGACGAAAACGGCGACCGCGCGCTGGAATTCTGATTGCCGGTGTTGTGATTGCGTTAAATAGAAAGCCCCGCGAAAGCGGGGCTTTTTTAATGGCGGCCTCAGCTTTTGGTGAGTTGCCCTATAAACAGATGCAGCGTTTTATGCATTGCCTCCGAAGGGGGCTCGGCAACATGCCATTCCGGAAAATGTCCATCGATTGCCATGCGGGCAAGGCCATAGACCAGCGCGCGGGCGCCCAGTACGAGCTGATCCAGATCGAGGCC
The DNA here is from genome assembly GCF_005144435.2 of Agrobacterium leguminum. NCBI lineage: Bacteria > Pseudomonadati > Pseudomonadota > Alphaproteobacteria > Hyphomicrobiales > Rhizobiaceae > Agrobacterium > Agrobacterium leguminum. The sequence goes on from NZ_CP120212.1 coordinate 1,588,928, forward strand.
GTGGGGGAGCTGGCCGTTTCCACGCGCCTGCATCAGCAGATTTATCATCAAGCGCCTTATGGCATCGTTCTGCGCGCGTAAAATATCGGACGAATTGAAGTCGATCAGCGTTCGCGAACTTATGACTTCAAAATGTGTCGGGTTGGCCAGCGCCCAGCGCAGATAGCCGTGGCCAATGGCTTCGAAGGCGACAAGCGGGTCCTCATCGCCGGCCTGCGCTCTCGCGGTTTCGACGGATTCGGTCAGCCGGTTCATCGCCTGCTCTGCGACAGCGGTCATCAGGGCCGTTTTTGAGCGGAAATGCCTGAACGGCGCTCCCGGCGAGACGCCGGCACGCTTGGCGGCCTCACGGACGGAAACATTTTCAGCACCCCGTTCCTCGATGATTGCGATTGTTGCCGCAACAAGTTCATCGACAAGGTTGCCGTGGTGGTAGGGCCTGTCGCGTCCCGTCTTCTTGTCCTGAGCTTTTTCCATAGGTCTTTGGGTAGCACCAAATTGGGATGTAATCACTGATTATTTTATTGCGTCGGAATGAAGCTTTATGTAATCATCGATTACATTGAGATATGGAGATTTCAATGTTGCACCCGGTTTTAAAAATCACTCTCGCATTTGCATTTTTCCCGATCGTCGCCGCTCATGCGCAGGACAGCCCGAAGCTGGAAATCGTGTGGCCAAAGGCCGGTGATGTGATCGAATTGGGCAATGATCCCGAGCGGGCTATCGGCGTCGTCGTCAAGAGCAACTTTAAGCTGCTTCCCGCCGGGCAGTGTGGAGGAGACGGCCAATGCGGCCATGTACATATGAAAATCGACCCTTCGGGCGATACATGCAACATTCCCGGCCGCGCCTATAACAGCATGAACAGCGATTTCGGCGGTGATCTCATCAAGGCACGGTTCGGGCATTGCCCAAGTCCGGCCGGCCGGCACGTCATCGGCATTCTGCTGGCAGATGACCACCATCGGCCTGTTCTGGTCGACGGCAAGCCGGTCACAGCGCTTGTCGAAGTGACGACCAAAGACTGACCGCAGGAGCGGCTGCAGCGGTCATGTCGTAGAATGGCGCAATAAAAAAGGTCCCGCGCAAACGGGACCTTTATCTCGATAAGCCTGAAAGCCGGGCGTCCTCAGCCCTTCGTCGGCTTCGGCCCGCGCTTTTCGAAGGGCTTGTCCTTCTTGCCCTCGTATTTCGGCTTGTCGCCGAAGGGCTTTTTCTTCTTCCAGGGCTTGTCGTCGCCCTTGCGGTCATCGCGGGGGCCGCTTGCATTGTCCGATTTGCTGAATTTCCGCTGCGCCTTGGCCGGGCGCGTGTCTTCGCGGAAACCGCCGGTCATTTCCGGCTTGCCTTCCAGCGCCTTCAGACGGATGCCCTTTTCGAGCGTCATGTCCTTGCCGATAGCGGAGGTGAAACGGTCGACGGCATCGGCCGCCAGTTCCACGAAGGTCTCCGTCTGCTGCATGCGGATCGCGCCGATATCCTGGCGGGTGATCTTGCCGAAACGGCAGAGCATGGGGATCAGCCAGCGCGGTTCGGCGCTCTGCTTGCGGCCGACGGACAGCGAAAACCAGGCGCTATCGGCGAAATCGGAACGCTCACGGCGCGGCGCATTGTTCTCGACCGTCTCGAAGCTGTCGCGGCGCGGCTTGCGATTGTTGTCGAGCGAGACTTCGGCGATGTCTTCGGGCGCGGAACGTCCGGCGTGGTAAAGGCGCACGAAAGCGGCGGCGACCTTTTCCGCGCCATGCTGTTCGAGCAGCCTGGTGACGAAATCGCGTTCGTCCTCGGCCACAGCCTCGGTCAGCGACGGGTCGGCCAGAAGCCGGGCGCCGTCGCGCTCGACGATCTCTTCGGCCGAAGGCGGGCGAACCCATGCCGGGCTGACCTTGGCGCCTTCCAGCAGGCGCTCTGCCTTGCGGCGCTGGTTGATCGGCACCACGATGGCGCTGACGCCCTTCTGACCGGCGCGGCCGGTGCGGCCGGAGCGGTGCAGAAGCGTTTCGGAATTGGTCGGCAGGTCGGCATGGATGACGAGTTCGAGACCCGGCAGGTCGATACCGCGGGCGGCAACGTCGGTCGCCACACAGACGCGGGCGCGGCCGTCGCGCATGGCCTGCAGCGCATGGGTGCGCTCGTTCTGGGTCAGTTCGCCGGAAAGGGCCACGACGGCAAAGCCGCGATTGTTGAGCCGCGCCGTCAGATGGTTCACCGCCGCACGGGTGGAGCAGAAGACGATGGCGTTGCGGGCTTCATAAAAGCGCAGCGCATTGATGATGGCGTTCTCGCGGTCGGCCGGCGTCACCAGCATGGCGCGGTATTCGATATCGACATGCTGCTTCTGTTCGGAAGCGGTGGCGATGCGCACGGCGTTCTTCTGGTAGCTTTCCGCAAGCTTGGCGATGCTGCGCGGAACGGTGGCCGAGAACATCAGCGTGCGGCGGGTTTCCGGCGATTCTTCCAGAATGAATTCCAGATCTTCACGGAAACCGAGATCGAGCATTTCGTCGGCTTCATCCAGCACCACGGCGCGGATGGACGACAGATCGAGCGCGCCGCGCTTGATGTGGTCGCAAAGACGCCCAGGCGTGCCGACGACGATGTGAGCGCCGCGTTCGAGCGCACGGCGCTCGTTGCGCACATCCATGCCGCCGACGCAGGAGGCAATCGAGACGCCGGCGAATTCATAGAGCCACTCCAGCTCGCGCTTGACCTGCATGGCCAGTTCGCGGGTCGGCGCGATGGCGAGCGCCAGCGGTGCGGAAGCCTGACCGAAGCGGCCATTTTCCGGTAGAAGCGTCGGCGCCAGTGCAATGCCGAAGGCAACGGTCTTGCCGGAACCGGTCTGTGCGGAAACCAGCGCATCCTTATCGGCCAGTTCGGGTGCAAGCATCGCCTGCTGCACGGGGGTCAAATCTTTATAGCCGCGTTTTTCCAACGCCTGCGCGATCGCCGGGGCGATACCCTGGGTGTCTGTCATCTACCGTCTTTCGGATATGAAGCCGCCCGCATCCGCCCGAAACCAATAGGTCCTAAAGTCTCCGGGGCAGCCGATACAGGCCATTTCGGCCATCTGGCCGGTTGCATTGCCGCGCTCATACTGCGAATGGGCCGGTTTGTACAGTGCACTGCGGTACGCTCTTTTGCGGGTGCTTTATCCCGTCGACGTTTTCATCCCGCCATTGTTCCGGAGCGATGCTGCGAAAAAGGCGTACCGCATGGTTCATAAACGGCATTGCGTGCCCCCCGCCTTTTCGCTAAGAGACCCGCAACTTGAGGCTCTTTGTCAGGAAGAGCCGACTGGGTTTGTTCTTGTCCGTCCGCTCTTCGAACGAGCCGGCGGGAAAATGGGATGGTACTGGTCAAGGCTATGGCTCGCATTGTCATGAAATTCGGCGGCACGTCCGTCGCGAACCTCGAACGCATTCACAATGTCGCACGGCATGTGAAACGCGAAGTGGATGCCGGCCATGAAGTGGCCGTGGTCGTTTCCGCCATGTCCGGCAAAACCAATGAGCTGGTGGACTGGGTGCAGAACGCCGCGAAGGTGGCCGGCGCCAACACCGCCTCTTTTTTCGATGCGCGCGAATATGACGCGGTTGTCGCATCCGGCGAACAGGTGACATCAGGACTTCTGGCGATCACGCTGCAATCCATGGGCATCAATGCGCGCTCCTGGCAGGGCTGGCAGATCCCGATCCGCACCGACAATGCGCATGGCGCCGCCCGCATTCTCGAAATCGACGGTTCGGATATCATCCATCGCATGGGTGAAGGGCAGGTTGCCGTTGTCGCCGGTTTCCAGGGCATCGGCCCGGACAACCGCATCGCGACGCTTGGCCGCGGCGGTTCGGATACGTCCGCCGTTGCGATTGCCGCCGCCGTCAAGGCGGATCGTTGCGACATCTACACCGATGTCGACGGCGTTTATACGACCGATCCGCGCATCGAGCCCAAGGCTCGCCGCATGAAGAAGATCGCCTTCGAGGAAATGCTCGAAATGGCGTCTCTCGGCGCGAAGGTTCTGCAGGTTCGCTCGGTCGAGCTTGCCATGGTACACAAGGTGCGCACCTTCGTTCGCTCCAGTTTCGAGGATCCCGATGCGCCGGGCATGGGCGACCTCATCAACCCGCCCGGTACTTTGATTTGTGACGAGGATGAAATCGTGGAACAGGAAGTCGTAACCGGCATCGCCTATGCCAAGGATGAAGCACAGATCTCGCTGCGCCGCGTGGCCGACCGTCCGGGCGTTTCCGCCGCGATCTTCGGGCCGCTCGCTGAAGCGCATATCAACGTCGACATGATCGTGCAGAACATCTCCGAAGACGGTTCGCGCACCGACATGACCTTCACCGTTCCTTCGGGCGACGTTGCCAAGGCGATCAAGCTTCTGGAAGACAACAAGGCCCAGATCGGCTTCGATGTTGCGCAGAACGAGACCGGTCTCGCCAAGGTTTCGGTCATCGGTATCGGCATGCGCAGCCACGCCGGCGTTGCCGCCAGCGCGTTTAAGGCGCTTGCCGAGAAGAACATCAACATCAAGGCGATCACCACCTCCGAGATCAAGATTTCGATCCTGATCGACGGCGCCTATGCCGAACTTGCGGTTCGCACTTTGCATTCCGCCTACGGTCTCGATAAGAGCTAAGCCGAGACATCGGTTCCCGATGCTCCGATTCTTCGGAGTTGCGTTCTTCCGATGTGGCGTTTCATGAAAGCGTGTCCCTTGCGGGACGCGCTTCTCGCGCTATAAATTTTTAAATGACCTTTTGATTCTCGAATATTATGACATTCGGATCGGAAGTGTCGGGGAGCAAACGCGATGAGAGACCTTTCCGCAGGTCCGCGCGTCCTGCTCAAGCGGCTGCGCGAAATGATGGCGGAGCACCTTGAACCGCAGGACCGTCTGGACCAGATCGTCCGTCAGATTGCCAGCAACATGGTGGCGGAGGTTTGCTCGGTCTATGTGCTGCGCTCCGACAGCGTGCTCGAGCTTTACGCGACCGAAGGTCTGAACAAGGATGCCGTGCATCTTGCCCAGCTGAAAATGGGGCAGGGTCTTGTCGGCACCATCGCCGCTTCCGCCCAACCTCTCAATCTTTCCGATGCGCAGGCGCATCCCGCTTTCCGCTATCTTCCTGAAACCGGTGAGGAAATTTATCATTCCTTCCTCGGCGTGCCGATTTTGCGTTCCGGTCGCACTCTTGGCGTTCTTGTGGTCCAGAACAAGGCCAGCCGAACATACCGGGAGGATGAAGTGGAAGCGCTTGAGACAACCGCGATGCTCATTGCCGAAATAGTGGCGAGCGGCGAGTTGAAGAAGATCACCCGCCCCGGGGTGGAGCTGGATCTGACGCGCGCCGTTTCCATCGATGGTGACGGCTATGGCGAAGGCATCGGTCTTGGCCACGTCGTGTTGCACGATCCGCGCATCGTCGTCACCAATCTGCTCAATGAAGATGCCGATACGGAAATCCGGCGTCTTGCTGATGCCATCGGCTCGCTGCGTCTCTCCATCGACGACATGTTGCAGCGTCGCGATGTGCCGACCGAGGGTGAGCACCGCGAGGTTCTGGAAACCTACCGCATGTTCGCCCATGACCAGGGCTGGGTGCGGCGCATGGAAGAGGCGATCCGCAACGGCCTGACGGCGGAAGCGGCGGTCGAGAAGGTGCAGAGCGACACCAAGGCGCGCATGATGCGCCTGACCGATCCCTATCTGCGCGAGCGCATGCATGATTTCGATGATCTCGCCAACCGACTGCTGCGGCAGTTGATCGGTTTCGGCGGTCGTGGGCCGGAGCAGGATTTCCCGCTCGACGCCATCGTTCTGGCGCGCGCCATGGGTGCTGCCGAATTGCTCGACTACCCGCGTGAAAAACTGCGTGGTCTGGTGCTTGAAGACGGCGCGGTGACGAGCCATGTCGTCATCGTCGCGCGTGCCATGGGCATTCCGATCATAGGGCAGGCGACCGGTATCGTCGCTCTGGCGGAAAACAACGATCCCATCATTATCGATGGCGATGACGGTCAGGTGCATTTGCGCCCGATGTCGGATTTGCAGCGTGCCTATGAAGAAAAGGTGCGCCTGCGCGCCAAGCGGCAGGAGCAGTTCCGAGCGCTGCGCAACGTCGAGCCGATCACCAAGGATGGCCAGAAGGTCAATCTGAAGATGAATGCGGGCCTTTTGGTGGACTTGCCGCAGCTTGACGAATCCGGCGCCGACGGCATTGGCCTGTTCCGCACCGAGCTGCAATTCATGATCGCCTCCAACATGCCGAAGGGCGAAGAGCAGGAGGCGTTCTACCGCTCCGTTCTGCGGCAGGCGAAGGGCAAGAGCGTCACCTTCCGCACGCTCGATATCGGCGGCGACAAGGTCGTTTCCTATATGCGCGGTCAGGAAGAGGAAAACCCGGCACTGGGCTGGCGGGCGATCCGCCTGTCGCTCGACCGGCCGGGCCTGATGCGCACGCAGATGCGCGCGCTGCTCCGTGCCGCCTCCGGGGCTGAACTGCGCATGATGCTGCCGATGGTGACGGAAGTGTCCGAAATCCGCGCCGCGCGCGATCTTCTGCAGAAGGAAGTGCAGCATCTTTCCAAATTCAGCCATGCGCTGCCGAAAAAGCTGCAATTCGGCGCCATGCTGGAAGTGCCCTCCCTGATGTGGCAGCTCGACGAGCTGATGCAGGAGGTGGATTTCGTGTCCGTCGGTTCGAACGACCTGTTCCAGTTCTCGATGGCGGTCGATCGCGGCAATGCGCGTGTTTCGGATCGTTTCGACAATCTGGGCAAGCCGTTCCTGCGCATTCTGCGCGATATCGTCCGCGCCGGCGAAAGGCACCACACCTCGGTCACGCTGTGCGGCGAAATGGCGGGCAAGCCGCTTTCGGCCATGGCTTTGATCGGTCTCGGCTTCCGTTCTGTTTCCATGTCGCCGACGGCCATCGGTCCGGTCAAGGCCATGCTGCTCGGGCTCGATGCCGCGCGCCTGGCCGAAGAGCTGAACGCGGCGCTGGACGACCATAATTCGCTGGAAAGCGCGCGCGAGGTGTTGTTACGCTTTGCCGCGACGCATTCCATTCCCATCTAGAGCATTTCCAGGAAAAGTGGACCCCGGTTTTCCGTCCGGAAATGCGTTAAAGCAAAAAGTTAGAGCGTTTTCGCGTTTCGAAGAAAAGCGAAAACGCTCTAAAAGACCTGTTTCATTATTGGAGTGACTGGTGGCGAAGCTTCCCGTCGAAAAAATGCGCGAGTTGGAAAGGCGTTTCGGTGAGATCGAAGCGCGTATGTCGGCTGGGCCTGCCGCGGATGTGTATGTGAAGCTGGCTTCGGAATATTCCGAACTCGAGCCGGTGGTGAAGAAAATCCGCGACTACGAGAAGGCGGTTTCCGAAGCCGCCGATCTCGAGGCGCTGCTGGCCGACAAGTCGACCGACAAGGATATGCGCGAGCTTGCGGAAATGGAGCTGCCGGAGGTAGAGGTCCGCATCGGCGAGCTTGAAAAGGACATGCAGGTTCTGCTGCTGCCGAAGGATGCGGCGGATGAAAAAAGCGCGATTCTCGAAATTCGCGCAGGCACCGGCGGCTCCGAGGCCGCGCTCTTCGCCGGCGATCTGTTCCGCATGTATGAACGTTTCGCCTCGACCAAGGGCTGGAAGGTGGAAGTGCTTTCCGCAAGCGAGGGCGAAGCGGGCGGTTACAAGGAAATCATCGCGACGATCAGCGGGCGCGGGGTATTTTCCAAGCTGAAATTCGAATCCGGCGTGCACCGGGTGCAGCGCGTGCCGGAAACGGAAGCGAGCGGCCGCATCCACACGTCTGCTGCCACCGTTGCGGTGCTGCCGGAAGCGGAAGATATCGATATCGAAATCCGCCCGGAAGACATTCGCATCGATACGATGCGTGCTTCGGGTGCGGGCGGCCAGCACGTCAACACCACCGACTCCGCCGTTCGCATCACCCATCTGCCGACGGGCCTGATCGTCACCAGCTCGGAGAAATCGCAGCACCAGAACCGTGCCAAGGCCATGCAGGTTCTGCGCTCGCGCCTTTACGACATCGAGCGACAAAAGGTGGAGAGCGAACGTTCGGCCGACCGTAAGAGCCAGGTTGGTTCCGGCGACCGTTCCGAGCGTATCCGCACCTATAATTTTCCGCAGGGCCGCGTTACCGATCACCGCATCAACCTCACGCTCTACAAGCTGGACCGGATGATCGAAGGCGAGATCGATGAACTTGTGGATGCGCTGATCGCCGATTATCAGGCCGGGCAGCTTGCACAGCTCGGCGAACAGCTTTGAGCACGTCGGCTGAAGCGAGTGTCGCGAGCGCGCTTGCCGCAGCCCGCAAAAGGCTGCAGGCGGCGGGGATCGCCGATCCGCTTCTCGATGCGCGGCTTTTGATTGCGGAGGTTGTCGGTTTTTCATTGACCGATTTCGTGATGAAGCCTGATCGTGTCGTTACGCCGGAAGAAAGCGCCCGTATCGCCACCATGATCGAAAGACGGGCGAATGGCGAACCCGTTTACCGCATTCTCGGCCACCGGGAATTTCATGGCCTCGACCTTCTTTTGTCGAAGGAGACGCTCGAACCCCGGCCGGATACGGAAGTTCTCGTCGATACCCTGTTGCCGACGCTGAAAAAAGTCGTTTCCGCCAAGGGCAGCGCCCGCATTCTGGATATGGGCACGGGCACGGGGGCGATCGTTCTCGCGCTTCTGAAGGAGTGCCCCGAAGCAACCGGCATCGGCAGCGATATTTCCGCCGATGCGCTGGAAACGGCGGCCCGGAATGCGGCCCGAAACGATCTCGGCGCGCGCTTCGAGGCCATCCGCAGCGACTGGTTTGAAAAAATCTCTGGCCGCTTTGACATAATTGTGTCGAATCCGCCTTATATAAGGACTGATATCGTCGCAACGCTTGACCAGGAGGTTCGTATCCACGACCCGATGGCGGCGCTGGATGGAGGTCAGGACGGCCTTGCACCGTACCGCCTCATCGCTGCCGATGCAGGCCGCTTTCTTGTGGAAAACGGGATTGTCGGTGTGGAGATCGGTTTCGATCAAAGGCTTGATGTTTCCGCTATATTTGCTTCCCACGGCTTCTCTCTTCTGGACGCCGTGAAGGATTATGGCGGTAACGACAGAGTTTTGACCTTCCGGAGATAGTTGTTCGCGATATGTCTGCGGATTTTTTGCAAGGATATTTTGCACAGCAAAAGAAAAGGCTTGGATTTCCGCGGGAAGCGGGATAGTTTGCGGCCACATGCCGGGTGGCTGAGGACGAACACAGATTCGTCAGGGTATGGGTCAGTCCCGAAGCGGGTTCTTTAAAGAGCCCTGAAAGGCTGGGCGTTTCCGGCATGTGAATCAGTAAACTTTGTTCGCAGGCGGCTCGGTGCAGCATTTGCGCAGCCGGTCGTCATACGCGAGGTCTTGCCCTGGGGTTATCTTCGGCAAGGCGCGTGATGGAGCAATTTCAGGAAAAATTTCCAGCGGTTTTCCGCCCGGAATTGCATGAAAACAACCAGATTGTCAGCAAAACAGAATTCAGGTGAGCAATTGATGAGGCCAGGACAGCAAAACAAGCGCGGCCGGGGGCGTGGAAGCAACAACAATAACAATGGTGGCGGTAACAACAACTTCAACCGCAAGGGCGGCAACCCGCTTACCAGGACTTATGACAGTTCCGGCCCCGATGTTAAAATCCGTGGCACAGCCCAGCACATAGCGGAAAAATACGCGGCTCTGGCGCGCGACGCGCAGAGTTCCGGCGACCGCGTGATCGCTGAGAACTATCTGCAGCACGCTGAACATTATAACCGCATCATCGCTTCGGCTCAGGCCCAGATGCAGGAACGCTTCCAGCGCGACGACCGCGGCGAGTACAATGCTGCCGATGGCGACGATATGGATGTGAACGACGGCGATGAAGGCGTCGTTGCTCCGCAGCAGCAGGCCGAACAGGCCGAGCGCGCGCAGCAGCCGGAACGTCAGGAGCGTACTGAGCGGAACGAACAGCGTCAGGAGCGTCGTGAGCGCCCGGACCGCCGCGAACGGCAGGAGCGTCAGCCGCGCCAGCCGCAGGTAGCCGCCGAACAGCAGCCGCCGGTTTACGACGCCAGCCAGGCGCCGCAGCCCGTCATCGAAGGCACGCCCATGGAAGTGGCCGTCGAGGAAGAGCAGCAGCAGGCGGAAGCTCCGGCTGGCGAACGCGCACCGAAGACGCGCCGTGCAACCGGACCGCGCCAGCGCCGCCCGCGCCGCACTGCCGCTGCGGAAGGCGCCGAAGGCGAAGATGCGCCGGCCGGTGAAGAGGCGGCACCTGCCACGCTTGAGAACGCTGCCGAATAAGCAGCTTCTGCAAACCACTCTGCGATCGAAAAACTCCGGCTTGCCGGAGTTTTTTGCTTTTGGTGCTTGGCGGTAAATATTCAGCCAGCAATCGGCGTGGTTTCATGTGGCGAATTGATGCCTGTCAAATCATATGAAAATTTCCCGGATGATGGGTTTTTCTCCCTTTAAACCGATGAAAATGCCTCCCATATTCGTGCAGAACGGACGGAAGCCGCATTCGCCGGCAACCGACCATCGAGAGGCGGCAATCGTGAAATCCTTTAAGCACGGCTGTCGCAGCGGGGCTTGCCTTTTGAGGGAGCCTCAACCCTAACATCCGGAGCCGTGCCGAAAGCGGGCGGGCCGGTCTATGGAGGTTCGACTATGAATATTGAAAAATACTCCGAGCGCGTTCGCGGTTTTCTGCAATCGGCGCAGACCTTTGCGTTGGCGGAGAACCATCAGCAGTTTTCGCCCGAACATGTTCTGAAGGTTCTGCTCGATGACGAGCAGGGCATGGCGGCATCGCTGATCGAGCGCGCCGGCGGCAACGCCAAGGAGGCGCGTCTTGCCAATGATGCGGCGCTTGCCAAATTGCCCAAGGTTTCCGGCGGCAATGGCGGCCTTTCGCTTACCGCGCCACTCGCCAAGGTGTTCTCGACCGCGGAAGATCTCGCAAAGAAGGCCGGCGACAGTTTCGTCACTGTCGAGCGTCTGCTGCAGGCGCTTGCAATTGAAAGCTCCGCCACCACCTCGGCTTCCCTGAAGAAGGCCGGCGCAACCGCGCAGGCGCTCAATCAGGTCATCAACGACATCCGCAAGGGCCGCACGGCCGACAGCGCCAATGCCGAACAGGGCTTCGATGCGTTGAAGAAGTTCGCGCGTGACCTGACGGAAGAGGCCCGCGAAGGCAAGCTCGACCCGGTGATCGGTCGTGACGATGAAATCCGCCGTACCATTCAGGTGCTCTCGCGCCGCACCAAGAACAATCCCGTCCTGATCGGTGAACCGGGCGTCGGTAAAACGGCGATTGCCGAAGGACTTGCGCTGCGCATCGTCAATGGCGACGTGCCGGAAAGTCTGAAGGACAAGAAGCTGATGGCGCTCGATATGGGCGCGCTGATCGCCGGTGCGAAATATCGCGGTGAGTTCGAAGAGCGTCTGAAGGCTGTGCTCAATGAGGTGCAGGCCGAAAATGGCGGCATCATCCTGTTCATCGATGAGATGCACACGCTGGTCGGCGCCGGGAAGGCGGATGGCGCGATGGATGCGTCCAACCTCCTGAAGCCCGCGCTTGCCCGCGGTGAGCTGCACTGCGTCGGCGCCACCACGCTCGATGAGTACCGCAAGCATGTGGAAAAGGATCCGGCCCTTGCCCGCCGTTTCCAGCCCGTGCTGGTGGATGAGCCGACCGTGGAAGACACGATCTCGATCCTGCGCGGCCTGAAGGAAAAATACGAACAGCATCACAAGGTCCGTATCTCGGATTCGGCCCTGGTTGCGGCTGCGACGCTTTCCAACCGTTATATTACCGACCGCTTCCTGCCCGACAAGGCAATCGACCTGATGGATGAGGCCGCTTCGCGTCTTCGCATGCAGGTGGATTCCAAGCCGGAGGAACTGGACGAACTGGATCGTCGCATCATTCAGCTCAAGATCGAGCGCGAAGCCCTGAAGCAGGAAACGGACCAGTCGTCCGCCGACCGCCTCAAGAAGCTCGAGGACGAGTTGGCCGATACGGAAGAAAAGGCGGATGCGCTGACGGCCCGCTGGCAGGCGGAAAAGCAGAAGCTCGGCCATGCCGCAGATCTCAAGAAGCGGCTGGACGAAGCCCGCAACGAATTGGCGATTGCCCAGCGCAACGGCCAGTTTCAGCGCGCCGGCGAGTTGACCTATGGCATCATTCCGGGTCTCGAAAAGGAACTGGCTGCGGCGGAAGCCCGCGATAGCAGCGGTGCCGGCTCGATGGTTCAGGAAGTGGTGACGGCGGACAATATCGCCCATGTCGTTTCCCGCTGGACCGGTATTCCGGTCGACAAGATGCTGGAAGGCCAGCGCGAAAAGCTGCTGCGCATGGAAGACGAGCTTGCCAAGTCCGTTGTCGGGCAGGGTGAGGCCGTTCAGGCGGTTTCCAAGGCAGTTCGCCGTTCGCGCGCCGGCCTTCAGGATCCCAACCGGCCGATCGGTTCGTTCATCTTCCTCGGCCCGACGGGCGTGGGCAAGACCGAGCTGACCAAGTCGCTCGCTCGCTTCCTGTTCGACGACGAAACCGCGATGGTTCGCCTCGATATGTCGGAATATATGGAGAAACACTCCGTTGCCCGGCTGATCGGTGCGCCTCCCGGCTATGTCGGTTACGAAGAGGGTGGGGCGCTCACGGAAGCGGTTCGCCGCCGGCCCTATCAGGTCGTTCTGTTCGACGAGATCGAGAAAGCGCATCCGGACGTGTTCAACGTCCTCTTGCAGGTGCTGGATGACGGCCGCCTCACGGATGGCCAGGGCCGCACCGTCGATTTCAAGAACACCATCATCATCATGACCTCGAACCTCGGTTCGGAATTCATGACGCAGATGGGCGACAATGACGATGTGGATTCGGTTCGTGACCTGGTTATGGAGCGGGTCCGGTCGCATTTCCGGCCGGAATTCCTCAACCGTATCGACGATATCATCCTCTTCCATCGCCTGCGGCGCGACGAAATGGGTGCAATTGTCGAAATCCAGCTGAAGCGCCTCATCTCGCTGCTCGGCGATCGCAAGATTTCGCTCGAACTGGATGAGGATGCCCGCAACTGGCTTGCCAATAAGGGTTACGATCCGGCTTACGGCGCGCGTCCGCTGAAGCGGGTGATCCAGAAGGCGGTTCAGGACAGGCTTGCCGAAATGATCCTCGGCGGCGAAGTCCCGGATGGATCGCGGGTCAAGGTGACCTCGGGCACGGACCGGCTGCTGTTCAAGGTCAAGCCCGCCAAGGGTGAGGCCGAAGCTGAAACGGCCGATGCGGCATAAAATGAAAGGGCTCCGGAAACGGAGCCCTTTTTATATGACCGGGCCCTTTTCACATGATCGGGATTGTCGTTCGGGTCTGCCCGCAGATCAGCGGCTCGCCACCTGATTGGGCTTTTCGTCAATATTCAGCAGATTGTCGATGCGCTTTCTCTCATCGGAGAAACGCGCCAGCGCCTCGCCGGAAAGCGACTTGCCGCCCGGCAGGCGCACTTTCATTGCGTCCACCTTGGT